>NZ_CP122954.1:1285851-1607314 GCF_030323545.1 Helicobacter pylori | reverse complement strand
GGCGTTATTATAGCGTGAATAAGTTGTGAATGAAAAAGGAATAACATGTGAATGAAATGTGAATGAAGCCTTAAAATTAAGGTGTTTCTTTTAAGGGTTTGTCTATAATGCTTACTCATAATAATCTAATAGATGCGAAAAAAGGATCTTCATGCTGCTTTGTGCTGGAAGGAATGAAACTTTAAAGGGAGCGACGCCTATTGGCGTGGGTTTGATAGAGAGCGCGATTAATTTAACGAGAATGTGTTTAAAAAACCCTGATACAAAAAGCCTTATTTTTATAGGGAGCGCTGGGAGTTATAGCCCAGAAATTGAGCTTTTAAGCGTGTTTGAAAGCGTTTGTGGCTATCAAGTTGAAGAGAGTTTTAGCCATTTAAACAGCTACACGCCTTTGGATAATTTCATTCAAATAGAAACCAAAGAGGAAGCTCTTTTTGAAAGGGTGTGTGTGAATAGCAGTAACTACATCCACACCAGCGAAATGTTCGCTAAAAAAATGGCTCAAAAGGGCGTTTTATTAGAAAACATGGAGTTTTTTAGCGTCTTAAGCGTGGCTAAAATTTTTTCTTTGAAGGCTAAAGGGATTTTTTGCGTGAGTAACTATGTAGGGCTTAATGCGCATAAGGAATTTAAAGACAACCACGCCAAAGTCAAACAAATTTTAGAAGACACGCTCAAAAGCTTATAAGAATACTTTAGCTATCATGGAGCATTCTAAAATTAAAGGCGGTTATTATGTTTGAAAAAATACGCAAGATTTTAGCGGAGATTGAAGATTCGCAAAATGAAATTGAAATGCTTTTAAAATTAGCGGATTTGAGTTTGGGGGATTTTATTGAGATCAAAAGAGGGAGCATGGACATGCCAAAGGGCGTGAATGAAGCGTTTTTTACGCAACTAAGCGAAGAAGTGGAGCGATTGAAGGAGCTTATTAACGCTTTAAATAAGATCAAAAAAGGGTTATTGGTGTTTTAAATGTGCGGGATTGTAGGTTATATAGGGGATAGCGAGAAAAAATCCGTTCTTTTAGAGGGCTTAAAGGAATTAGAATACAGAGGCTATGACAGCGCGGGTTTAGCCGTATTGAGTAATGATTGTTTGGAAGTGTTTAAAACTCAAGGGAAATTAGAAAACCTTAAATCAGAGCTTAAAAATAAAGAGTTTTTGGATTTTGGCGTGAGTATCGCTCACACCAGATGGGCCACGCATGGCAAGCCAAGCAGCGCGAATGCCCACCCGCATTTTACAGAAAATTTAGCCTTAGTGCATAATGGCATCATTGAAAATTACGCGAGCTTGAAAAAAGAATTGGAAAATAAAGGGCATGCGTTTTTGAGCCAAACGGACACGGAAGTCATTGCGCATTTATTAGAAGAAACGCTTAAAAGCGAGAGCGATTTGTTGAAAGCTTTTGAAAAGAGCATCAGCCTTTTAAAAGGGAGTTATGCGATTTTAATGCTCCATAAAAGGGCTAAAGAGAGCCTCTTTTACGCTAAATCTTCTTCGCCTTTAATCGTGGGTAAGGGCAAAGAGGGGGTGTTTTTTGCGTCCAGTTTGAGCGTGCTAGCCCCTAAAGTGGATCAATTTGTCATTTTAGAAGAAAACAGCGTGGGGCGGATTTCTTTAGAAAATTTTAAAGATTTAAACAATATTGAAAACATGAAAGATTACGCTTTTGAGAATAAAGATTATTCTAAAGGGGATTTTAGGAATTATTTAGAAAAAGAGATTTATGAGCAGCACAGCAGTTTGTTAGAGTGTTTAGAGGGGCGCTTGGAAGCCTTGAATGTGTATTGCGAGATCGATCCTAAATTTTTAGAGAATGTGAATGAAATCACGCTGTGTTCTTGCGGGAGCAGTTACCATGCGAGCTTGGCGAGCGTGTATCTGTTTGAAAGATTAGCCAAAATAAGAGCGAGGGCCATTTTAGCGAGCGAATACCGCTACGCCCATTTTAAAAGCAACCCTAACGAGCTTTTTATAGCGATTTCTCAAAGCGGCGAAACCGCTGACACTTTAGAGGCGTTAAAATTAGCCAAAGCCCAAGGGCTTAAAACCATTAGCTTGTGTAACGCTCCCTTTAGCATGATGAGCCGCATCAGCGATCACACGCTTTTGATTAGAGCCGGGGTGGAGCGGAGCGTGGCATCCACTAAGGCGTTTTCTTCGCAAGTGATGCTTTTATGGCTTTTGAGCGTGTATATAGGCAAACAGCTAGGGACCATCTCTAAAGAAGAAGAAAGAATCCAGGCTAAAAACATGCTCAATAGCGTGAATGCGATGAAAGTAGAGCCTAAATTGCATGAAAAAATCAAGCGCCTATCCAAACGCTACTTGCATGGGCATGGCTTTTTTTATATCGGGCGCGATGTGTTTTACCCGCTCGCTTTAGAAGGAGCGTTAAAACTTAAAGAAATCAGCTACTTGCACGCTGAGGGGTATGCAAGCGCGGAGATGAAACATGGGCCTATTGCGTTAGTGGATTCTAATCTTTTTACCATTGCTCTATTGTCTAAGCACTTGTTATTTGATAAAACCAAAAGCAATATTGAAGAATTGAGCGCTAGGGATTCTACGATTTGCGTGTTAAGCTCTGAAATTTTAGAGATCGCTGATGATTTTATCCAATTAGAAGAGAGCGAAAGCTACATGGAAGAATTTTTCCGCATGAATTTAGCGGTGCAGCTTTTAGCCTTAGAAATCGCTATGCGCCTAAATCATGATGTGGATCACCCAAGAAACTTAGCTAAAAGCGTTACCGTGGAATAAAAAGCGATTAGGAGTCAAATAATGGAAGTGATTTGTAAGCACTATACCCCTTTAGACATTGCGAGCCAAGCGATCCGCACTTGCTGGCAGAGCTTTGAATACAGCGATGGCGGAGGCTGTAAGGATAAGGATTTGATCCATAGGGTGGGGAATATTTTCAGGCATTCTTCCACTTTAGAGCATCTTTATTACAATTTTGAAATCAAGGGTTTGAGCAGGGGAGCGTTGCAAGAATTGAGCCGGCATAGAATAGCGAGCTTGAGCGTGAAATCAAGCCGCTACACTTTAAGGGAATTGAAAGAAGTGGAGAGCTTTTTACCCCTTAATGAAACGAATTTAGCGAGAGCCAAAGAGTTTTTAGTGTTTGTGGATAATGAAAAAGTGAATGCAATGAGCGTTTTAGCTTTGGAAAATCTCAGGGTTTTATTGAGCGAGCATAACATTAAAAACGATTTAGCCAAATACGCCATGCCGGAGAGCTATAAAACGCATTTAGCGTATAGCATTAACGCTAGGAGCTTGCAAAATTTATTGACCTTAAGAAGCAGTAATAAAGCCTTAAAAGAAATGCAAGATTTAGCCAAAGCCTTATTTGACGCTTTACCTTGCGAGCATCAATATTTGTTTGAAGATTGCTTGAAGCACTAGATTTAAAAAATACCACTCAATAACGTTAGTTCTTTAATGTTTTAAAAACGCCTTGTTTTTGATTAGATGAGATTTTAAGGGGGTTTGTTGTAGGATTTCATCACGCCCCATAGTTGCATTATGGGGCAGACCAACATTGTAAGGAGCATGCCATGAAACGCAAAAGTGGCAAACGCTCTTGGAAAACATTATACTTTGAGTTTGCTTTTTTGGGGCTTAAAGTGATCGTTTCTGTGAAACGCTGATTTTCTAAGAGCGTTCCCTTAAGCTTTTAAGCTTAGGGAGTTTCCTTGTAAAGTGGGTTTGTCCTTGACTTTTGGGGCGTTTTATTTTTTATCTTTTCAATTTTTTAATCTTGTTTTTAGCGTTTGTAAAATTAAAAGTTTTAAGGGGGTTTGTTGTAAAATCTCATCACGCCCCATAAGTGGCCTTATGGGGCAAATCACCTTAAAAGGAGCATGTTATGTCAAAGCCACATAACAAACGCTCTTGGAAAACATTATACTTTGAGTTTGCTTTTTTGGGGCTTAAAGTGATCGTTTCTGTGAAACGCTGATTTTTTCAAGAGCGTTCCCCTAAGTTTAAAAGCTTAGGGGTTTCCTTTATAAGCGGGTTTGTCCTTGACTTTTGGGGCGTTGGTCATTTTGTTATAAAACTTATTTTTTTAAAACCCTGATTTTAGCGCTCATTAAATCGTGGTTTAAAGCTTTTTTGATGTTGTCAAATTGGCGTTTTTTGTTTTTAAGGCTTGTGATCTCATTATCCAAACCGCTTAAAATGTTAGCGATAGCGATTTGTTCGTTTAGAGGGGGTAAAAGGATTTCAAAATCTTCAATGGCTTTTTTGGATAAATTCAATTGCGAACTACCTTGACCTTGCATTTTGAAATATTTTTGATTTGCATTAATATACAATCTTAAAAATAAAATGTTGATGCAATCATTCCTTATTCTAAGTCTTCCCATGCGTTGATTTAACACATAATCATTACTAGGAATAACTGCACAAAGTCCTAAAAAATCCCCATGAGCAACATCGCTTAAAACCATGACTATATCACCTTGTTTTAATGAATTATCATAAAAATTAACTCGTTTCATTGTATTTTTTAAATTGCCATCAATATCAACACTATTTAAGCTTATTAGTTTAAAATCTCCATTTTCTACTATTAGGGTTTCATAAGCTCCTCCGTTGCCAAATTCACATATATCCCCAAGTCTCACTCGTTGCCAAGCTTGATTGAAGCCTTTCAAGCGTTTTCTTTGGCTCAATAGTTCAAAGCTTAAAGCTTTTTTAACGCTCTCTTTTTTAAGAATGAGGGCGTCTAAATTATAAAGATAACGATCCACATCGCTTAAAATGTTAGCGATAGCGATTTGTTCGTTTAGAGGGGGTAGGGGGATTAGTAAGTCTCTTAAGTCAGTTTTAGTGAATTTTGGTTGTACTGATGAGGTTATAATGTTTATTAATTGTTTTTGAAACCATGTATCTAAAAAAGCATAAAATAAAAATTTTAGGTTGGCTTTCTTTGTTCTTATCAAAATGGCATTTGGTGCCAATGCGTTATGTTTATGAATTAATTTTTTAATATCCACATAATAAATTTCTCCACAATTTATTCCTATATTTGGCAATATAATTGCATCGCTGTTAAGATTAACACGCCACAGAAATTCAAACGCCTCTTTGTTGATATAAATAGCATTTGTATTGTTAAAACCATTTTTTAATTCGGTTGTTCGTATTAGTTGTGCATAATTTGTTCTATCGTTTGTGTATTGAACCATTTGACTTTGTTGTGCAAAGGATCCAGCAGCTGAAAAATCCGTGATGATTTCAAAAATATCTTCTACTTTTACCGCTTCCCAATCCTTTGGTAAGGGCAGCATTAATGCGTCCATGCGTTTATCACCCCATTAACCCCAAATCTTTCAAATGTTCTAAAACTTTTGACTCGCTCTCTTTGACTTCTTTGTCTAATTCTAACAAGCTGTTAGAGTAGTTTGAAACGATTTCATCAAGGGCGCTAGTGAAAGCGTTGGTGCGTTTAACAATTTTGTTTTCTAGGGCGGTTTTCAAGCTGTTAAGCCATTTGTCTTTGATGATGAGATCCTTAATTTCATTTAATTTCAAGTTTTTATATTGGTGGAACGCTTTTAATTCCAGCTCCTCATAGGCTTTATTTTTCGTTTTTAGCACCATGTTTTTGGCTTCTAGCAATTCTAAAGCGGTTTTTAGGGTTTTTTTATCTTCTAAATCGGTGGCGTTTTTTAGCTCTCTTTTCAAAACGCTTTCATTGATTTTCAACTCATAAAAAAGCCCCTCTTCGTTAGAATGCTCTTCTATAAATTCATCTAAAAGGGCCTCTTTTTCATTGAGGGCGTTTTCTAATTCTTCTAATTCTTTCGCTTCTTTTTCAAAAAAGCGTTGTTTGATCAGGTTTTTAGGGATCAGATCGCTTTTATAGTAGGTTTTTTGAATGATAAAATCCGGCTCCTCCAAATAATTGGCTTTTTTGTTTTTGTCTTTTAGGGGGGTTAATTTCCTTAATTCTTTAGCGCTTATAAAGCCATTGAATGAAAGAAGGAACCAATCGTCTTGCAAGACTTCGTTGTAGTAATCTTTGAAGAGCTGATACACGCCGTATTTGTCTAAAATTTCCACTTTTTCAAATTCTTTTAAAACTTTTGAACAAACGCTCTCTATGAGGGTTTTTGGGTTAAAACCTGGCTCTAAATCATTAAAAGTTGTCAATAGTTCCAACCG
Organism: Helicobacter pylori; assembly: GCF_030323545.1. Classification (NCBI taxonomy): domain Bacteria; kingdom Pseudomonadati; phylum Campylobacterota; class Epsilonproteobacteria; order Campylobacterales; family Helicobacteraceae; genus Helicobacter; species Helicobacter pylori. Next base: position 1,601,128 of record NZ_CP122954.1, on the reverse strand, counting down.
GTCAAAAGCGCTTAAAACAGAAGCGTGGAAGGTTTGGTATTCTGAGCTTTGAGTGATGTAATCTTTAATGTTTTCGCATTCTGTTTTTAAAGCGTAATAACCCTCTTTATCGCTCTTTTTAAAAAGCGTGTTTTTAAGATCTTTAAACACTTGAAAATAAGGGGCGTAGGCTTTTATTTCGTTTTTGGGCAAATAACTCGCTTTGTGGCTGTTGATTAAAGCGAACAAGTCTTTTTCTGTTTCTTGTTGGGCGGCGATGTAGCGCGCGATATTCAAGTTATAGCCGTTAGCGCTAATTTCTTCTAGGCTCACCATTTTGGAATAATAAGGGATTTCTTTTAAAGCGTTAAAAGTGTCTATCATTTTTTGGACATCTTGCTCTCTCAAGCGGTTTTTATTGCCGTCTTTTTTAAAATCCTTGCTCGCATCAATCATAAAAACGCCCTTTCTGGCGTGCGCGTTTTCTTTGTCTAAAACAACCACGCATGCAGGAATGGAAGTGCCATAAAAAAGGTTAGGGGCTAGGCCTATCACGCCTTTAATATAGCCTTTTAGTAAAAGATTTTTTCTGATTGCGCCCTCAGCATTCCCCCTAAATAGCACCCCATGGGGTAAAATCACCGCCCCTTTGCCTGTGTCTTTTAAGGATTTGATGATGTGGAGCAAAAAAGCAAAATCGCCATTTTTTTCAGGGGGCGTGCCGTCTTCAAAACGATTGAAACGATCATTAATAACTTGCTTGCTTTTATAGTCTATGCTTAGCCCGTCAGTCCAGTTTTCAAGCTAAAGGGAGGGTTAGCCACGACATAATCAAAGGTTTTCAGCATGCCATTTTTTTCATTAATAAAAAGGGGGTTAGAAAGGGTGCTAGAACCCCCTTTAGCAATCTCAGCATCAGCACTATTATGTAAAATCATATTCATTTTACAAAGGGCTGTGGTGGAAATGTCTTTTTCTTGGCCATAGATAGTTAAGCCTTTTTCGCCAGCCAAGCTAGAAGCTTTTAACAATAACGAACCGCTCCCGCAAGTGGGGTCATAGATGCTTTTATCCTGTTTGGTGTTTTCATCAATGCCAAGCAAAAGGGATAATAAAAGCGAAACTTCGCTAGGGGTGTAAAACTGCCCTTTGGATTTACCGGACTCGCTGGCAAAGTGGCGCATTAAATATTCGTATGCATCGCCCAGTAAATCATCGTCTAAAGCCCCATGCGCGCCCAAACTCAAATCAGCAAAGATTTTAACCAGATTAGAAAGGGTGTCTATCATCGCTTTACCATCTCCAAGCTTAGTGTTATCGTTAAAATCCACGCTGTCAATCGCGCCTTCTAATTGGTTTTTCTTTGCGATCTCTGCGATGATTTTATTGAGTTTGTCGCCTATTTCCTTATCGCCCTCTAAAGCGAGAATGTCTTCATAAAAGCACCCTTGTGGCACTTCTATGGCGCTCTCAATATGGTTTTTAGCATCATTTCTGGCTTTATCGCTGATGTATTTTAAAAAAAGCAGGTTCAAAACATAGTTTTTATACTCGCTCGCATCCATTCCGCCCCTTAAACTATCCGCTCCAGCCCATAAAGAGCTATACAATTCGCTTTTTTTGATCGCCATTTTAACCGCCCTATTTTGTTTTTAGGATTATAATATAAAGCGGTAAAAAGCGTTCTTAAGGGTTTATAATAATGAAAACAGAAAAAGAAGTTCAAAAACAAGTCATAGAAACTTTTAAAAGCATGGGCTATGTGTATTTAGGGGATTTAATAAAGAGCGATAATGAAAACATCAATAAAGAAAGCTTGAAAGCATGGTTAATTAAAAATCAAAAAATCAATGATGAAAGGTGGCATAAAATTGAGCAGAAAATCCATAAAGCTTTAAAAAACGATTTATACGAAGCGAATCAAGAATTTTACGAGCTTTTAATTTATGGCGTGAAAACTAAAATAAGCCAGAATGAAAACACTCAAACGACTTATCTCATTGATTGGAAAGACATTTCTAAGAATGAATTTAGCGTGGCTGAAGAAGTGAGCGTTAAAGGGCCAAACATGAAGCGACCGGACATAGTGCTTTATGTTAATGGGATCGCTTTAGGGGTGCTAGAATTGAAAAAATCCAGCGTGAGCGTAGAAAGCGGTATCAGGCAAAATTTAGACAACCAAAAGAAAGAGTTTATTAGAGATTTTTTTAAAACGATCCAATTGGTTATGGCGGGCAATGAAAGTCAAGGGCTAAAATATGGCGTCATAGAGACTGAAGAAAAATACTACCTTTCTTGGAAAGAAGAGGGCGTTTTAAAAAATTTGTTTGAGACGATTGAACGCTTTTTAAAAAAAGAAAGGTTTTTAGAATTTATCCATGATTTTTTGATTTTTGATAAGGGGCAAAAGAAATGCGCCAGGTTCCACCAATATTTTGCAATTAAAAAAACGCAAGAATTTATCAAAAGAAAAGAAGGGGGGATTATCTGGCACACGCAAGGCAGCGGTAAGAGTCTTACTATGGTGTGGCTTGCTCGATGGCTAATAAGGAATAGAAAACAAGCAAGGATTTTAATCGTTACAGACAGGAGGGAATTAGACGCTCAAATTCAAGGCGTGTTTGAAGGAATAGGCGAGACCATTTATCGCGCCGACAGCAAGAAGGATTTATTGAGCGTGCTGTTTGAAAATAAGGAATCTTTGGTCGGATCGCTTGTGCATAAATTTGATGACAACGATTTAGAAGATTTAAAAAAGCAACCTGTTTTAAAGGAATGGATTGTTTTAGTGGATGAATGCCACAGAACCCAAAGCGGCAAATTGCACAACGCCATGAAAAGCCTGCTCCCTAATGCGATTTTTATCGCCTTTAGCGGCACGCCTTTGTTGAAACAAGATAAAAAGACAAGCCAGGAAGTGTTTGGGGATTATATCCATTGCTATAAATTTAATGAAGCCGTTAGCGATAAAGTGGTGTTAGATTTAAATTATGAAGCCAGGAGCGTGGATCAATATGTCAGTAGCCCTGAAAAGCTAGACGAATATTTTGAATTAAAGACCCAAAACTTGAATGATGCGGCTAAAACAGAGCTTAAAAAGAAATGGGTTAATTTGCAAAAAGTTTTTTCCACTAAAGACAGATTAGCTCGTATTGTGCAAGATATTGTATTGGATATGGCAAAACTCCCAAGATTAAAGAATGGAAAGGGGAATGCCATGCTGGTGGCTGAAAGCGTGTATAACGCATGCCGGTATTTTGAACTCTTTTTAGAAACAGAATTAAAGGATAAGGTGGCTGTGATCACAAGCTATGAACCCAATATCGCTGATCTGAAAGATTGCGGGAGCGATGAGAGCGAAGAGAGTTACAAATACCGCACTTATTGCAAAATGCTGCAAAACTTTTTTGATGAAAAAGATGAGAAAAAAGCCCTTAATAAAATCAAAGAGTTTGAAGAAAAAGTTAAAGAGCGTTTTATTAATGAGCCTTCTAGAATGAAACTATTGATCGTGGTGGATAAGCTATTGACCGGTTTTGATGCGCCAAGCCTCACTTATTTATACATGGATAAGAAAATGCAAGATCATGGGCTTTTTCAAGCGGTGTGCAGGGTGAATAGATTAGATAGCGAAGATAAGGATTTTGGCTGTATCATAGACTATAAGGATTTGTTTGATAGCTTACAAGAAGCGCACAGCGATTACACTAATAAAGCGTTTGAAAACTATGAAAGAGAAGACATTCAAGGGCTTATCTCTGACAAAGCCCAAAAGATTAAGAAAAAATTAGAAGAAGCCAGAGATCAGTTAAAATCGCTTTGTGAAAGCGTGAAAGAGCCAAAAGATGAAGAGGATTATATCGCTTATTTTTGTGGGAACGATTTAGAAAAAAACGCTCAAAAAAGGTGGTTGTTTTACCAGCTTGTTGGCGCATTTTTAAGAATGTTTGTGGAATTGAACAACTTAGAAAAGCCCATTTATTCTAAAGAAGAAACGCAACAAATCAAACAAGAAGCGGAATTTTACAGGCATTTACAAAAAGCGGTTGGCTTGAGTAGTGGGGATAGCGTGGATTTAAAAAGCTATAGCGAAGAGATGCGCCGGATTTTAGACGCTTACATTAAAACCACGGATAGCGAGGTGTTATTCCAAATAGAAGATCAAGGGCTGTGCGAAGTTTTAGCCCAAATGGATATTGATGATTTTAATAAGGCGCTGTCTCAAGCGTTTAAAAATGAAAGCTCTATGGCAGAAAGCATCGCTAACAACACCAAAAAACGCATTATAGAAAAAGAAGCGAGCGATCCTAAGTATTACGAAAAATTATCTTCGCTTTTAAACGATTTGATTCTCCAGTTTAGAGAAAAGAAATTAACCTATTTAGAATACTTGCAACAAATCCACGACTTAGCCAAAAAAGTTATTGATAAAGAAGATAGAAATTACCCTAAAAAGATCAACACTAACGCTTTAAAAACCCTCTATGATAATTTAGATGAAAATGAAGCCTTATCCCTAGAAATAGACGCATGCATAAGGGGTAATAAAAAAGATGGTTGGGTGGGGCATAATCAAAAAGAAAAAAACCTTAAAATCGCTTTAAGAAAAATCATAAACGATGAGGGTTTGTTAGAAAATGTCTTTAATTTAGCCAAACACATAGAGGAGTATCATTAATGAACGCTTATTGTTTGACTTTAAATAATACCAACATCGCCATAGAAAAAAAGGATATTAAACATTTACACATTAGCGTTTGCCCGCCCGATGGCTCTGTGCATGTGTCTTGCCCTCTAGCTTTAAACGATGAGAGCCTTAGGCTTTCTTTGATTAAAAGACTCCCTTGGATAAAAGAACAGCAACAAAATTTTTTAAACCAAAACAGACAGAGCCAAAGAGGAATGCTAGAGAGAGAAAGCCATTATCTTTTTGGGAAACGCTATTTGTTAAAGATTGAACACACTATAAAAAAACACTTCGTTCTCCAAAGCCCTAAATATTTAATCTTGCATGTCCATCAAAAAACAAGCTTAGAAAACCGCTTAAAAGTGTTAGAAAACTATTACAGACAAGTTTTAAGAGAAAAAATACAAACCTATATCAACCAATACGAAAAGATTTTAAACGAAAGCATACAAGGCTTTAGAATCCAAAAAATGAAACGGATATGGGGGAGTTGTAATATTGCTAAACGCACCCTACTTTTTAATTTGGAATTGGCTAAAGCGCCTAGAAAGGGCATTGAATATGTGGTTGTGCATGAATTATTGCATTTAAAAGCGCGCCACCATAACGAATATTTTAGGGATTTGCTGAGTTTGTATTTGCCTAATTGGCAAAGGGCTAAGGCCAGTCTCAAAGAAACTTATTTGGAATATTCTTAAATAAAGATTTCATCATTTCAATAAAATTGCTAAGCGGCTAACTTGAGCGGCTTATCATTGCGCAATAATCCCCCTCCTTTTTAAAGCCTTTAGAAAGTGTAGTTCAAATACGCTGTAACCGATCTTCCAGGTGCAGGTTGCAAGCCTGCAGGGCTAGAGCCAATCCCTGTAAAATAATACTTCATGTTGAAAATATTATTAATTTGCAAGCTTCCTGTAACTCTGTGTCTCCCGTTTTCCCAAAAAATTTGGCTCACTTGGATATTCCACACCCAATACCAAGGCAATAGCCCTTCATGTTGGGTCATACACCAAGCTTCGCATTGATAACCGCTATTAAGAACGCTTTCATAGTTGTTCCCCCCACTATAATATTGCATCCCATAATAGCCTCCTGCTGTGCTGTTGCTAATCCCGCTATAAGCACGGCTATAAAAATAGCTAGAAATACCAATGGTGGTTTTACGCCAATTGTAACGAGCGTCAAAAATGAACTGGAAAGGGCTTACAAAAGGGAAATGCTTGTTATAGCTAGTCCCTTTTAGCACATCCCCGTTCAAGTCTGTTAAAGGGCCATGGCTGGTTACACGAGTGTCAATGTAGTTGAAAGCGGCATGGAATTGCAACCCTCTAATAGGCCTGTAATACAATTCTAGCTCCACGCCTTGAGAATAGCCATTAATGGGGCGCACATTCCCTTTCATAGGGCCGCTTGTATAGACTGAATACTGCCCGGTGGCAAAATCGCGCGCCCAAATCCTGAAGTAGTCCGCATTGAAGCTGAATTTATCTTTATAGGTGTAGCGCGCTCCTGCTTCCACCGTGTCAAAGTGTTGGGTAAAATACTCCGCTCCTCCATAGCTCAAAACGTCTAATTGAGGCGGGACGAAAGAGCGTTGGTAGTTGAAGTAGGTCAGCACATTGTGATCGCCTTGCACAGGGATAAAGCCAATGTTGGTTGAGGGCATCCAATTGTTCATGTGCTTGATTTTTCTTAAATCCTTCTCAGGGATTTGCACCCAGTTAGCCGCATTTTCGTTGTTGTATTGCACAAAAGCATAGCGCAAACCAGGCACGATGAAAAAGCGCCCGTCCCAAGCTTCAATGCGATCGCTCAAATAAACCGCTGTGTAATTGTTACGCCAGTTATTCCAGTTTCTATAAACGCCATGCTTGATGTGGGGTTTCCAACCGCTCATCACATTAGCGCCCTCACACAAGAATCCTGCCCCCTCACCGCTCGTTTTGGTGGCGCATTCGTTGGTGTTTAAGTATTGGCGTTGTAAAAAAGTGGTGGTCATGAAACGCAAGCCCATGATAAAGGTTTGCCTGACCTTCCCGGTATTGACGATCAAATTCACTTTAGGCTCAAAAGCGTTGTTAATGGAGCGCACAGGGTTTTCTACTTCTGCCCAACCATTGTAGTTGGTGGCATAATAAGGCACAGCCAAGTTATACCCCGCCGGGAGTCCTGCCGCCCTACATGCCGCTTCGCTAAAACAAGTAACCGTGTTAGCGCTATTGTAGCTGGAGCTTACTTGAAAGTCCCTAGTCATCAACTGCCCATAGTAAGTGAAGCTGAAAGTCCCGCCCACTCTGTCTAAATCCCCAAAGCGGTTTTCATACACAGCCCCAAAGCGTTGTGAGCGCCCGCCTTTTTGGTTGATAGGGCGTAAATTAGCGAAGCGGTTTATTTTGTAATCTTGCTCGCTGAGTGATCCCGGTTGAGCGATAGCAAAATCGTAGTATTGGTAATAGGCTTTAATCCCGTTGTTTTCGTTGATGTCATAGACCCCATCTAGCCAATAGTTTGAAATACTAGAGGGGCTATTGTCCCTAAAGCCTTGCCCTCTAACCCAGTTAGCTTGCGCTTGGATACCCACATGCTTATTGATCATCCCACCACTTCGCACATAAGTGTTATAGAGGAGGTTATTGCCTAAAGACTTGATGAAAGAAGGATCACCGGTTTTATCAGGGGGAGCGGCAAACCCAGCGTTTCTAGCCTTAGCCCAATAAGTGATCCTTTCAGCCGCTTGGTTTTCCCATTGATTGGGGATAGGCTTAGTGATGATATTGACAATACCCCCATAAGTGTTAGGCCCATATTGCACGCTGCCTCCACCCTTAATCACATCAATGCGATCAATGGCTTGAAAGGTAACAGGGAAAATGTCTAGCTCAATGTGAGCGTAGGGGGCCATATAAACAGGAATACCATTAACTAACATAAGCGTCGCATCGCTATGCCCTGAACCCCCCGCTCCAAAGCCACGGATTTGGATAGTAGGCATAGCCCCTACACCTGTCGCATTCCTAATTTGCAGACCTGGGACATTCTGTAAAGCTTCTTCAATGCTTTGGTTAGCTTGTTGGGTGAGCGCTTTATTAGAGATCACCGTGCGGCTTCCTGTGTATTTTTTCACTTCTTCATCTTGCCAACTCTTAGGCGCGGTGATCCCGCTATAACCCAAATTGACCTGCCCAGAATAATCAGATTTGTCCTTTTTCCCGGCAGTAGAAACCTTACCCAAAGTGTAGTCTTTATCTTTAGCGAACAAAGACTCTTGGCAAATCAAGCTGGCAGTTAAAGCCAACAGAACTTTTTTATGCAACGCAAACTCCTTATGTTTTGAGATTAAAAATGGTTTAAATTTTTCAAGTAAAATCACGCTAATAAGAATGCAAGTATTAGGTAATAAAAACAAAAAAAACTTAATAAGAATTTTACATTAATCCCATGAAAATCTTTTTTTTTTTTTTTGATTTTGCTGATTTTGCTCAATCTCTAGTGAAAAATCCCCATTTTTGACACACAATAAGCTTGCGTGCGTTCTCAAAACACACAAGACATTTTGACGCTAAAAGCGGGTTAATTTTTCATCTAAACACTGCACCATTGTTGGTTTCATTTTCCAACTTTTTATCGTTTTGTTTGAAAAATAATCAGCGACTCATTGCAAAAGACGGCTTCTTATCTTTAATTTTACAGCTATTGATGATGAGATCCAAGATCTCTAAAACCTGCTTTTCTTCTTCGTTGGTGTGTTTTACGCTCACCGTGGGGTTGTATTCGGTTACTTCAATGGCTCCCAATCTGTCTTTAAAACCTTCTAAAAGCAAGCTGAGTAATCGCTTTAATTCATCAAAACTCAGCCCGTTATTTTCACGCACGCCGGTAGAAGTGAAAAGCTTGCCATCCATAATGTCTAAATCCAAACTGAGATAAATAATATCCACCGCTTTTAATGATTCTTTGGTTTTTTGAACCACTTCTTGCATGTTTTCTCTTATCGCTTCCACGCTGAATAAAGGGATTTCTAATTCCTTAATCACATCTCTTTCACTCTGTTCGGTGCTTCTTACCCCAAAATACACCAAACATTTAGGATCAATTTCTAACCCTCCCTTTTCTAACCCCAAAGAGCAGAGCTTTTGCCATGCCTTTTCTTCGCTCTCGCTCATGCGATTAAACCCACTACGGACACGATTTAAAACCATGCCTAAAGGCATGCCGTGGATATGCTTTGAATCGCTGTCATAAGCCGTATGAATATCCGCATGCGCGTCTAAATACAAAATCCCTATTTTTTTGTCCTTATGAACGCTCCTAAACGCTTGGAAAATCCCAAACATGTTCGCATGCTCTGAGCTTAAGATCAAAGGGAATTCTTTTTTCTCAAACACTTCTTTCATGCAAGGGATCAGATTTTCTTTACAAAAAAGGTAGTAATCTTCAAAATTCTTAGCGTATCTAAACTCCTTATAAAGCACGCACCGCTCTTGAGTGATCGTTTGCATGCCTTTAATCACATCGCCATGCGTTGCGCTTAAGGCTTCTCTCAAACGCCTAACCCCTTTATCGGTGCCTCTTTTTGACGCTCCTAATTCCGCTTCCAATCCTACTAAAATCATTTTATAACTCCTTCAAACCCCCTCTAATGATCCCTATTCTAAACCAAAATTAACAACCAATTACTAATAAGCAAATAGATAATAAATAGAGTAATTTCATTGTGTAAAAGAGTAAAACCATTCAAGTTTTTGACAGAAAAACACTCAAATAGTCTTATTGAGCGAATATAATCATAACTGACACTACTATTTAAAGGATTAACATGACTATTGGGCTAGTCAAAGAAAGCATGGATTTAGAATCACGAGTGGCTTTGGTGCCTGATGATGTGGCGCTAATCACTCAAAAGGGCGTGGGGGTTTTAGTGGAAAATCAAGCCGGCGCTAATAGCGGTTATAGTAACGAAGCGTATGAGAGCGTGGGGGCTAAAATCGTGGATTCTAAAACAGCGTGGGGGCAGGATTTGGTGGTCAAATGCAAAGAGCCTTTAGAGCATGAATACCCTTTGTTGAAAGAAAAAGCCATGCTGTTTAGTTATTTGGATCTAGCGTATCAAAAAAGCTTGTGCGAAATGTTTATAGATAAAAAAATCACTTCCATTTGCACTGAAACCATTGCCGGGCCTAAAAACGACTACCCTATTTTAGCGCCTATGAGCGTGGTGGCTGGGAGGTTGGCTGCGCATTTAATCCAGCATTATTTGCTGGCTTTAGAGCATGTTAAGGGCTTTATGGGTAAGGGGGTCATGCTTGGGGGGTTATCGGGCGCGCAAAGGGCTAAAATCGTCGTGGTTGGGGGCGGTGTGGTTGGCATGGAGAGCGCGAAAGTCTTAAGCCAAATGGGGGCTAAAGTAACGATTTTAGAATTGGACTACGCTAAATTGCAAAACCACCCCTATTACCATTTGTATGATTTAGAAGTTTTAAGCGTGAATGAAGCCAATATCATTCAGGCTTTAAATGGGGCGGTGGGGCTAGTGGGAGCGGTGCTAGTTACAGCGAGCCAAACCCCTAAAGTGATCTTAAGAAGGCATTTAAAACGCATGCAAAAACAAGGGGTAGTAATAGATGTGGCTTGCGATTTAGGGGGGTGTATAGAGACCATACACCAGACAAGCCATTCTAACCCGGTGTATGTGGAAGAGGATTTGTTGCATTATGGCGTGCCTAACATGCCAGGGATTGCCGCTAAAACAAGCTCTGTAGCTTATAGCCATGCGAGCGCACCGTATTTGTTGTATTATTTAGAGCATGGCTTGAAGGGCTTTTTAAAAGCCAACACTAAAATCGTAGCAAACACCCTTGGAGGCTTGAGCGCTTATAACGGCTATATCACCCAAGAAGGCATCGCTAAAACTTTCAATCTAGCGTTCAAGTCGCCTTTAGAGGTTTTAAAAGAGCTTTAAAAATAGGTTGTAAAAAAGGGCATGGCGATAAACCATGCGTCTTAATGCGTGGAAATATTTCAAAAAAAAAAAAAAACACTTTTTAATGTTATAATCCATTCAAAACACACAAAGGGGTTTTTATGGCAAACGAAAGCATTGAAGGCGAGGCTTATCAATTAAAAGATATTTTAGCTACAGAACTTAGTGCTTATTACCAAATCCCTACCTACCAACGCCCTTACCAATGGACAGAAGAAAACTGCGAAAAGCTTTTAGACGATTTGCTTTCTAGCTATGAATGTTATAAAGAAAGCGATTATTTTTGCGGCTCATTAGTCTTAATTGCAATCAGCAAAGATTCCGAAACCAACGCTACAACCTATGACATTGTAGATGGCTAGCAACGCTTAAGCACTTTCATTCTGCTTGCAAAAGTCTTGGCCACTCTCTATAATGAACATTTAGACAAAACTAGCAGAGATTTTTTAGAAAATAGTTTGGGCGATACTGATGGAAAAAAAAGAAAACGATTGGATTTTGATCCAATAGAGTCTAATGCTAAAAAAGATTTTCAAGATGCCTTGAAATTTTTTGACGATCTTGATGCAAGCAATGATAAGAACGACAAGAACAACTACTTGAAAAATGCGGTTTGTTTGAAAAACTATCTTGAAAAAAAAGAGATTGCAGACATTAACGATTTCATTAGATGGCTGTATCTTAAGGTCATATTTATCAAAACCACTTGCTCCAATATAAGTATGGCGTTAAGGATTTTTAGTGTTTTAAACGCTAGGGGTCTGCCCTTGCATGCGATAGATGTTTTTAAGGTGGAGTTGCTAAAAATACTCGCTAAAGAAAAGGATCAAGAAGAGTTTGTGTCTCGGTGGAATGCCTTGCGTCAAAAATGCTTGGATAATGAGTCAAAATTTCCAAAGAGAAAAGAGAACAAGCGAGAGAAGAACGCCGCAGAAATATTGTTTAGCTGGTATTTAACCTATCTCCATCCGGTAACTAGTGGGAAAAACATGGAAGAAAGACTTGCCGATCAGTTTGAAAGGCTTAATAAAACCCCATTAGGATACCTTAAGGGCGTAGAAGATTTTTACAACGCTTATTGTGAGGTGTTAGAAATGCAAGACCGACATGCTCATTTGCTTTCTTATCTAGCCTCTGATTTTTGGCACATTATTTTGTGCACCAGCATATTGCACAACTATAGCCAAAGCGAGATAGAGGCTTTAAAAGAATTGCTAGTCAAGTTTTATTACCAAAATTGGGTTGCAGAACAAAAAGAGCCTAAAAAACAAACTAATTGCAACATTATTAAAGCCCTAAAGGAAAAGAAAAACATTGATGATATTATCTCTATTGTAAAAGAATATTTAGATAAAAATAAAATAACACAAAATTTTAGAGAGAAACTAAAAGATGACCATTTGTATGAAAAACACAAAAGGAGTTCAAACAATTCATGGCTCAAACCCATTCTCATTTTAGTGGAATATTTCATGAGCGATGACGATTGCCCCAAGCGCATTCAGATGGATAAAGATCTGCATATTGAACACATCTTGCCCAAAAAACCCAATCTCTCAAGCCAATGGGCGAAGGACTTTAGCGAAGAAGAAAGGGAGTGCTACACGCATTCTTTAGCCAATCTCACGCTTTTAGGGGGCAAGAAAAACACTAAAGCTTCAAATTTGGATTTCAAAGATAAAAAGAAAATCTACATGGGAGAAGAAATCAGGTTAAACAAAAAGAAAACTTTTAGAGTGATGACCTGCTATAAGATGACCATAGACATTGCACACCATTACACCGAATGGACGCCCAAAAGCCTAGAAAAAAGAGAAAAAGAGCTGATTAAAATCATTGAGAGCGTGCTGACTCTCTAGGGCCACACCCTAGAAAGTGAATACATAATTCACATACCATGAATACACGCGCCTAAACCCTATATCCAAATTTTTTGCAGTGATATAGGGATTTTTCTTCAGCATGGGGAATTTCACGCCCGCTTCAATGCTAGAATGCTTTAAGATCCTTAAGCGAGCCCCCACATTGAATAAAAATTGGAAAGAAGTGGCTTTTTTGCTCACAAGGGCTTGCTCCACTAAAATACCCTCAAAGCTCGGTGTCGCCATAAGCCATGAATTGCCGGCTAATTGCACCCCACCAAAAGCCCCCAAACTCATGATGCCGTTATTGATGGCATTAACCATCACATCCATAGCCCCCCCATAAGTGAGCATGTTTGGCTCAAAGGTTTTGGGATCGGCGATGTTTGTTAAACGATTGATTTCTTGTTTCCCAAGAATTTGACCCGCCACTTGCACCGCTTCGCTGTTATAGTTAGGGTTTTTAAGCCTAATAGAATTGGCATGGGCGTAGTCAAAAAACCCATAAAGGCGCAAGCCAAAGTGTTTTTCAAAGAAAAATTGATACCCTAAAAGCACATCAAAGCCCTTGATAGTAGCGTTAGCGGCTTGTTTTTGAGAATTAATATCCGCATGCATTTGCGCTTGCCCTTGCAAATAACCCGCCCCTAAAAAAACGCCATTACCATCCATAGCTAATAATGTGTTTATAGACACAATCAAAGCCAACAACGATTGAGAAAAAAATTTTTTCATGCATGATTCCTTAACATAATGCTTACATTCTTAAAAAGAATACCCAAAAAACAATTAAAAACGATTAAAGAATGAAACATTAATAAAAATAAAAACTCCTTATGAATTTCACATAAGATTAATAAAAAGCGGCTAAAACCCCTTTTTTTAAAATTTTGTTTCAAGCTTTAAGCTACAATATACGCATGAAAGATTCACTTCAAACTATCGGCGTGTTTGTGCGACCCACTCATTATCAAAACCCTCTTTTTGAAAAGTTAGAGCGAGCTAAAGAATGGGTTTTAAAGCTTTTAGAAGATGAGGGGTTTGAAAGCTTTATGATTGATAGCCTTGATGGATCAAAAGATGAACGATTGATAGAAAAAGCTTATGCGTTTTTATGTTTAGGGGGCGATGGCACGATTTTAGGGGCTTTAAGAATGACGCATTCTTACAATAAGCCATGTTTTGGGGTTAGAATAGGGAATTTAGGGTTTTTGAGCGCAGTTGAATTGAATGGTTTGAAAGGTTTCTTACAAGATCTCAAGCAAGGCGCTATCAAACTAGAAGAGCATTTGGCTTTAGAGGGCCGTATTGGGAAAACCTCTTTTTATGCGATCAATGAAATCGTGATCGCCAAAAAAAAAGCTTTAGGGGTTTTAGACATCAAAGCTTACGCAGGCCATACGCCCTTTAACACCTATAAAGGCGATGGGCTTATCATTGCCACGCCCCTAGGCTCGACCGCTTATAATTTGAGCGCTCATGGGCCGATTGTGCATGCTTTAAGCCAGAGCTATATTTTAACGCCCTTGTGCGATTTTTCTTTAACGCAACGCCCTTTAGTGTTAGGAGCGGAATTTTGCTTGAATTTTTGCGCTCATGAAGACGCTCTTGTGGTCATTGATGGGCAAGCCACCTATGATTTAGAAGCCAACCAACCCCTATATATTCAAAAAAGCCCCACCACTACCAAGCTCTTACAAAAAAATTCAAGGGATTATTTTAAAGTGCTTAAAGAAAAGCTATTATGGGGGGAAAGCCCTAGCAAAAAAAGATAAAAAAAGGGTAAAAAACATGCGAGATTTCAATAACGCTCAAATCACACGCTTAAAAGTGCGTCAAAACGCTGTTTTTGAAAAATTGGATCTAGAGTTTAAAGACGGCTTGAGCGCAATTAGTGGGGCTAGTGGGGTGGGGAAAAGTGTTCTGATTGCGAGCCTTTTAGGGGCGTTTGGACTTAAAGAGAGCAACGCTTCAAACATTGAAGTGGAATTGATCGCGCCTTTTTTAGACACGGAAGAATACGGCATTTTTAGAGAAGATGAACATGAACCCTTAGTCATCAGCGTGATCAAAAAAGAAAAAACGCGCTATTTTTTAAACCAAACGAGCCTGTCTAAAAACACGCTCAAAGCGTTATTAAAAGGTTTGATCAAACGCTTATCTAACGACAGATTCAGCCAGAATGAACTCAACGATATTTTAATGCTCTCCTTATTAGATGGCTATATCCAAAACAAAAACCAGGCGTTTAGCCCCCTTTTAGGCGCGCTTGAAGAAAAATTCACCCGCTTAGAGAAGCTAGAAAAAGAAAGGCGGTTATTAGAGGATAAAAAGCGTTTCCAAAAGGATTTAGAAGAACGATTGAATTTTGAAAAAATGAAATTAGAGAGGCTGGATTTAAAAGAAGATGAATACGAACGCCTTTTAGAGCAAAAAAAATTGCTCTCTAGTAAGGAAAAACTGAACGATAAAATCGCTCTGGCGTTAGAGGTGCTAGAAAATACCCACAAAATCACGCATGCTTTAGAGAGCGTGGGCCATAGCGCGGAGTTTTTAAAAAGCGCTTTATTAGAAGCGAGCGCTCTGTTGGAAAAAGAGCAGGCTAAATTAGAAGAGTGCGAGCGTTTGGATATTGAAAAAGTGCTAGAAAGGCTTGGCATGCTAAGCGGGATCATTAAGGATTACGGGAGTATTGCGCATGCTAAAGAACGATTAGGGCATGTTAAAAACGAATTGCATAACCTGAAAGAAATTGATCATCATTGCGAAACTTACCACAAAGAAATAGAACAATTAAAAACCGAATGCTTGAAATTGTGCGAAGAAATAAGCGGCTTTAGAAAAGAATATTTAGCCGGTTTTAACGCTCTTTTAAGCGCTAAAGCGAAAGATTTGCTCCTAAAAAGCCCTAGCTTGGTTTTAGAAGAAGCCCCCATGAGCGAAAAAGGCGCTCAAAAACTCGTTTTGAATTTACAAAATTCCCAATTAGAAACCTTAAGCTCTGGAGAATACAGCCGTTTGAGGCTGGCGTTCATGCTTTTAGAAATGGAGTTTTTAAAGGATTTTAAAGGCGTGTTGGTGTTAGATGAAATGGATTCCAATTTGAGCGGTGAAGAGAGTTTGGCGGTCTCTAAAGCCCTTGAAACCTTAAGCAGCCATTCGCAAATCTTTGCCATTTCGCACCAAGTCCATATCCCAGCGCTCGCTAAAAACCATATTTTAGTTTTCAAAGAAAACCACAAAAGCCTTGCAAAAACTCTCAATAATGAAGAAAGGGTTTTAGAAATCGCGCGCATGATAGGAGGGAGCGAGAATATAGAGAGCGCGATTTCTTTCGCTAAGGAAAAATTAAAGGTGCAAGAATGAAATTTTTTCTTTTAAAGAAATTCAGCGAATTTTTAAACGCTCAAACGCATTTTAACCTCAAACGCTTGAATGCATCTAGTTTTTTATTAGAGACTTTTTCTAAAGAAAAACACGCCTTTGTTGTGGATTTGAACGCGCCTTATATCGGTTTGTCCAAAAAACCCCCAGAGAGCGTTTTAAAAAACACCCTAGCGTTAGATTTTTGTTTGAATAAATTCACTAAAAACGCCAAAATTTTACAAGCAAACATCATTGATAACGATCGGATTTTAGAAATCAAGGGCGCTAAAGATTTAGCTTATAAGAGTGAAACTTTTATTTTGCGTTTAGAGATGATCCCTAAAAAAGCCAATCTCATGATTTTAGATCAAGAAAAATGCGTGATAGAAGCCTTTCGTTTTAATGACAGGGTCGCTAAAAACGATATTTTAGGGGCATTGCCTCCTAATATTTACGAGCATCAAGAAGAGGATTTGGATTTTAAAGGATTGTTAGAAATTTTAGAAAAAGATTTTTTATCCTATCAGCATAAAGAATTAGAACACAAAAAAAATCAAATCATCAAGCGATTAAACGCCCAAAAAGAACGTTTGAAAGAAAAATTAGAAAAACTAGAAGATCCTAAAAACTTACAATTAGAAGCGAAAGAATTGCAAACTCAAGCCTCTTTATTACTCACTTACCAACATTTAATCCATAAGCATGAAAGCCGCGTGGTTTTAAAGGATTTTGAAGATAAAGAATGCGCGATTGAAATTGATAAGAGCATGCCCTTAAACGCTTTTATCAATAAAAAATTCACTCTCAGCAAGAAAAAGAAACAAAAATCGCAATTCTTGTATTTAGAAGAAGAGAATCTAAAAGAAAAAATCGCTTTTAAAGAAAACCAAATTAATTATGTTAAAGGAGCGCAAGAAGAAAGCGTTTTAGAAATGTTTATGCCCCTTAAAAATTCTAAAATCAAACGCCCGATGAGTGGGTATGAAGTGCTGTATTATAAGGATTTTAAAATCGGTTTAGGGAAAAACCAAAAAGAAAATATCAAACTCTTACAAGACGCAAGAGCGAATGATTTGTGGATGCATGTAAGAAATATTCCCGGATCGCATTTGATCGTTTTTTGCCAAAAGAACGTGCCCAAAGATGAGGTCATTATGGAATTAGCCAAAATGTTGATTAAAATGCAAAAAGATGCGTTTAATAGTTACGAAATTGACTACACGCAACGAAAATTTGTCAAAATCATCAAAGGAGCTAATGTCATTTACTCAAAATACCGAACTATTAGTCTAAAGGACACTTAAACATTCTAAGGAGATTAGCATGGGTGTTTCAGCTTTAGGCAATGTAACTTATATCAACCAAAACGCTCCTTTAAATTCTGCTATCCAACAGGGTGCAAGAAGTGATATGCTGGATTTAGCGCAAAGCTTTCAAAGTAAGCTTGAATTAGCCCAAGAGACAAGAGCATTAGAAAACATGCAATCCATTAGCGATAAAGACCCTAAAGAAGGCTCTAAAAACCGCTATCCAAACAGCCAAAGGGCTAAGGCGTTTGGCTTGGAAGAAGAAGAAATTGAATTGTGGCATGAAGAGCATTTGTTGGATATTGTGGGGTAGGGTTAAACTAAAGGGTTAAGATAACTTAAATGGATTTTTTTAATTTGGTTTAAGTAGAACTTGATGTAGGTTTTACTTAATTATTATATTTATACTTTTTTTCTGCTATTAAAATAATTTAAACAATAAAAATGTTTTTTATGTTGACTTACTATTATATTTATGATATTATAGAACCTATATTAATGGAAGCTATAACTAACTTTAAAAGCATATAGCAAAGACTCTCTAAAGTTGACTATAAAACGCTCTTTAGGGATAAAAAAGACAGCAAATCAATTGACAATAGCAAGATAAACATACTAGACTTAAAGGATAGCAAAATGAAACAAGCATTACAAGAAAACACATCAGCCCATGTTTAGTTGATGATTATCGTTATCTAAACAAAGGCATACCGAACTTTTTTGATTATAATATCAAAGACAAAAATGAAGCAAAGGAAAGACAAGATGAAAAAGAAAATCTAAAAGCCGAAATTGAAAAAGACAAACAAGACAGCGTTGAGTTAAAACATAGCGAAATTGACACAAAGGAAACACCAATGAGCGAACCATTAGAAACACTAGGCAAAGACAAGCAAGCCATGAGTGAAGCAATTAAAAAAGATATTGAAAAAGACAAAGAAAACCTCGCACGAGTGGAAGCAGACGAGAGCGAAAAAGGCTACGAAAAAAAGATACAAAGCAAACGCTATGCTAATGTAAATGGATGGGTAAGATTTAGAGATAGCATAAGCCTTGAAAAAAATTTAAAAGGAGTAAAATATGGGATTTAATTTTAATGCGACAACTAACTATAATTGGCATTTTAATTCAGAGATAACTAATAAACCAATCGCAGGTTTCTTAACGCATCAAAAATATTTAGATAATTTACTCACTGCAGTCAATAATACTAGTGAAACTTTGCTAGTAGGGCAACCAATAACACTTAAAATCAGTGCCACACTAAAAAGCAGTTTGGCAAGAATAGATCAAAACATATTAGAGATTAGTGAAACGCCTACAGAAACAAATGAGATTCTAAATGGTATTTTTATTGGTAATCTTGCTACAAATGAAAATAAAGCTTTACGCCCAACACAGACAACCTATGTAGCCGAAATTGGCAGTGGCGTGGAAGTGTTCTTACCATGCGATTTAAGTTTTATAAATCAAGGGAGTAGGCAATTTATTAGTTGGAATAAAACCAATCAATGCTACACTTTAGAAACGACTGGCGTGGAAAGTTTTGGCTCACAAAAAGTATCGTTACGAAGCAATGTAGTGGAGGGTAGGCAGATCGTATTTGATACGAATAATCCAACGCAGACAATCTTTAAAGACTGCTATGTGATTAAAGTTAAATTATAAGCAAAGGAAAACACAATGGCTAATTTATTACGAGCAACACCGCATGTTAATATGGAAAGACTATTTAGGCACTAATTTAGCTTGTGTAGCAAAAGAGAGCAAAACAACAGTGGAGGAGAACGAAATAAAATTAAAGCGATTTGTTTAGGTTTAGTAGTAATGGGGGCGTTAGCGTTTGCTAGCGATTATATTTTTGGTTATACAACAGAGGGTGAGCCCATTTACAAAAAAACAATTATTGAGGCCATTATCAATACAGATAAAAGAATAAAAGGGGTAATGAATGCTATGGTAATGATGACCAATGAGATTAAAAAGAACCACGAACAACTACAGCAAGCCAATGCGGATATGTATTCCATAGTCGCAAAAGTGGTATTGTTAGAAAACCGTATTAAAAAGCTACAGCAAGAAGTAACCAAGCTAAAACAAGCTAAAAAATAATCCACAAAAAAACCCCTATTTTATAAGGGGCTTCCTTGCTTTAAAAAACAAACGATACCGAACTATACCACAACCTAATTATTTTAGTATAATCATACTATGAGCATGGATAATAAAAACAACGATGAAGTCAATATCATACAAGAATACAAAAAGATATACGATGAGTGCGAAGTAGCAGATAAGATTAAAATACTAGGCAACATTCAAAAGTATCAAATGGATATGTTAAAATTTCACCCCTAATCAAACCCACTTAAACAGCGTTCGTTTAACTGGTTGCTTTTATGATATTGAACAAGCCCTTTGTCCTCTCAAAAAGAGAAAATGGCGGTGGAGCCTCTTGGTATCTGGCTCTTGGGGGTCTTTTGATCAAGGTGTTAGCACATTGGGAAAAATCAATCAAATCCATCGTCGTTTTGATGTAACTGGGCAGGTTTAATAAGCATATTTCAAAGAGCTTATAGCTCGCTAAAGCGTCCGCATAGGCTCTATGGCTGACTTCTATGCCAAACCCTAAAAGCTCTTTTAAAAAGCTCAAAGAATAACGCATGGACAAAATGGCTCGTTTGGATAAATCCAAAGTGCAAAGCTTTAAATTCAATAAGGGGCAATGCAATTTTTCCACAAAATAACGCCCTAAAAAGTTGTAATCAAAATTAGCGTTATGGGCTACAAACACGCTACTGCCTAAAAAAAGCCGCAATTCTTGCAAAGCTTCATGCACGCTTGGGGCGTTTAGGGTGTCTTCATAAGCGATGCCTGTAAGTTCAGCGATATAATCAGGCACGCTTTTGACTTTCACAAGGGTTTCAAAACGATTGATGATTTCCCCTCCCTTCACTTGCACGGCTCCAATTTCTAAAATCTCATGTTTTAGGGGGCAAGAGCCGGTGGTTTCTAAATCAATGAAGGAAAAAACCTCATCTTTAAGGGGGGTTTTAAGGTTTTTGAGCGTGATTAAATTTTCACTCGTTTCTATGAAATTAAGCCCGCACGCTTTTAAATATTCCAAATTGATTTCATCATAAATAAGGCGAGAGAGCGATTTTTCTAGCATGCCCAAGCTTAAATCCTGGTGCTTTAAGCGAGCGATTAGGGCTTGAATGTCTTTATGCAAGAGGCTGTCTGACATTCTGTAAGCCTTCAATAGCCAGCTTACGATCTTTGGATTTAAAAATATAACTCCCTGAAACCACCACATCCACGCCCGCTTGTTGGAGTTTAAAGATATTTGTATCATTCACGCCCCCATCCACTTCTAAAAGACAGCTAGGGTTGTAGCGTTTGATCAATTCTTTAACTTTCAAACACTTTTCTAGCACCAGATCTAAAAACTTCTGCCCACCAAAGCCCGGATTCACGCTCATTAAAAGCACTAACTCCACGCTTTCTAGCAAGTATTTAATACTTTCTTCATGCGTGTGGGGGTTTAGGACAATGCCTGGTGTGATGCCTGAATTTCTAATGAGTTGCAACACCCTGTGGGGGTGCTTTTCATTTTCTGCATGAATGCTGATGATTTGCGGTTTTAAAGGAGCGAACAATTCTACAAAAAAGCTCGCATTTTCTACCATTAAATGCACATCTAAAGGCACTTTGCTCATTTGAGTAACATTCTCTAAAATTACAGGCCCCATGGTTAAATTAGGCACATAATGCCCATCCATCACATCCACATGCAAAAAATCAGCGTTACTCACGCTCTCTATCTCTTTGGCTAAATGCATAAAATCAGCGCTCAAAAGGCTCGGAGCTACTTTCAAAATACTTCCCTATTTTTAATGTTTTAAAGTAAAATATTAGCATCTTTAATCAAATCATAAAAGGGTTTTTATGGATTACAAACATTTTAAAGGCAAGCATGCAAACATCGTTATAGAAATCATCAGTCTTTTAGAAAAAGGGGTTAAAAAAGCCCAAGAAATTTTAGAAAAGCCAGACGCTGGGAGTTACACTAAGTTAGAAAACAGCAGCGGGGATACGCCCATTAAAGCGGATTTAGCCCTAGACAAATTTTTAGAAGAAAATTTTTTGAGTTTAGAAAACATCAAAAGCGTTTTTAGCGAAGAAAAAGAAACGCCCGTTACTAAAGAAAACGGCTCTTATTTGATCGCTTATGATCCCTTAGACGGGAGTTCAGTGATGGAGGCGAATTTCTTAGTAGGCACGATTATAGGGGTTTATGAAAAGGATTATAAGGCGCAAAATCTAGTCGCAAGCCTTTATGTGGTTTTTGGGCATAAAATTGAATTAGTGGTGGCTTTAGAAGAAGTTTATCGTTACGCTTTTTATCAAAACAAGTTCCATTTTATAGAAACCATCGTTTTAGAAAATAAGGGTAAAATCGTCGCTAGCGGAGGCAATCAAAAGGATTTTTCTTCGGGCTTGAAAAAGGCTTTGGAAGGATTTTTTGCAGAAAATTACCGCTTACGATACTCAGGATCTATGGTGGCTGATGTCCATCATGTGCTCATTAAAAAAGGCGGAATGTTTTCCTACCCGCAAAAGAAATTACGAAAGCTTTTTGAAGTCTTTCCTTTAGCCTTGATCATTGAAAAAGCTAAAGGGGAAGCGTTTTATTTTGATAAGGGGGTTAAAAAGCGTTTGCTAGAGCAAAGCGTAGAAAATTACCATGAAAAAAGCGAATGCTATTTAGCTAGTCCGCATGAAGCTCAAATTTTAGAAAAACATTTAAAGGGAGAATGATGCCAAATAGCGCTAAAAAATTAGAATACGAAGAGCGTTTTAATGACGCTCTTTTGAAATTGCAAGCATGCCAAGAAGAAAAGCAAGTAGCGAGTTGCTTGAAATGCGAGAAGGTTTTGAATTGCGAGATCCGCAACAGCTATGTAAATGCGGCTTATGAGAGCATGAGTTTAGGCGAAGCGGGCGGGTTTGATTTCAATTAAAATGGGATTAAAATGGTTAGTAATACTATCTTGCAAAAGAATTTAGACGCTTTTTACACCCACCCCAAAATCGCACGATTTTGTTTGGATTTATTAAAAGATCTCATCAATCAAAATCTAGGGCTAGACTTAAACGCATTCCATTTTTTAGAGCCAAGTGCAGGGAGTGGGAGCTTTGTTGATGCATTAAAAGGATTAGGGATTGCTGATTGGGACGCCCTTGATATTGCCCCTAAAGCTCAAGGCATTCAAAAAAAAGATTATCTGTTGGAATTGATTGAGTTTAACAAAAAGCGTATTATTATTGGCAACCCTCCTTTTGGGCATAGAGGGAAATTAGCTCTAGATTTTTTAAACAAATCTTTAAACGAAGCACCTATTGTAGCGTTTATTTTGCCTAATTTATTCAAACGCTATTCCATTCAAAAACACATTGATAAGCGTGCAAAATTGGTTTTAAACGCTGATTTAGAAAAAAACGCTTTTATTTTTAATGAACGGCCCTATGATGTGAAATGCGTTTTTCAAATCTATATGCATAAAAATATCGCCCTAAATCTTAAAGACGAGCGCATCATTGCACCCCCCAAAATCCGCCATAATGATTTTATCACTTACATTCATAACAACACGCCACACACCCTTAAATATTTCAACAAAGAAAAATACCAATGGGATTTTGCGGTGGTGAGACAAGGCTTTTATGACTACAACGAAAAGATCACTAATGCAAATTTACTGATTAAAAACCGACAATATTTTTTCATCAAAGCCCATTCTAAAGAAGCTTTAATGATTATCCATAAAATTGATTTCAACAAACTCGCTCATAAAAACACGCAAGTTTTAGGGTTTTCTACTTATGATTTTGTGGAAGAATATTGCAAATTAAAGGAAATGCATGCTTGAAAAAGTGTTCCAAGAAATTACCAATAAAAGAAAGTTTTTTGCAAGTTCTAGCACAGGGGAGCAGTTTGAAAACCAATTTAGGAATGAATTAAAAAAACACTTTAGCGAAATCAACGGCGATTTAACAGAAAGATTAAGCCATATTGAAGAAAAGCCTAATAAAGAAATCAAAACCACTTTTAACCAACTCAAAAAGCAAGTTTTAGAAAAAAACCACCCACACACCCTTAAAAACCCTTTTTCAAACCTTACAAGCCATTTTTTATACCAGCCTTTTGGCTCACAAAATTACCCTGATTTTTTGGTTTTTATTTTTGATCATGTGGTAGGAATTGAAATCAAGTTTTCTAAAAACGATAAGGGTGAAAAAAACCTTCAAACATCTCGCCCCATGTGGAATTCAAACCTGCCTAAACCCAATGCGATTTATCTATATGGAGTCGCTAATGCAGACATCACTTTTTTTAAAGGCTCAGATATTTTGAGTTATGAAACCAGAGAGGTCTTACTCAAGTATTTTGATACTTTAGATAAAGATGAAGAAAGTTTGAAAAACGCCTTAAAGGATTTAGAAAACCCTTTTGGGTTTGCCCCCTACATCAGAAAAGCTTATGAGCATAAAAAGGAATTTTCTAACCACCACCAGATTGAAAGCTTCTTTTCACCCAACCACATTTTAAGAGAGCGGAATGTCTTGGAATTTTTGAAAACGCTCACTCATTAGCATATTAAGACTTTAAGCTCTACACGATAGCCTAATTCTTCATAAATTTTTAAAATGTCATCTACGACGCCATGCATTAAATCATTGAGTTTCTTTTGCAAGTTTTGTTTCTTTTGGCGTAAATTTAAGCCGTAATTTTCAAATTCCTTAGTGATAGAATTCTTTTTTCTTAACTCTGCTTTTTTGCCCTTATAGTTTTCTAACTCTTGGTATAAAATATCCACTTCTTGTAAAATTTTAGGGTCTGAATTTTGTGGCAAAATTTTAGCGTTTAGCATGCCTTTGACATTTTCTGTAATGCTGATTTTTGGTCTTAGGGCTTTGATTATTTCTAAATAGTAGCGGTAAAAATAATTGCGTTTGTCATTGGGTGAGCGCTCCCCAGCTAAGGAAAAACTCTTGCACACAATGCCAGCAAAAATCACATCAATCTCTTGTTTTATCTGTGTTTGCAAATGTTTAGGGTCAATTTCTGTAATGCTTGTTTGATCGATGATGGCATCTTTTAGTTCTTTATTGTTATGGAGTAAAGTTTTTAGGGCGTCTTTATCTATATCATTAACATAGAGCGTTTTAAAACCTTGTTGGATAAAACCTAAATGCGAACCGCCCGCTCCCACAAAAAATTCACAAACATTATATACCATTTAAAATTTCCTTATATCTTTCTTTATACTTATTAAAAAGTGAATGTTTTTCAATATGTTTAATAAAACTTTCTTTATTGCTGATAAAAGGGTTAAAAATCAATTGCCTTTGCACTAGTCTTTTAGTGGAATCAAAAAAAGCAAAATCATCTTTTGCGATATTAAGCCATGATGAAATGTATCTTAAATTGGACTCAGTCAAAAACAAGACTTCATGGTTGTTAAAATTCGCTCTAATGCGTTCTGCTATTTCGTTATTTTTTAAATTAAGCGTATCATTTTCTACAAGTTTAAAAATTTCAATGCAGTAAGGTTTGATATAGCTTTCAAAAACCATCACAAGAAATTCGCTATAACTCATATTCACAAAGTTTAAACCTATGCTTGTAGGATAATTTTGGCTATCAATGAAACCCAATGTGGATAGCGTGATAAAGACATTGCGCCAATTACCATTATTAAGCGAATTGGTCTTTTTTAAAATCGTTTCTTCTATGTTTTTACGATGCACTAATTTGTTTGTGAAGCACCCAAACGCTAAAGCGATTGGGCTTCCTAGGCTGATGTTGCCCATAGGGAAAGTTTGGTTCTCACTCTGTGTCCCTAATCATAGGGATTTTACAGAGTTTGAGCTCCAACGCATTCCCTACAGGTCTCACACATCATATCTCCAAAGGCGTAACTTCGCGCACTTCCTGTGCTAGATACAAATGTATGGGGGTATTATACTACAAGTTAGCGGCATTCATCCCAAACACTAAAGATGTTTGGGATTTCTGCTTGGGTGGTTTAAATTTAAAAATGGCTAAAACTTGGAGCAAGAAACACGCTTCAAAAAATCTAATATCATGCGCATAATAGGGCGAGATCACTTTAAAATCCCTGTGTTTTATCTCCCTTAATTTTTCATTCGCTATCATTAATGCATCTAACGGCTAAATTGTGCGAATTGATTTCTAAAATTTTCTTGCTTTTAGGGTACTTGAAAAGCCCCACATTAAAATCGTTGTTTTTCAACACGCTTTCAGGAAAAACCAACACGCTATTAAAATTTTGGCAAAATGCATAATTTTTAAGGCTTAGATGGTTTTCAAAAAAATATTCGTATTGAAAAATTTGACCGATACCACGCGCATATTCGCTCACCCCGATAGCTCCACCCTTACACTCTATGATAGCCCTAACTTTATTTTTTTCAAAAAGCGTGAAGTCTGCTGTAATGCCATTGATGTAAGCGTTCTCTCTTAACAACTTAAAATCCTTATAATCCATTTCTAAAACAGAGCAAATGTCTTTTTGAATGTTGTTGTTACTAGCGATTAAGTCTTGGAAGTCTTTTTCTAGTCTGTAAGGCATGTAGTTTATTGATGGTTAAAGTTAGTTTTTAAGCACGAAAAACGCGCTTTAAAACCCTATTTCATTTGTAAAGCTACTTCTTCAGCGAAATTTTCTGCCTTTTTCTCAATGCCTTCGCCCAATTCAAAACGCGTATACTCAGTGATTTCTAAATTGTCATCCCACTCTTTGGAGCAATCAGCAACCACTTGAGCGATAGTCTTTTTATCGTCCATGACATAGAATTGCCCTAAAAGGGTCAGGCGTTGATCAATAAGGGTGTTGTCAGCGATGAATCTTTCCATTTTTCCAGGAACGATTTTATCCCAGATTTTTTCAGGCTTGCCTTGCGCTTTTAATTCGTCTTCAAAGGCTTTCTTTTGGTGTGCTAAAACTTCATCGCTCAATTCAATGCGGCTCCCAAAAGTAGGAATGTTTTTTAAAGGTTTGCCCAAGCGTTTAGCTTCTTCATTGTCTTTTTCAATTTCAGCGATCAAGGCTAAAGTTTCTTTTTTGACAAAATCAAGGCTAAAGTCTTTGCTGTCTAATACTTGAGGTTTCATCGCTGCGGCATGCATAGCGATGTTTCGGGCCAGTTCAATTACTTTTGGAGCGTTTTTTTCATTATCGTATTTTATACCGATTAACACGCCCACTCTGGCGTTCGAATGCGCATAGCCGTTGATGATATGAGAGCTAGGGGCTTTTAAATGAGCGATTTTTCTCACTAGAATGTTTTCACCAATCACAGCGATTTGAGAGTGCAAATATTCTTCAAAAGGCTTGTTGTCTAACGGGCTTTTAAGCAGTTCTTCTGTGGTATGAATATTGTGGGCTTTGATCGTTTCTAAAGTTTTTTTAACCAATTCCTTAAAGCCCTCATTTTTAGCCACAAAATCCGTTTCGCTATTGATTTCTACCATCATCGCACTTTTAAAATCAGGCGCTACTTCTAAAGCGATAACGCCCTCAGCAGCGATCCTATCGGCCTTTTTAGCGGCTTTACTCAAGCCTTTTTCGCGCAAGAAATCAATAGCCTTTTGCAAATCCCCAGCCACTTCTACAAGGGCTTTTTTGCAATCCATCATGCCCGCATCGGTTAAGTCTCTTAATTTTTTGACTAATTGAGCGCTAATTCCTGACATTATTCGGCTCCTTGAGTGATTTCTTTTTGGATTTCAGCGAGCATTTCTTCTTTTTCTTCATTGCTCACATACTCTATCTCTTCGCTATTTTCATCCGCATGGACGATTTCTTCTTGCATGAGTTCTCGCCCCTCTAAAATCGCTTCGCTCATTTCTTTACAAAATAGCCTAATAGAGCGGATCGCATCGTCATTTCCAGGAATGGGGTAATCCACTAAATCAGGATCGCAGTTAGTGTCTAAGGGAGCCACGATAGGGATATGGAGTTTTCTTGCTTCAGCGACAGCGATTTTTTCTTTAGCCACATCAATCACAAAAATCATATCAGGGATTTTTTTCATGTGGCGCACCCCACCAAGATATTTATCCAGCTTTTCTTTTTTCCTTAAAATCATGAGTTTTTCTTTTTTAGTCAATAAATCAATTTGACCGCTATTTTCCATTTCTTCAATGATTTCTAATTTCCTCACCGATTTTCTAATGGTGCTAAAATTAGTCAGCATGCCACCAAGCCAGCGGTAATTGACATAAGGGACTTGAATGCTTTCAGCAAATTCTTTCAAAGTCTCATTGGCTTGTTTTTTAGTGCCTACAAACATGATGCTCTTGCCTTGAGCGCTCGCATCGCACACGATATTATAAGTGTATCTAAAATAGCGCAAAGTTTTTTGCAAATCAATAATATGGATATTTTTCCTAACGCCAAAAATGAATTTCTTGGTTTTAGGGTTCCAACGCCTTGTTTGGTGTCCAAAATGCACACCGCATTCTAATAAATCTTTCATGGTTACCATGAGAATATTCTCCTTAAAGTTATTTTGGTTCTCTTCCTCCATGCTCATTTGATTCTTAAGTTTCTTAAGAACACCTAAATACAAGGATTAGCATGTGTGAATTTGACGCTGTCTTTGCCTTTGATCCCTATAAAATGATAGAAAAACGACAAAACCCTATGATTATAGCAAAAGATTAGGGTTTTTTAGCTTAAGTAAAAAAGGCTTTTAGGTTATAATAAAGACAAAACAGAATTTTAGGATAGATCTAATGGATACAAAAAGACAATGCATGGCTTTAAAAGCTTCAGCAGGAAGCGGGAAGACTTTCGCTTTGAGCGTGCGGTTTTTGGCCCTATTGTTTAAGGGGGCTAATCCTAGCGAGATTTTAACGCTCACTTTCACCAAAAAAGCCACCGCCGAAATGAAAGAGCGCATTTTAGACTATTTAAAAATCTTGCAAAAAGAAAATCTTGAAGATGAAAAAGAAAAAGAAAAATCCCAAAATATCCTAAAAGAATTAGAAGAAAAATACCATTTAGACCCTAGTTTTGTGCAAAATAGGGCTCAAGAAATCTACCAACGCTTTTTAAACGCCGAAATTAGAATCAGCACCATTGATGCGTTTTTCCAAAGCATTTTAAGGAAATTTTGCTGGTTTGTGGGGTTGAGCGCGAATTTTGAAGTCAATGAAGACACAAAAGCGCACCAGCAACAGCTCAATGAGAGTTTTTTGAGCGCTTTAAATAATGAACAGCTTGAGGAATTGAGCGTTTTTATCGCTCAATGCTTAAGCCATGATAGTTACACAAGCGATTCTATTTTAGAGCGGTTGCGTTTTTTAAAAAACAAGCTCTATTTATTTGATCCCAATAAGAAAGATCCTGTATTTGATGAAGAGAGGTTTTTAGAAAAACTAAGAAGCTTAAACCAACAAATTCAAAACATAGAAACAGCATCAAATGAGGCTAAAACAGCCATTAAATGCGATGATTTTAGGGGATTTTTAAACAGCTCTTTAACCTGGCTTAAAAAAAAGGGCGAATACCGCTATTTCAAAAAATTCAAAGATGAAATCCCCACTTTAGAGAGCGAATGCGAAGAAATTGAAAACGATCTAAAACGCTATTATGAAGCCAGAGAAAGTGCATTGTTTAAAAAATTCCCTAAATTCATCCAGCTTTATGATAAAGCCACTTCTAAAATCCAAGCCCTGGATTTTGATGCGATTAAAGATAAAGTCCATGCCTTATTGAATGGTTATGAAGAAATGCCAGCGGAGTTTTTTTATTTCAGATTGGACAGCAAGATCGTGCACATTTTGATTGATGAATTTCAAGACACGAGCTTGAACGATTATAAGATTTTAGCCCCTTTTATTGATGAGATTAAAGCCGGGATAGGGCAAGCTAAATGGAATAGGAGCGTGTTTTTTGTGGGCGATGTCAAACAGAGCATTTATGCCTTTAGGGGGAGTTTTAGCTCCTTGTTTGAAAGCGTTTCTAAGGATTTTTACCACGATAATTTACAATTCAACCACCGCAGTTCGCCTTTGATTATTAATTATGTGAATACCATTTTTAAAAAGGCTTATCAAGATTCCCCCACCGCTTATTTGGATCAAAAATACCCTAAAGCTTCCAGTAATAAACATGCTACAGACGGCTATGTGAAAGTTTCTTTAGTGGCTGATGGAAGAGAATTGTTGTTAGAACAAATCTTGCAAGAAGCTAAAAACCTTTTAGAGCATCGTATTGAGCCTAAAGACATTACCATTTTATGTGCCACTAATGATGACGCTTTAGAAATCAAAAATTATTTGCAAGAGCATTTGAGCGCCATTCGCCCAAGCACGGAATCTAGCGCTAAATTGTCTCAATTTGTAGAATCTAAAATCATTAAGAACGCTTTAAAATACGCTCTAGCTGAAGAACCTTACAAGCCCTTTTATAAGCACAGCGTTTTAAAACTCGCTGGATATTTGCATGATGATGCGATCGCTTTAGCTGGTTTCAACCCCAAAAAAGAGAGCGTGGCGGGCTTTGTGTGGAAGGTGATGGAATTGTTTGAGCTTTATGGAGAGTGCGCACAAATCTGCTTGGAGTTGGCGGTTGGGTGCGAAGACGCTGATGGATTTTTAGAAAAATTAGAGGCTAAAAAGATTGCTTCTTTCAATTTAAAAGGCGCTCAAATCATGACCATCCATAAATCTAAAGGCATGCAATTCCCTTATGTGATCGTGTGCGAACGCTTGGGCAAGCCTAAATCCAATAACTCCAATCAATTCCTTGAAGAATATAATGGCACAGAGCTTCTTCGCCTTTATTACAGGATGAAAAATCGTGAGATGGTGGATAAAGATTACGCTAGGGCTTTAGACAAAGAAGAAGCGGCTAAAGAGAGTGAAGAAACCAATAAGTATTATGTCGCATTCACTAGGGCTGAGTTAGGGCTGGTTGTCGTGGCTAAAGACAAAGGCCAAAAAAAAGACCAAAAAGAAAGCGAAAACAAAGGAATGCGCGAAAAATTGGATCTTGCGCCTTTAGAAGAGGGGGAAATCGCACCGGTTATTTCTCCTCAAAAAGAGCCTTTAATCGCAAGCGTTGTAATCAAACCCCATGCCTATGGCGAGCAAGTCCAAGAGATAGAAGAAGAGCCAGATAGCGATTATGAAAAGAATAACGACCAGGAAGCGATCAACTTTGGTATCGCCTTGCACAAGGGGTTAGAATACCAATACGCTTATAATATTCCTAAAAAAAGCGTTTTAGAATATTTAAACTACCATCATGGTTTTTATGGTTTGGATCACCAAGCGTTAGAAGAAAGTTTAGAGCTTTTTGAAAACGATGCAGAGATACAAGCTCTTTTTAAAAATTTGGCCCTAAAGGGTGAAGCGGCTTTTTTATTTGAAGGAGTTGTATCTAGGATTGATGTTTTATTGTGGGATAAGGGGCAAAATTTGTATGTTTTAGATTATAAAAGCTCTCAAAATTACCAGCAAAGCCACAAGGCTCAAGTGTCTCATTACGCTACGTTTTTGCAAACTCAAGCCCCCCATTTTAAGATACAAGCGGGCATTATTTACGCTCATAAAAGACTGCTTGAAAAATTATGGGTTTGAAATTAAAAATTTTAAGGTTGTCTATGAATATCAAAAAAACAGAAAACGCGCTCAGTGTGACGCTTAAAAACTTCATTAAAAGCGAGTCTTTTGGAGGGATTTTCCTCTTTTTAAACGCTGTTTTAGCGATGGTGGTGGCTAATTCGTTTTTAAAAGAAAGTTATTTTGCGCTATGGCACACCCCTTTTGGGTTTCAAATAGGGGATTTTTTCATCGGCTTTAGTTTGCATCACTGGATTGATGATGTTTTAATGGCGTTATTTTTTTTAATGATAGGATTAGAGATCAAGCGAGAATTGTTGTTTGGGGAGCTATCCAGTTTCAAAAAAGCTTCTTTTCCTGTGATTGCGGCTATAGGGGGCATGATAGCCCCAGGATTGATTTATTTTTTTCTTAACGCTAACACGCCTTCTCAGCATGGTTTTGGGATCCCTATGGCGACAGATATTGCGTTCGCTTTGGGCGTGATCATGCTTTTAGGCAAGAGGGTGCCAACCGCTTTAAAGGTTTTTTTAATCACTCTAGCGGTGGCTGATGACTTGGGGGCTATTGTGGTGATCGCGCTTTTTTATACCACGAATTTAAAATTCGCATGGCTTTTAGGGGCTTTAGGGGTGGTTCTCATTCTAGCTGTATTAAACCACTTGAATACCCGCTCGCTTATCCCTTACTTGCTTTTAGGGGTGTTGCTTTGGTTTTGCGTGCATGAGAGCGGTATCCATGCGACGATTGCTGCAGTGATTCTAGCTTTTATGATACCGGTGAAGATCCCTAAAGATTCTAAAAATGTAGAGCTTTTAGAGCTGGGCAAGCGATACGCAGAAACGAGTTCAGGAGCGCTTTTGACCAAAGAACAGCAAGAGATCTTGCATTCCATTGAAGAAAAAGCGAGCGCTTTACAAAGCCCCTTAGAAAGATTGGAGCATTTTTTAGCCCCCATTAGCGGGTATTTCATCATGCCCTTATTTGCGTTTGCAAACGCTGGGGTGAGCGTTGATTCTAGCATCAATTTAGAAGTGGATAAGGTGCTTTTAGGGGTTATTTTAGGGCTTTGTTTGGGCAAGCCTTTAGGGATTTTTCTCGTCACTTTTATAAGCGAAAAGCTTAAAATCACCGCGCGCCCTAAAGGCATCAGCTGGTGGCATATTTTGGGGGCTGGGCTTTTAGCAGGGATTGGCTTTACCATGTCTATGTTTATTTCTAATTTGGCTTTCATAAGCGAGCATAAGGACGCTATGGAAGTGGCAAAAATTGCGATTTTACTGGGATCTTTGATTTCTGGGATCATAGGGGCTTTGTATTTATTTTTATTAAACCAAAGAGCGGCTTTAAAGAAATAGTTAAAAATGCTATAATTTGAGATTAAAACATCTTTTAAGGGAATTAAATGGGACAAACTAAAGAAATTCTAACGACGCTTTTACCCTTTGTGGTGTTGTTTCTTATTTTTTATTTTTTGATTGTTCGACCGCAACGCCAGCAACAAAAAAAGCACAAAGAAATGATAGAGGGCTTGACTAAGGGCGATAAAGTTGTCACTCAAGGCGGGTTGATCGTTGAGGTGCTTAAAGCGGAAGCGAATTTTTTTAGCGTGAAGCTCAATGATGACACCACCGCTAAACTTTCTAAAAACTATATAGCGTTCAAATTAGACGAATTGGATCAATTTGGTTTGGCAGAGCCTATAGTTATCCAACAAGGCAGAGAAGAAATCTCGGCAAAATTATCTGGTACTAAAACTTTGAAACAACGCCAAATAACAACTAAATGAAACTTTTTAACCCTCGTTTAATCGTTTTTATTTGTGCGCTTCTTTTAGGGGTAGGGTTTTCTGTGCCTTCTTTGCTAGAGACTAAAGGCCCTAAAATCACTTTAGGTTTGGATTTAAGGGGAGGGTTAAACATGCTTTTAGGGGTGCAAACCGATGAAGCCTTAAAAAACAAGTATTTAAGCTTGGCGTCCGCTTTAGAATACAACGCTAAAAAGCAAAATATCTTGCTTAAAGACATTAAATCCAGCCTAGAGGGGATCAGTTTTGAGCTTTTAGATGAAGATGAAGCGAAAAAATTAGACGCGCTTTTATTGGAATTGCAAGGCCATAGCCAGTTTGAAATCAACAAAGAAGCGGGGTTTTATAGCGTGAAGCTCACCCCTTTAGAGCAAGAGGAATTGCGTAAAAACACGATTTTGCAAGTGATAGGGATCATTCGTAACCGCTTGGATCAATTTGGTTTGGCAGAGCCTATAGTCATTCAGCAAGGCCGAGAAGAAATTTCGGTGCAATTGCCCGGTATTAAGACTTTAGAAGAAGAACGGCGCGCTAAAGAGTTGATTTCAAGGTCCGCTCATTTGCAGATGATGGCGGTGGATGAAGAGCACAATAAAGATGCGATGAAAATGACGGATTTAGAGGCTCAAAAATTAGGCAGCGTGTTGTTATCGGATGTGGAAATGGGTGGTAAAATCTTGCTCAAAGCGATCCCCATTTTAGATGGCGAAATGCTTACAGATGCGAAAGTGGTGTATGATCAAAACAACCAGCCGGTGGTGAGCTTCACGCTAGATGCGCAAGGGGCTAAGATTTTTGGGGATTTCTCAGGCGCGAATGTGGGCAAACGCATGGCGATTGTTTTAGACAATAAGGTTTATTCAGCCCCAGTGATTAGGGAGCGTATTGGCGGAGGGAGTGGGCAAATTAGCGGGAATTTTAGCGTGGCTCAAGCGAGCGATTTAGCGATCGCTTTAAGGAGTGGGGCGATGAGCGCTCCCATTCAGGTTTTAGAAAAAAGAATTATTGGCCCGAGTTTGGGGAAAGACAGCGTTAAAACTTCCATTATCGCTCTGGTTGGGGGCTTTATTTTAGTGATGGGCTTTATGGTGCTTTATTACTCTATGGCGGGGGTGATCGCTTGTTTGGCGTTAGTGGTCAATCTTTTTTTGATTGTGGCGGTCATGGCGGTTTTTGGAGCGACGCTGACTTTACCTGGAATGGCGGGAATTGTTTTAACCGTGGGGATTGCCGTGGATGCTAATATCATTATCAATGAGCGCATTAGAGAGGTCTTAAGAGAGAATGAAAGCATCGCTAAAGCGATCCATTTAGGCTATATCAATGCGAGCCGGGCGATCTTTGATTCTAATATCACTTCCTTGATCGCTTCAGTGTTGTTATACGCTTATGGCACAGGAGCGATTAAAGGCTTTGCCCTAACCACAGGCATTGGGATTTTAGCCTCTATTATCACCGCTATTGTAG
This sequence comes from Helicobacter pylori, assembly GCF_030323545.1. Taxonomy (NCBI): domain Bacteria; kingdom Pseudomonadati; phylum Campylobacterota; class Epsilonproteobacteria; order Campylobacterales; family Helicobacteraceae; genus Helicobacter; species Helicobacter pylori. Next base: position 1,567,010 of record NZ_CP122954.1, on the reverse strand, counting down.
GCACGCAAGGGATTTATCAAGCCCTTTTGCCTAAACTCACACAAACAAAAAGCCTTTACTTTTGGTTTGGCGTGAATAAAAGAGCTTAGGAGGTTTTATGGAATTATTCAAACAAACTAGAATCTTAAGCTTCATGCGTTATTCCAATTATGGGGTGGTTGTTTCAGCGATCTTAGCGCTTTTAGCGTTGGGGCTTTTGTTTTTTAAAGGGTTTTCTTTAGGGATTGATTTTGCGGGGGGGAGTTTGGTGCAAGTGCGTTACACTCAAAACGCTCCCGTTAAAGAAGTGCGCGATCTTTTTGAAAAAGAAGCTCGCTTTAAGGGCGTGCAAGTGAGCGAATTTGGCTCTAAAGAAGAAATTTTAATCAAATTCCCTTTTGTAGAAACGGCTGAAAACGAAGATTTGAACGCTATCGTGGCTAACATTCTAAAACCCAGTGGCGATTTTGAAATCCGTAAATTTGACACCGTTGGCCCTAGAGTGGGGAGCGAATTGAAAGAAAAGGGCGTTTTATCGCTGATTTTAGCGTTAATGGCGATCATGGTTTATGTGAGTTTCCGCTATGAATGGCGTTTTGCTTTAGCGAGCGTTATTGCGCTTGTGCATGATGTGATTTTAGTGGCAAGCTCAGTGATTGTTTTTAAGATTGATATGAATTTGGAAGTGATTGCGGCTTTGCTCACTTTGATTGGGTATTCTATTAATGATACGATCATTATTTTTGATCGGATCAGAGAAGAGATGCTCTCTCAAAAAACCAAAAACGCCATTCAAGCCATTGATGAAGCCATTTCCAGCACGCTCACGCGCACGCTTTTAACTTCTTTAACCGTGTTTTTTGTGGTGTTGATTTTGTGCGTGTTTGGGAGTAAGATCATTATTGGCTTTTCATTGCCCATGCTAATAGGCACGATTGTAGGGACTTATAGCTCTATTTTCATCGCCCCTAAAGTAGCGTTATTGTTGGGCTTTGATATGGATAAATATTATGAGAATGAGGCTAGAAAAATCAAAAAAGCTCAAGAGAAAGAAAAAATGCGCCGTTTGTATGAGGGCGGTCAAGTTTAAGGAGTTTCTATGGATTGGGGTCGGGTCGTTCATGTGCTGTTTAGCCTTATTTCTTTAACCACCATTGCAGGGTTTTTGTATGAGCCTAACACGGTGGTGTTGTTTGTAGCGTTAGCTTTAAATCTTATTTCTGTTACGCTCAAAATTGGGGTGTGTAAGCGTTTCGCTTCAGAGCTGTTGGCGAGCTCTTTAGCTACCGTGTTGCATCTCATACCGGCATTTGTGTTTTTACAGATTTTAAATAATTTGGTTACAGCTTACATGCTCATGATCGGGGCGTTGATTAGTAACGCTTTCAGTCTCATCTTTTTGTTGATTGAAAGCGTTGTAACGAGCGAAACAGATTAAGGGGTAATGATGGATTTTATCAATATAGAAAAAAAATGGCAAGAATTTTGGTGGAAAAATAAGAGTTTTGAGCCTAAAGACGATTTTAATCTCCCTAAAAAATACATTCTAAGCATGCTGCCTTATCCTAGTGGGGAAATCCACATGGGGCATGTGCGCAATTACACCATTGGCGATGCGTTGGCGCGTTATTATCGTTTGCATTCTTACAATGTGTTACACCCTATGGGGTTTGATTCTTTTGGGATGCCTGCAGAAAATGCGGCCATTAAGCATGGTATCCACCCTAAAACCTGGACTTATGAAAACATTGAAAACATGCAAAAAGAGTTTGAAGCTTTAGGATTTTCTTTTTCTAAAAACAGGGAATTTGCCACTTCAGATCCGGATTACACGAAATTCGAACAGCAATTTTTCATTGATTTGTGGGAAAAAGGGCTAGTCTATCGCAAAAAAGCCATGCTCAATTGGTGCCCTAACGACAAAACCGTTTTAGCTAATGAGCAAGTCATTGATGGGAGGTGCTGGCGTTGCGATACAGAAGTGATTCAAAAAGAACTCTATCAATATTATTTGAAGATCACAAACTACGCTGAAGAATTACTAAAAGACTTAGAAACTTTAGAAAATCATTGGCCTTCTCAAGTCCTAATCATGCAAAAAAACTGGATAGGAAAATCTAGCGGGTTGCAATTTGGTTTTAAAATCGCTGATGAGTGCTTGAAAGCTTGCAATGGCATTCAAGAAATTGAAGTTTTTACCACAAGAGCGGACACCATTTATGGCGTAACTTACATCGCTATCGCCCCAGAACACCCTTTAGTAGAGCATGCCATTAAGCAAGTGAGCCAAGAAGATTCAAAGATGATTAAAGCGATTTTAAACACGACTCAAAGAGAAAGAGCTTTAGAGAAAAAAGGGGTGTTTTTAGGCATTTACGCTATCCACCCTTTAACAAAGCAAAAAATCCCGGTTTGGGTGGCTAATTTCGCCCTAGCTAATTATGGCTCTGGGGCGTTAATGGGCGTGCCAGCCTGCGATGAAAGGGATTTTGAATTCGCTAATCTGTATCATATCCCTATTAAAGTGATCACTCAAAGCCCTCAAAATTTGCCCCACACCAAAGAAGAGGTTTTAAAAAATAGCGGGGAGTGGAGCGATCTTTCTAGCTCAGTGGCCAGAGAGCAAATCATCGCTTATTTTGAAAAAGAAAATCTCGGTAAAAGGGTGATCAACTACCGCTTGCAAGATTGGGGGGTGAGCCGTCAAAGGTATTGGGGGGCACCCATTCCAATGATTCATTGCAAACATTGTGGGATTGTGCCTGAAACCCAACTGCCGGTAACTTTACCTGAAGATATTGTGATTGATGGGGAGGGCAATCCGTTAGAAAAGCATGCGAGTTGGAAATTCGCTCAATGCCCCAAATGCCATAAAGACGCTTTAAGAGAAACAGACACCATGGATACTTTCATCCAATCCAGCTGGTATTTCTTGCGCTACACCACCCCCAAAGATGAGCGTGAAAATCAAGCGTTTGATCAAAATTACTTGAAGTATTTCATGCCGGTGGATACTTACATTGGAGGCATTGAACATGCGATTTTGCACTTGTTATACGCGCGTTTTTTCACTAAGGCTTTAAGGGATTTGGGCTATCTTGATTTAGATGAGCCTTTTAAACAGCTTATCACTCAAGGCATGGTCTTAAAAGATGGTGCTAAGATGAGCAAGTCTAAAGGCAATGTCGTTAGCCCTAAAGAGATACTTAAAAAATACGGGGCTGATGCTGCAAGGCTCTTTATCCTTTTTGCTGCCCCACCGGCTAAAGAGTTAGAATGGAATGACAGCGCTTTAGAGGGGGCGCACCGGTTTATCAAGCGCTTATACGATAAAGCGAGTGCCATTACCCCTACCACTTCTAAGCCTGAATTTAAAGAAGTCAGCCTGAATGAAGTGCAAAAACTAGCCCGTAAAAAAGTCTATGAAGCGTTAAAAAAATCGCATGAAATTTTCAATAAGGCTGAAAGCGCTTACGCGTTTAACACTTTGATCGCAAGCTGCATGGAGGCTTTAAACGCTTTGAGTGCACAAAATAATGAGCAAATTTTATGCGAGGGTTATTTTGTGTTGTTGCAAATTTTAGAGCCTATTATCCCGCACACGGCATGGGAGTTGAGCGAGAGGCTTTTTAAAAGAGAGAATTTTAAGCCTATAGCGATCGATGAAAACGCTTTAATAGAAGACTTTATGACTTTAGGGCTTACCATTAATGGCAAAAGGCGCGCGGAATTGAAGGTCAATATTAACGCCAGTAAAGAAGAAATCATTATTTTGGCTAAAAAAGCATTAGAAAAATATTTAGAAAATGCAAGCGTTAAAAAAGAAATTTATGTGCCTAATAAGCTTGTTAATTTTGTTGTCGCATGAGGGCTTTACTTTTTTTTATTGTGTTGCTTTTGTTCAAGGGCTGTGGGTATAAGCCCATCGCCGCTTACGCTCAAAACGCTTTAGGCGATAGCATCTATGTGAAACTCATTGTGAATTTGCCTAACCCTGAAAACTCTGTAGAGTTTAAGGATTTGATGAATCGTCTAGTCGTGCAACGCTTCCAAAGCCGCTTAGCGAGTGAAAAGGATGCGGATTCTATCATTATTATAGAAATCACGAATGTAACCGATACGAGTATCACGCAAAATAAAGAAGGCTTTACGACTTTCTATCGTGCGACCGTGTCTGTGAATTACACCTACGACAATAAAAGAGGCACACAAAAGACTTTTCAAGATAGCGGGTATTATAATTACGCTGTGAATTTGCAAGACCCCCTTAATACCTACCAGAACCGCTATTACGCTATCAATCAGGCTGTGGAGCAAACTTTGACTAAATTTGTCGCACAAATCGCTTATGAAGGAAAATTCAATAATGAAAAATAGTCCTTTGAATGGATTAAGGGCGTTTTTAGAAACAAAGCCTAAGGAATACCATAAATTTGATCCTAGCCGTTTCATTCAAATTTATAAAGATTTTAAAAACGCTTTTTTTGAGATCCAAGCCAAAGTCATTCATGTGGTAGGGACTAATGGCAAGGGTAGCACGGGGCGGTTTTTAACCCTTTTATTGGCCGATCAAAATTTTAAGGTGTTGCATTTCACCTCCCCTCATGTTTTTGAATTTAGGGAGCGCTTTTTTTTGAATGGCTCTGTTGTTGAAGAAAGCGTTTTAGAAAACGCCCACCAGCAATTGCAATCGCACGCTTTCAGCAGCGCTTGCTCGTATTTTGAATACGCTACCTTACTAGCTGTCATGCTCGCTAAAGATTGCGATTATTTGGTTTTAGAAGCAGGGCTTGGGGGGGAGTTTGACAGCACGAACGCTTTAGAAAAAACCCTAAGCATTTTCACTCCCATTGATTATGATCATAAGGAATTTTTAGGGGATAGTTTAGAAAGCATTGCACAAACCAAATTAAAAGCGATGGGTTCTCTTAGTATCATCGCTCCCCAACAAGAACTGGTTTTGAATATCGCTCAAAAAATCGCCAAAGACAAACACGCAAAATTGATTGTGGTTCAAAACGAGATTTCACAAGAAGTGAAAGCCTATATTGAACGCTACCATTTAGCCCGTTTTTTAGCGATGAATTTAGAAGTGGCTCTAAAGGCGTTTGAAACGCTATTGCCATGCAATAAACAAGAAGTTTTAAAAAACCTAAAGCCCCTAAATTTAATCGGCCGTTGCGAGCTTTTAAGCCCTAATATCTTAATAGATGTGGGGCATAACCCCCATAGCGCCAAAGCCTTAAAAGAAGAAATCAAGCGCGTTTTTAACGCTAAAATTATTTTAATTTATAATTGCTATCAAGATAAAGACGCTTGTGGGGTGTTAGAAATTTTAAAGCCTGTGGTTAAAAAGGTTTTGATTTTAGAATTGCATAATGAAAGGATTATCCAATTAGAAAAGCTTAAAGGGATTTTAGAAACCTTAGGGTTAGAACACGCTTTGTTTGAAGATGTAAAAGAAAATGAAAATTATTTGGTGTATGGCTCATTTCTAGTAGCCAACGCTTTTTATAAGCGCTATCAAAAGAAGAGGGATTGATGCCACAAAACCAGCTTGTGATCACCATCATTGATGAATCAGGCTCTAAACAGCTCAAATTTTCTAAAAATTTAAAACGCAACCTCATCATTTCTGTTGTTATTTTTTTGTTGATCGTGGGGCTTGGCGTAGGGTTTTTAAAATTTTTAATCGCTAAAATGGATACGATGACAAGCGAGAGGAACGCGGTTTTAAGGGATTTTAGGGATTTGTATCAAAAAAATTACACTTTGACAAAAGAGATTAAAAACAAGCGAGAAGAGCTCTTTATTGTGGGGCAAAAGATTCGCGGATTAGAATCCTTGATTGAAATCAAAAGAGGGGCTAATGGGGGCGTGCATCTCTATGATGGAGTGGATTTAGAAAATTTGAATTTGGCTCAAAAACATTTAGCGCTCATGCTCATTCCTAATGGCATGCCCCTAAAAACTTATAGCGCGATCAAATCCACCAAAGAAAGGAACCACCCTATTAAAAAGATTAAGGGCGTTGAATCCGGGATTGATTTTATTGCGCCATTAAACACGCCTGTGTATGCGAGCGCTGATGGGATTGTGGATTTTGTGAAGACTAATTCTAATGTGGGGTATGGGAACTTGGTGCGCATTGAACATGCGTTTGGTTTTAGCTCCATTTACACGCATTTAGATCATGTCAATGTGCAGCCTAAAAGCTTTATCCAAAAAGGGCAGTTGATTGGCTATAGCGGGAAGAGCGGTAATAGCGGCGGCGAAAAATTGCATTATGAAGTGCGCTTTTTGGGTAAAATTTTAGACGCAGAAAAATTTCTGGCATGGGATTTGGATCATTTTCAAAGCGCTCTAGAAGAAAATAAATTTATTGAATGGAAGAATTTGTTTTGGGTTTTAGAAGACATTGTTCAGCTCCAAGAGCATGTGGATAAAGACGCGCTAATAAGCCAGTAAGGATTTTGGTGTTTTTAGACAGGCGTTTGATTGTGATGGTTACGGACTCTAAAGGGAGTCGTTATATTAATGTTCATATCTTATTCCGTCAAATTGGCTTGTATGCGCTGTTGAGCGTTGTGGGATCTTTATTGTTTTTAGGCATTTCGTTACTGGTTTTAAATCAAGAGATCAAAAACATTGACAAGCAGCATGCTTTAATCACTAAGGAATTTGAGAAAAAAAAAGAGACGAATGAAAAACTTTCTTTGCAAATGGATGAATTTTTAGACGATTTGCAACTTTCAGGGGAACGCGTCAACGATTTAGAAGAAGTGGTGGGAGTGAATAGGCCTGAAGAAGAAAAAGAAGAGGGCAATTTTTCCAGCCGCTTAGATGTCGCTGGGATTACCGGGCTTCAAAAAAGCTTTATCATGCGCCTTATCCCTAATGACTACCCGCTAGAATCCTATCGGCGCGTTTCAGCCGCCTTTAATAAAAGGATCCATCCTATTTTGCATGTGTTGCACAACCATACCGGGCTTGATTTAAGCACCGCTATTAACACCCCTGTGTATGCGAGCGCGAGCGGGGTAGTGGGATTAGCGGGCAAAGGGTGGAATGGGGGGTATGGGAATTTGATTAAAGTTTTCCACCCTTTTGGTTTTAAAACCTACTACGCCCATTTGAATAAAATCATCGTAAAAACGGGCGAATTTGTCAAAAAAGGGCAGTTAATTGGGTACAGTGGTAATACAGGGATGAGCACAGGGCCGCATTTGCATTATGAAGTGCGTTTTTTAGATCAGCCCATAAACCCCATGAGTTTCACCAAATGGAACATGAAAAATTTTGAAGAAGTTTTCAATAAAGAAAGGAGCATCAGATGGCAATCTTTGATAACAATAATAAATCAGCTAATGCAAAAACAGGACCAGCGACTATCATCGCTCAAGGCACAAAAATAAAGGGTGAGTTTCATTTGGATTACCATTTGCACATAGATGGTGAATTAGAAGGGGTGGTGCATTCTAAAAGTACGGTGGTGATCGGGCAAACCGGCTCGGTAGTGGGTGAGATTTTTGCTAATAAATTAGTGGTCAATGGCAAGTTCACTGGCACGGTGGAGGCGGAAGTGGTAGAAATCATGCCTTTAGGACGCCTTGATGGTAAGATCTCTAGCCAAGAGCTTGTGGTGGAAAGGAAGGGGATTTTGATTGGGGAAACTCGCCCTAAGAATATTCAAGGGGGGGCGTTGTTAATCAATGAGCAAGAAAAGAAAATTGAAAATAAATAGGGAATGATCCAATCTAGCCTTTATAGAGCCTTAAACAAAGGCTTTGATTATCAAATACTCGCTTGTAAGGATTTTAAAGAATCCAAGCTCGCTAAAGAAGTCATAAGCTATTTTAAGCCAAATACCAAAGCCATTCTTTTCCCAGAGTTTAGGGCTAAAAAAAATGACGATTTGCGTTCGTTTTTTGAAGAATTTTTACAGCTTTTAGGGGGTTTAAGGGAGTTTTATCAAGCCTTAGAAAACAAGCAAGAAACTATCATCATTGCCCCGATTAGCGCGTTATTGCACCCTTTACCCAAAAAAGAACTTTTAGAGAGCTTTAAAATCACTCTTTTAGAAAAATATAACCTTAAGGACTTGAAAGACAAGCTCTTTTATTATGGCTATGAAATTGTAGACTTAGTGGAAGTGGAAGGCGAAGCGAGCTTTAGGGGGGATATTGTGGATATTTATGCGCCCAATTCTAAAGCGTATCGCTTGAGTTTTTTTGATACGGAGTGTGAGAGCATTAAGGAATTTGACCCCACCACTCAAATGAGCCTTAAAGAAGATTGGTTAGAAATTGAAATCCCCCCCACGCTTTTTAGTTTGGACGAACCATCTTATAAGGATCTGAAAACCAAAGTGGAGCAAAGCCCATTCAATAGCTTTTCTAAAGATTTAACCAGTTTTGGTTTGTGGTTTTTAGGGGAAAAAGCACAAGACTTGCTAAGCGTTTATAAAAGCGTTATAAGCCCTAGAGCTTTAGAAGAAATTCAAGAATTAGCGAGCTTAAACGAATTGGATTGTGAGCGTTTCAAATCTTTAAAGGTTTTAGAAAACCCGCAAGGCTATGAAGATTTAGAAATCCATGCGCATGCCCTAGAAAGCTTTATCGCTTTGCATTCAAATCGTAAAATCACGCTCCTAGCCCCTAACAAAACGATTTTAGACAATGCGGTAAGTGCGCTTGAAAAAAGCAGCATTGAATGCGTCATCGCCCCCTTTGTGTTAAACTTTAAAACTCCTGATGGGATTTTTATTTCGCTCAATTCTTTTGAAAGGAAGAAAAAACGCCAAAAATCCAAGCTCGCTTTGAATGAACTAAATCCGGGCGAATGGGTGGTGCATGATGATTATGGGGTGGGCGTGTTTTCCCAATTAGTCCAACACAGCGTTTTGGGGAGCAAGAGGGATTTTTTAGAAATCGCTTATTGGGGCGAAGACAAACTGCTATTACCGGTGGAAAATTTGCATCTAATCGCTCGCTATGTGGCGCAAAGCGATAGCGTTCCTATTAAAGACCGGCTAGGGAAAGGGAGTTTTCTCAAACTGAAAGCTAAAGTTAGGACTAAGCTTTTAGAGATTGCAGGCAAGATCATTGAATTAGCGGCTGAACGCAATCTGATCTTGGGTAAAAAGATGGACACGCATTTAGCGGAGTTGGAAATTTTTAAATCGCATGCGGGGTTTGAATACACAAGCGATCAAGAAAAGGCTATCGCTGAAATTTCAAAGGATTTAAGCTCTAAGAGAGTGATGGACAGATTATTGAGTGGGGATGTGGGTTTTGGGAAAACAGAAGTGGCGATGCATGCGATTTTTTGCGCGTTTTTGAACGGCTTTCAAAGTGCTTTAGTCGTGCCTACTACTTTATTAGCGCACCAGCATTTTGAGACTTTAAGGGTGCGTTTTGAAAATTTTGGCGTTAAAGTGGCTCGTTTGGACAGGTATGCGAGCGGAAAAAACAAGCTTTTAAAGGCGGTGGAATCAGGGCTAATTGATGTTCTTGTAGGCACGCATGCGGTTTTAGGCGCGAAATTTAAAAACTTGGGCTTAGTGGTGGTGGATGAAGAGCATAAATTTGGCGTGAAACAAAAAGAAGCTTTAAAAGAATTGAGCAAAAGCGTGCATTTTTTAAGCATGTCCGCTACGCCTATCCCGCGCACTTTAAACATGGCGCTCTCTCAAATTAAAGGCATTAGCTCTTTAAAAACCCCGCCCACAGACAGAAAGCCCAGTCGCACTTTTTTGAAAGAAAAGAATGACGAACTCTTAAAAGAGATTATTCATAGAGAATTACGCCGTAACGGGCAAATTTTTTACATCCATAACCACATCGCTAGCATTTCAAAAGTCAAAACCAAGCTAGAAGATTTAATCCCTAAACTCAAAATCGCCATTTTGCATTCCCAAATTAGCGCCAATGAGAGCGAAGAAATCATGTTAGAGTTTGCTAAGGGGAACTATCAGGTTTTATTATGCACTTCTATTGTGGAATCAGGGATTCATTTGCCTAACGCTAACACGATTATTATAGATAATGTGCAAAATTTTGGGCTGGCTGATTTGCACCAATTGAGAGGGCGTGTGGGGAGGGGCAAAAAAGAAGGCTTTTGCTATTTCCTCATAGAAGATCAAAAAAGTTTGAACGAACAGGCCCTAAAACGCTTGCTCGCTTTGGAAAAAAATTCGTATTTAGGCAGTGGGGAGAGTGTCGCTTATCATGATTTAGAAATCAGGGGGGGCGGGAATTTGCTTGGGCAAGATCAGAGCGGGCATATTAAAAATATCGGTTATGCGCTCTATACGCGCATGCTTGAGGATGCGATTTATGAATTGAGTGGGGGAAAAAAAAGGCTTGAAAAGAGCGTAGAAATCCAACTTGGCGTGAGCGCTTTTTTAAACCCTGAACTCATTGCAAGCGATAGTTTGAGGTTGGATTTGTACCGCCGTTTGAGTTTGTGTGAAAATACAGATGAGGTGGGGCAAATCCATGAAGAGATAGAAGACAGGTTTGGCAAAATAGACGATTTGAGTGCTCAATTTTTGCAAATCATTACGCTTAAAATTCTAGCCAACCAGCTTGGCATCATCAAACTTTCTAATCTCAGTCAAAACATCACCATCACTTATAGCGGTGAGAAGAAAGAAAGCCTGAAAGCCCCAAGCAAAGACGATAACGATATTTTAGAAACCCTTTTGAAACATTTGCGCGCTCAAATTTCTTTAAAGCGGCACTAAAAGCGTTTGATTCTAGCGTTAATTTTGTTATTTTAAAAAGATTATTAAGAGAGTTTGTTGTAAAATAGGGATTTGCTATGCCTTTAGTCGTTAAAAGGTAATTATCATTAAGGAGTTTTTTAATCATGGCAGATATTCAAAGGCGTGATTTTTTAGGAATGAGCCTTGCTAGTGTTACAGCTATAGGGGCTATAGCGAGTCTAGTAGCGATGAAAAAGACTTGGGATCCGCTTCCAAGCGTTGTTTCAGCCGGTTTTACGACCATAGATGTGGCGAATATGCAAGAAGGGCAGTTTTCCACCGTGGAATGGCGTGGGAAACCGGTCTATATCCTCAAGCGTTCCAAAAAAGAGGGCTTTAATGAAAAGCGCGATTTTAAAATTGGCGGGAGCGTTTTTACCACAGCCATTCAAATTTGCACGCATTTAGGGTGTATCCCCACTTATCAAGATGAAGAAAAAGGCTTTTTATGCCCATGCCATGGAGGGCGTTTCACTTCTGATGGCGTGAATATTGCCGGCACTCCCCCTCCACGCCCTTTTGATATTCCGCCTTTTAAAATTGAAGGCACTAAGATCACTTTTGGTGAAGCCGGGGCTGAATACAAGAAAATGATGGCTAAAGCGTAAGGAGAATTCCATGGCAGAGATAAAAAAAGCGAAGAATTTAGGCGAATGGTTGGACATGCGTCTTGGCACTAACAAGCTTGTTAAAGTGCTAATGACAGAATATTGGATCCCTAAAAACATCAATTTTTTATGGGCTATGGGGGTGATTTTATTGACCCTTTTTGGCGTGCTTGTGATCTCAGGGATTTTCTTGCTCATGTATTACAAGCCTGATGCGAAAATGGCGTTTGATAGCGTGAATTTCACCATCATGCAAGAAGTGGCTTATGGCTGGCTTTGGCGCCACATGCATGCCACGGCAGCGAGCATGATTTTTGTCATCATTTATATCCACATGTTTGTTGGCATCTATTATGGCTCTTACAAAAAGGGTCGTGAGATGATTTGGATTAGCGGGATGATTTTGTTTGTGGTCTTTAGCGCGGAAGCCTTTAGCGGGTATATGCTGCCTTGGGGGCAGATGAGCTATTGGGCTGCAGCGGTTATCACGAATTTATTTGGGGGCATTCCTTTCATTGGGGCTGATGTGGTGGAGTGGATTAGGGGCAATTATGTTGTGGCGGATTCCACTTTAACGCGTTTTTTCATGCTCCATGTGTTTTTACTGCCCATTGCGATCATTTTACTCATTGGGGTGCATTTTTATTCTTTACGCATCCCGCATGTCAATAACCAAGAAGGCGAAGAAATTGACTTTGAATCAGAAGAAAAGAAATTCATTGAAGGCAAGAAAAAAGAATCCAAAGTCATTCCTTTTTGGCCGGTATTCTTGTCTAAAGATATTTTTGTGGTTTGCGCGTTCATGGTCTTTTTCTTTTACTTGGTGTGTTACCACTATGATTTTGCGATGGATCCTATCAACTTTGAAAGGGCTAACAGCCTTAAAACGCCGCCTCACATTTACCCTGAATGGTATTTCTTGTGGAGCTATGAAGTCTTAAGGGGTTTTTTCTTTAGCGCTGATTTAGGGCTAATGGCCTTTGGCGTGGCGCAAGTGATCTTTTTCTTACTGCCCTTTTTGGACAGAAGCCCAGTGGTCGCTCCCGCGCACAAACGGCCGGCTTTTATGGTATGGTTTTGGCTTTTAATCATTGACATGATTGTTTTAACGATCTATGGTAAATTACCTCCGCTTGGGATCGGTAAATACATTGGCTTAGCAGGTTCAATCACTTTTTTGGCCCTTTTCTTTGTGGTGTTGCCCATCATCACTATCGCTGAGAGCAAGAAACAAGGGGGTGTTAGATGAAAGAATTTAAGATTCTAATCATCCTTATTGTGGTGGTAGGCGTGATTTATTATGGGGTTGAGCCTTATGCACATTCGGTGATGCACCCTAAAGTCGCTCCGGCAGATTTTGCTTTCAAGGATTTAGAGCCGATGGATTTAAAAAATGGCGACGCTAATAAAGGCAAACAGCTTGTAGCTGAAAATTGCACCGCTTGTCATGGCATTAAATCTCAAAACATTCCAGCCCCTATGGACAGCCTTAGCGCGAGCAATTCGTTTGGGGTCGTGCCACCGGATTTAAGCCATGTGGCGGGGGTTTTGAACGCGAATTTCTTAGCCCACTTCATCAAAGACCCTGTGAAAACGGCGAAATTGAGCCATAAGTTCAACGATGAAAGGCCATATCCCATGCCGGCGTTTTCTCAATTTAGCGATCAAGATTTGAGCGATATTGTGGCGTATCTCACTTCTATTTTGCCTAAAAATTTGAGCGATAAGGAAGTGTTCGCGCAAAGCTGTCAAAGGTGTCATAGACTGGATTATGCTAAAGATAAGGCCTTTAGCGATCCTAAAGATTTAGCCAATTATTTAGGCTCTCATGCGCCTGATTTGTCCATGATGATTAGAGCTAAAGGTGAACATGGCTTGAATATTTTCATCAACGATCCGCAAAAGCTTTTGCCTGGCACGGCTATGCCTAGAGTGGGGTTGAGTGAGCAAGCTCAAAAACAAGTCATCGCATATTTGGAAAAAGCAGGCGATAGGAAAAAACATGAAAGGAATACCTTAGGGATAAAAATCATGATTTTCTTTGCGGTGCTGTCGTTCTTGGCTTATGCGTGGAAAAGAAAAGTTTGGAGCGAAGTGCATTGAAGTGAAAAAAGGGGGAGGGAATGGTTTTATGATTTTTAATCTAGTGGGGTGTTTGAATGGCGTTTTCAAAACAACCTTTATTTTAGGATTTTATGGCTACAAAGCTTTTTAAGCGGTTTAAACCCAATTTGAGAAAGATTCTAATGCTTGTAAAATCAAGGGTTTTTATTGGGTTTATTTTAAAAAATCAATCAATGCTTGAAGTTCCTTTAAGTTAAAATTAAAAAATTTTTTAAGAATTTCTGTATCTTTTGGCTCATCTAGCATTTTAGTGGTTGTAGTAACAGGATCTAGATCGTTTAACTCACAAGGAACACAAAACCTCTCTCTAAACGAATAGAAAGCGTGATATAGGGGTGTAGCCAGCATTTAGTGCGTTTTTTTTGTTCTGATTGGATAGGTTTGATTTGTTTGGCTTCATTAAAAAGCACATTGTAATGTTGGCGGAAACTTGTGTAAAACGCTTCATTTTCACTTTCTTTTGCCATTTTTTCTAGCAAATGTTCCAGCTCGCAGTATCTGGGGTTGTGTTCGCTTTCATCATTTTCTGGTAATAAAAAAATCTTAATCTGGTTAAACTCTTCATTATTTAAGCGGTGTTCTTCTTTTGGGTTTTTTTGGAGTTGTTCCTTTATTTCTTGAATTTTAGTCTCTTTTGTTTGGTTGTCTGAATCAAAAACGATGCAAATACCCTTAGCTTTTAGGTGTTCTTTAATACTCTCTGCTTCTTTAAAAAGCTTGGTATTGCCCTTACAACTAAAAATATCATCAATGCATAAATTTTTTACTTTGTTTAAAAGCGTTAGAAAGATTTTATCTGATTCGCCCTCCACATAAACGATTTTTTTCTCATCAGCCTCTAACCTCCATGCCCCTATGGAGCGCTTTTTCTAGCATAGAATAGCTGTGTCTGATAAAGCCAGAAGAACTTTCTTTTTCAAACTCAAACAAGGCTATGTCTTTAAAAACTCCCGTTTCATTATTGGGCATGGTGTTGATAGCGTTCAATAAAAACTCCTTATTGTGCGTGGTGGCAAAAATTTGAATCTGTAATTTTTGAGCTAACTTAAACAGAGTTTTTAAAAACTCTTGCATTTTTGTATGGTGCAAACCGCTTTCTATTTCATCAATGAAAAGATACTTAACACGATTATCAATAAGAATGCTCGCCATGATAAAGAATTTGATAAAACCCCAACCAAACGAACTTAAAAGCCTTTTAGGGCTTTCTTCTAGGGGTGTGTTTTCATCTTTGATTTGGATATAGACAGACTTTCTTATTGTAACAGCATTTAAAATATCAGGATTGAAATATTTTAGGACTTCAATTAATTCTTTTTCTTTACTTGCTAATTGTAAATTTTCCAATACTTGAAGAGAATTAACAATAGACAATTCTATGGGAATAAACATCGCATTTTCCTTATAGATTTGAGCGATTTTGTCTAAATTAGAATGGATTAAACCTAGGTTTTGCCTTTCAAATTCATAAGTCATTGTCATGGGGGAGAGAGATGGATTGTAGGAAAATTGAAGCTGTGGCTTCGTTATTGTTTTGTTTATAAGGTTTGTCATATGAATATCATCGCCATTCAAATTGATGTCTTTGCTGTAACTGGTTTGTGTGGGGTATTGGATAATAAGAGGGATAGTAGTGTGTTCAAATTCAGTGCGAATACTAATGGGATTAGCGGTGTTTTCTTGATAAAAAAAGGTCTTTAGATTGTCGGCATTGAGTTTGATTTTCCTAAATTCACTAATATTCACGGCATGTTCAGGAGGAAGATTGACTTGAACAGCAGGATCACAAAGACCCGTGTTGATATAAATGGCTTCTAAAAGGTTGGTTTTACCCGTATCGTTTTGACCGGTAAAAAAGTTGATAAGTTTAAAATTTTCCATTTTAAAGTGCTTGAAATTTTTGTAATTTTCAATCTCTATGCTTTTAATCATTTGAATTTCGCCTTTTAATGAGCCTAAGTTGATACTGCCAATTTTTTATATTCGCTCTAATTTTACATTATTTTGATTAAATTTTGAACACTCGCCTATTGTAAACCTTGCGTTTAAATTGCAATAACAAGTTAATCCGCATTTTTTTTTGATTTAAGGGTTAGTTTTGATTGTCTTTCTAGGGATCATGCAAGTCTCATTTTATTTAATTGGGTTCAATCTAACTTAAACAGATTTTTCTAATCTGTCCTCTAAATTTGGCCTTAATGCCACAGAGCCGGCAACTTAAGACTCCTTTTTTGGAGTTTGGGTTGAAAAGAGCCTTTTATTTTATCTTAAAGCGGTTTTTCTCCAACGCATTTTGAATCGTAATAGAGGGCGATAGATAACTGTAACGCACTAAAATTTCGGTGATTTCTTTAAAAATAGGGGCTGCAATCTTGCTAGCGTAATATTCTTCCTTGCCGTGCGAGCCTAAGATAACCACGCCGATAGTAAAAACCTGCCTTTCATCTTCAGCGAACCCAAAAAAAGAGCTGTTGTAGGACTCCGCACTATAACTCCCGTTTTTGGCAACCCTAGCCGTGCCGGTTTTGCCCCCTATGTATAGCCCTTCAAATTGAGCGTTTTTGCCTGTGCCATAACGCACCACTTTGATTAAGGTTTCTTTCATTTTCCTAGCGCTTTTGGGGCTAATGACTTGAAAAGTGGGTTTGGGGCTAGGGATGTAAATATCGCCATTAGGGGCGGTTTCTCGTTGCACTAAATAGGGGGTAGTCAATTTGCCTTCATTAGAAAACACCGCATAAGCCCTTAAAAGTTGCAAAAAAGTCGCGTTCAACCCATAGCCATAAGAGACGCTGCCCTTTAACACTTCACGCTTGAAAGCGGATAAAGGAGGGATCTTCCCTGTGGCTTCTAAGGATAAGTCAATGCCCGTTTTTTGAGAAAATCCATAGCCTAAAAGCCCGTTATAGAAATCCTCTGGGTTGAGATTTTTGCTGATTTTTATCATGCCCACATTGCTAGATTGGATCAAAACGTCTTCCACAACGGCTTTTTTACTAGGGATAAAGTCATCTTTAATGGTGTATTTTCCTAATTGGTAATAGCCATGGTTTAAATCAATGCGTTCTTTAGGGTTGATTAAATTCTTGTCTAACAGCAAGGAATAAACAATGGGTTTAATCGTGCTGCCTGGCTCAAAAACCTTTTCGGCAACGCTCAAATTCAAGCTTTCATAATCGCTGGTTTTAATGGCGTTAGGATTGAAGCGCTTGCTTGAAGCCAGCGATAAGATTTCCCCGCTTTTAGGGTTAATGATACCCACTAGGATTTCTTTAGCCTTGAGTTTGTCTTTGGTTTTATCCAATAGGGTTTCAATTTCTCTTTGGAGCTTTAAAGGAACGCTCAAATACACCTCATAGCCATCAAGGCGCTCAATCTCTGTGTAAGAGTGGTTTTGAATGAAGTTAAAGCTCACGTCTCTTTTGCCTGTTCTTATGCCATTTTGTTGGGCTTTAAGCAAGTGATCTTGAGATTTTTCAACGCCTTTTTTACCGGTAGTTAAAGTGAGCCTGTCTTCTTCTTGTTTTTGCACATAACCAATGATTGGCTCTAGGCTATTTTGATAAGGGTAATGCCTAGAAACGCCGCTCACTTCAATGTTTAGCCCTTGTTTTTGCCACACTTTATCGTGCGCGTCTTTGAAATTTTGAAAAACCCCAAAGGCTAAAAATTTCTTATTCAAGTCTCTAATATTAGCGGCCATATTGGGCGTGAGATCATAGGCTAGAATAATATAGCCCTTCGTATTGATGGCGTCTTTTAAGGACTTTTTAGGGATATTGCTATAAATAGAGAGAAAATCAATGAAAAAATCTTCTTTATCCGGGTTTAAAAACCTTGTATCAAAGCCCAGTTTGAAAAGGGTTTGCGAAGCGGCCAGGCTGTAGTTGTCTTGACTATAGATAGTCCCCCTAGTCGCAGTGTCTTGTTTGCTCATCACTAGATTGGGCATGTTGGCTTGGGCAAAAAAAGCTTTTTTAAAAGCCACCATTAAAAAAATAAAAAAAAGCAATAAAAAGATTAATGCCGTAACAGAACCCTTGTATTTTTGGGTTTCTAAAAACCGCTCTGGGTTGAAACTGGGATCAATGTTTTTATTATCCATGAACGCTCACTTGAAAATGGCGTAGCACTGGATTTTCACAACGCATGAGAACATGAATTTTTGATGATAGAATCTGTTAAAATAGGGCGTAGCAACAACGAACCCTCTCTTTAAAAAGGACCAAGCGATCATTTAAAGAGACGCCACTTAAGAGACTAGATCTGCGTTCTTAAAAGCTCTTTATAAGCACTGATCGCTTTGTTGCGCACTTCAAGCATGAGTTTCATGCTCGTTTCAGCCTTCCCTATAGCGATAGCCGCTTGGTGCAAATCTTTGATTTGCCCTGTCGCCATGTCGGCTAAGGCTTTGTCAGATTGCTCTTGAGTGTTGTTAAGCTCATTGATAGATTGTTTTAAGAGTTTGGAAAACTCCCCACCCTTTTGTTCTTTAAAGGTGCTACCTGATTCTTCTCTTTTAGTCCTGTTGTCCGTGTTAAGCTCAGAGAAAGGACTCAATAAGCTTTTATCATTGTGTATGGCTTGCATAGAACCTCCTTAAGCTCTTTTTTAAAAATTTAACTCTATCAAATATTTTATTCATTTCTGTATTCTACTGATCTTTGGCTAATACTACCTAAATTTTCTTATACTACCATAAATTGTTGAAAATCGTTCATGTTTGTAACATGCCAATCGCATTTTGCGCCATGTTTTTAGCGCTTTGAAAGGCTGCAACATTGGCCTGATAGGCTCTAGTCGCTTCCACTAAATCCGCCATTTCAACCACCGCATTCACATTGGGGTAAGCCACATAGCCTTGAGCGTTAGCGTCAGGGTGGCTGGGATCGTATTTCATCAAAGGCTCGCTATCATCGCGCACGATCTTATCCACCACTACGCTTGTGATAGGGATTAAGGGGTTGTCATCGCCCTCATCTAAGGGATCTTCATAGGGGGTAATTTGATGGTTTTGAGCGATTTTTTGGTTTAAAATCTCATTGAAATCAAAAGCCTTAAACACCGCTTCTTGCCTCCTATAAGGGCCTCCTTCGCTCGTGTGCGTGGTGTTAGCGTTAGCGATATTAGAAGAAATCAAATTAGCCCTTAAGCGTTGGGCGGACAAACCATAACCGCTAATATCAAAAGAAGATAAAAACATGCTTTCCCTTAACTATAAATTCTTACTGGAATCAATGGCGTAATTGATCACGCCTCGATACTTTTTTAAGGCCGAACTCAAGGCTAAATACATGGTAGAGTTCTTGCCCATTTCACTCGTTTCTATGTCTAAATCCACGCTGTTGCCATCATTTTTAGCCAAATGCCCATCTCTAAAAAAAAGGCTTGCCCCATTTTTAGCGCTATTTTCAAAGTCTAAATGCCTAGGGTTAGTGTGGGCTAAAGGCAAAACTTTACTGGTTTGGTTTTCAAAAATTTCTGCTTTTTTCTCCGCTAAAACGCTTTCAAAATCCAAATCCTTTGGCCTGTAAAAGGGGGTATCCACATTAGCGATGTTAGAAGCGATCATATCCTGCCTTAAAGCCCTATAATCTAGCGCTTTATAAACCAACCCAAACGCTTTAGAAAAATCCATCAAAACCCCTTTTTTAAACCCTTGCAAATTCATAGTATGCAAAAAACATTCCAAAATCGGTTCGCTTCCTCACTTAAAGAATGCGATCAATTTCAAAGCATGTTTAAGCTTGAGCGCTAAGCCAATTCAGAGCCATTATAGTGTAAAATACCCCTAAAATACCTTAAGAGAACGCCTATTCAAAAACCAAAATAAGGAAATCCTAATGACTACAGACAGAAACCTGTTTTTTTGCGCTTCGCTATTGATTTTTTTGGGGGTATTGATGAGCTATTCGCTCTCAACTTACACCACAGTGGTGCTGTATCATTATGGGGAATTCCATTTTTTCATACGCCAGCTTTTAAGCGCGGTCATGGGGATTGTTATCATGTGGGGGTTGTCTCGGGTGGATCCTGGCAAGTGGTTTAGCTGTTTGGGGTTTTTTCTTCTTTTTATCCCGCCATTACTCATTATTGGCATGTTTTTTTTGCCAGAAAGCCTTTCCAGCAGCGCTGGGGGGGCGAAGCGTTGGATTCGTTTGGGGTTTTTTTCTCTAGCGCCTTTGGAGTTTTTAAAGATTGGTTTCACCTTTTTTCTTGCGTGGAGTTTGTCTCGCACCTTTGTGGCACAAGAAAAGGCTAATGTGAAAGAAGAACTCATCACTTTTGTGCCTTATTCAGTAGTGTTTGTGGTATTAGCGATTGGGGTGGGGGTTTTGCAAAACGATTTGGGGCAGATCGTTCTTTTGGGAGCGGTTTTAGCGGTGTTATTGGTTTTTTCTGGGGGGAGCGTGCATTTGTTTGGCTTGATTGTTTCAGGGGCGTTTGCGATCAGCGTTTTAGCGGTTGTTACAAGCGCTCATAGGATTTTACGCCTAAAATTGTGGTGGTCTAATTTGCAAAATTCGCTTTTCACGCTTTTGCCGGATAAATTAGCGAACGCTCTTAGAATAAGCGACTTGCCCGAATCCTATCAAGTCTTTCATGCAGGCAATGCCATGCATAATGGGGGCTTGTTTGGGCAAGGGCTTGGGCTTGGGCAGATCAAGCTTGGGTTTTTGAGCGAAGTGCATACGGACATGGTTTTAGCTGGGATCGCCGAAGAATGGGGTTTTTTGGGGCTATGCGTTTGTTTTATTTTGTTTTCTGTTTTGATTGTTTTGATTTTTAGGATCGCTAACCGCTTGAAAGAGCCAAAGTACTCGCTATTTTGTGTGGGCGTGGTGCTGCTTATTAGTTTTTCTTTGGTGATCAACGCCTTTGGAGTGGGCGGGATTCTTCCGGTTAAAGGTCTAGCGGTGCCGTTTTTGAGCTATGGAGGGAGTTCGCTTTTAGCGAATTGCATCGCTATAGGGCTTGTTTTAAGCCTAGCACGATACACGAAGGGCTAAAAAATATCAGCCCTTTTTAAAATTCAGTGCCATAAAAAGGGTTCAATTTCTGCATCGTTCAAATCAAAAACCACTTTATAATAGTCTTTAACCATCGCATTAATATCCACACCCTTAAAGGCTTCAGGGTGGGCTTTTAAAGCAATATACAAGCTTATGAGTGGGGCTCTAGGCCCGCCAATATCCATTGTGGGGAGTTTATAGACTTGCTTGTTTTTAATGGCTTTGATGGTGGAAAACTTGGGGTTGTTTAACACGTCTTCAGGTATGAGTGGGCTTACCCACCAAATGAAAATGATTTCAGGGTTTTCTTTAACGATTTTTTCCACGCTAATGTCAGCACGCCCAAACTTAACGTATTTCAAGCCAAAATTGTCTATGCCCCCTTTTTCTAAAATATCTGAATCAAGGGCTTGATGGCCGCTAATCTTATTGGCTTTGTGGAAAAGTTCCACCCCTTTTTTCTTTTTGACATCTTTCAAACGCTCTTTAATAAAATCCAAAGTTTCTTGCATTTTGGCCAGTTTTTTAGAAGCGTCAATTTCTAAGGCTTTAGCTTGAGCGTCAATATCTTCCATGACTTCCGCAATGGTTTTTTCTTGGAAAGAAAGGAATGAAATCCCAAATTTTTTCGCATGCTCTACCGCTTTGGGGTTGCCCACAAAGGTTACAACAAGATCGGGGCTAAGCTTTTTTAAAAGCTCCACATTCAACGCCGCCACATGATCACTGCTCATGGATTTAATGCGTTTAGGATCTTTGAGAGTGGCTTTAACAATATCAGATTTAAAAGCGTAATCCGAAACGCCTACAACCTTATCCCAAGTATTGAACATTGCAGGCACTTCTGCAAAGCTACCCAAGTAGATTATTTTAGAAACAGGAAGCTTTATAGTTTGCTCCCCGAAATAATCCTTGACTTTAACTTCTTGCACTGAAGCGTTAGCCACGCCCAATAAAGATGAAACAATAAGCGCACCTAAAGAATAAGAGATTAAAGCTTTTTTAAAGCGAGCGATTAGCATGACAATTCCTTTTGCATGATTTATGAAGCAATTATAACACTATTTAAGGAAATACAAGCAGTAAAAATGAAACTATTTTTCACAAAATCTTAAAATTTAAAAGGAAATATCCTTTCATTAACTTTTTAAGAATATACTCCACCATGTTTCCGCTGATTGAGTGGAAAGCATAATAAATTAAATCTATTTAGGTTTAATTTTGATTCAACAAAATTTTAAAACACTTAAGGAGTTGTATATGTTAGTTACAAAACTTGCCCCCGATTTTAAAGCGCCTGCCGTTTTAGGAAACAATGAGGTTGATGAACACTTTGAGCTTTCTAAAAATTTAGGCAAAAATGGTGCGATCCTTTTCTTTTGGCCAAAAGATTTTACTTTTGTATGCCCTACAGAAATCATTGCGTTTGACAAAAGAGTGAAAGACTTCCACGAAAAAGGCTTTAATGTGATTGGCGTGTCTATTGACAGCGAACAAGTGCATTTTGCATGGAAGAACACCCCTGTGGAAAAAGGCGGTATCGGTCAAGTGTCTTTTCCTATGGTGGCTGATATTACTAAGAGCATTTCTAGAGATTATGATGTGCTGTTTGAAGAAGCGATCGCTTTGAGAGGTGCTTTTTTGATTGACAAAAACATGAAAGTAAGACACGCAGTGATCAATGACTTGCCATTAGGTAGGAATGCAGACGAGATGCTTCGCATGGTAGACGCTCTCTTACACTTTGAAGAACATGGTGAAGTGTGCCCAGCAGGCTGGAGAAAAGGCGATAAAGGCATGAAAGCGACTCACCAAGGCGTTGCAGAGTATCTTAAAGAAAATTCCATTAAGCTTTAATGGTTTAATTCGCCGTTTGATCAAGAGAAACTTCGTTTTTCTTGGTTGAATCCTTTTCTTTTTATTCTTTGCCAGTTTCTAGAATTTTCGTATCGTTTTATCTTTTTATCATTTTTGAATTAATTTTTTTTTAATAAAGGGGTTTTTATGAATATATTCAAGCGTATTATTAGTGTAGGGGTAATTGCTTTAGGTTTTTTTAACCTTTTAGACGCCAAACACCACAAAGAAAAAAAAGAAAACCACAAAATCACTCGTGAGCTTAAAGTGGGCGCTAACCCTGTGCCGCATGCGCAGATCTTGCAATCAGTCGTGGATGATTTGAAAGAGAAAGGGATCAAATTAGTGATCGTGTCTTTTACGGATTATGTGTTGCCTAATTTAGCGCTCAATGACGGCTCTTTAGACGCGAATTACTTCCAACACCGCCCTTATTTGGATCGGTTTAATTTGGACAGAAAAATGCACCTTGTTGGTTTGGCCAATATCCATGTGGAGCCTTTAAGATTTTATTCTCAAAAAATCACGGACATTAAAAACCTTAAAAAAGGATCAGTGATTGCTGTGCCAAACGATCCGGCCAATCAAGGCAGGGCGTTGATTTTACTGCATAAGCAAGGCCTTATCGCTCTCAAAGACCCAAGCAATCTATACGCTACGGAGTTTGATATTGTCAAAAATCCTTACAACATCAAAATCAAGCCTTTAGAAGCCGCACTATTGCCTAAAGTTTTAGGGGATGTGGATGGGGCTATTGTAACAGGGAATTATGCCTTGCAAGCAAAACTCACCGGAGCCTTATTTTCAGAAGACAAGGACTCGCCTTATGCCAATCTAATAGCCGCTCGTGAGGATAACGCGCAAGATGAAGCCATAAAAGCGCTGATTGAAGCTTTGCAGAGTGAAAAGACCAGGAAATTTATTTTGGATACCTATAAGGGAGCGATTATCCCGGCTTTTTAAGCCATTTGGATAACATTCATCTTTAAGATGAATGGAGGGGGTGCTTTTAGGCGTTAATAAAAAGCTCTTTTCTCATTGAGCATTAAAAACGCTAAAAGTATTTTTAAAACAAAACGAAAAGAGCTTGCGCTAATCAAGCGACAATTTCTTAAAAAGCGTTATTTCTTAAGGGGGGAAATGGCGCAAAATAACCCTCTCTATCCCTTTAAGAAAATAATGATAAAATCTAAAACGAAAAATAACTAAAACCCCATTTTTTAAAAATATTAAGCAAGACTTTAGCTGTCAATATGCGGTTAGAAAAGGCCAAAAATACAGCAAGCCTAAATCCAATTAAAGTTACGCTTTTAGAATTTCCTTTAATAAAGGCCAGTTTTAAGCCACCCGTTAGACTGAGTTATAGAGCGGTAGAATGAGTTGGAAACAAGTTGGCCAATGGTCTTTAGCGTTTAAAAGGTTGCGTTTTTGAAAAGATTTAGAATTTTATTAAAGATAGCCAAGTTCATAGAGTTTATTACTCATTTTCACTAACAATCCCCCTAGTTTTGACCCCCCTTCCCCATGTTCTACTAAAATAGTGATAGCGTATTTGGGTTTTTCATAAGGCAAGAATGCGGTAATCCACGCATGGGATCGATGGAAATATTCCATATCCTTTTCTTTCATGCGGTTGACGATGTTTTGAGCGATTTCCACGACTTGCGCGGTGCCGGTTTTACACGCTAAAGTAACCTTAGAACCCCTTGTGGAATGATAAGCGGTGCCGTCTTTATGGTTACACACTTCATACATGCCCACTCTCAAGGCTTGGAGCTTCTTTTTTTGAAAGCTATTCAGGGGATCTTTGAGCGGTTGTTGGTTGTTGATAGCGAAATGAGGCGTTGCCAGTTTGCCCGTAGCAATGAGCCCCGTGTAGGCTAGAACCTGCAAGGGCGTAGCTAAAAAAGAGCCTTGCCCAATAGCGGTAATGAGCGTGTCCCCAACGCGCCAAGCTTGATTGAAGCGTTTGAGTTTCCACAAATTATCCGGCACAATCCCCACAAATTCATTCGGCAAATCAACGCCCGTTTTTTCCCCAAAGCCCACTTCCCTTAAGGTTTTAGAGAGTTTTTCTATAGAGATTTCAAGCCCAAACTTATAAAAATACACATCCACGGACTCTCTAATCGCTTTATACAAATTAGAATTGCCATGCCCGGTTTTTTTCCAATCCCTAAATTTGCGCTTACCCACTTCAATAAAGGGGGGGGTGGGTATGGTGGTGTTTTCTGTGATATGAAGGTTTTCTAAAAAGCTCAACCCCACGCCCATTTTAACCACAGATCCCGGCGGATACAAGGCGTTAGCGAAGCGGTTTAATAAGGGGTTATAAATATCATCTTGAAGTTTTTGCCATTTGTCTTGACTGATCCCGCCTACAAAATCGTTCAAATTGTATTCAGGGTAACTTCCTGCAACGAGCAATTCCCCATTTTCTGCATCCATCACTAAAATAGCCCCCCTTTTATTTTCAAAGAGCTTGTCCGCTTCTTTTTGCAAGCGTTTGTCTAAACTCAATTGCAAGTGGTTGTTGGTGCTTGGCGGCACGACTTCTAAGGTGGCTAATTCTTGATTGAGTGCATTGACACGCATGATTTTATAGCCCACCTTGCCTTGTAAAAGCTTGTTATATTCTTTTTCAATGCCGGTTTTGCCCACAATCTGGCTGTATTGATTTTCTTCATCGTCTTTCAAGTCTTGCAAGCTTGCCACCCCCACATAGCCTAAAACATGCGAAGCTAAAGCGTTATTAGGGTAGTAGCGCTTGTCTAAGGGAAGTGCAAAAATGCCTTGAGTTTGGATGAGTTTGGTATAAAGAGGTTGCATGGTGGCATAAGGAATGAAGCCAACCACTTTAATGAGGTTATGGTTATAAAGCGAATTTTCTTTTTGGTAAGTGTTTAAAAGCGTTTCTTTAGAAAAGTTAGGGAAAAACTTTTGGATTATTTCAATTTTTTCTAAAAGTTCTTTTTGTTTCAATCCGCTGGGTAAAAACACGCCAAACACCAATTCATTAGTGGCTAAAAACTCATGGTTTCTGTCTGTAATATTGCCCCTTGTAGGGATTAGAAATTCCTTTTTAGTCATGTTTCGTTCAGCCAGTTTTTCATAGTATTCTTGATTTTTAACGCTTAAAATAAATAAATTTAAAACCAATAACCCCCAAAACCCTATAAAAACAAAGAGTAAAAGCTTATAGCGAAGATTTTTCATACAAACCCCACAAAGCGCTCTCTATTAAAGCAAAAAGAGCGAGAAAGCCGAGTATTTTCAAACCCAAAGACACCGAAAAAAAGCGCGATAAATAGAGGTAATAAACCAAAAAGACATGCAAAGTTTTGAATAAAAAGCCGTCATTAAAAAGCTTTAAAGAGTTTTTATAGACGATTTGGTGGTAGATTAAAAACAATAAAGCTAAAACGCCTAAAGTCTTTAAATGCATGCTTTCAAACCAAAACAAACAACCAAACACGCTCAAACTGGGCAAAAAGTGATCGTATTTTTTCGCATAAAACAAGAATAAAAACCCAATCATAGGGGGTAAAAAAGGCATTAAATCCCTCAAAAGGCTATAAAAATAAAAAAGAAAGATCCCTAAACATAAGAAAAAAAAGGAATCTTGTTTTAAAGAGAGCATGGTTTTTGCGGCTTATAAAGGGTTAGTGAGCAAGTGTTTCAAAAGGGTTTGGCGCACTGTTTCAAGGGTGGGGTATTTTGAAGAAAGAGCGTTAAAATGGATAGTATTGATTAAAAAAGGTTTAGGAGCGTTTAAAAAAAGGCGGTGCTGCTCGTTTTTATTCAATTTGTCAAATTTCGTAAAAAGAGAAAGGTAGGCTTGATCGGGCCTTAAAAGGGCTTGAATGTTTTCTTTAGCGTTTTTATCAATTTCTAAATCCAAATGGCGTGCATCCACTAAATGGATAAAAAGTTTGATAGAAACCCTAACGCTCAACAATTCCCATAAAAACCCCTCCCATTCTTTTTTCAAGCTTTTAGAAACTTTAGCGTAGCCAAACCCGGGCAAATCAATCACATTAAAAGTGGTCGTTAAGGCGTTTTCTTTATCTTCCCAAGTGGTGGAAAAAAAATTCGCTAAACGGGTTTTTCCAGGCGTTGCTGAACTTTTGGCGAGATTTTTTCCTAACAAAGTATTAATAAACGAGCTTTTACCTACATTGCTGCGCCCTAAAATGACCATCTCAGAAGTCAAGCTCGCAGGGCATTGCGAAAGTTGGCTAGAAGAAGTGAGAAAATGAGCGTCTTTAATAGCGATCATGGTTTTTCCTTAGCGCCTTTCTTCTTCAATTTAGCCTTACGATTTTCTTCATTAATATCTTCCATATCAAACACGAATTTAGCGGGCCGTTTCGCGCTCCCCAACACGTCAGCATAACCCTTAGCTTTGTTTAAAATGATTTCATCGCCGGTGATGACATTAGATTTCCCCACTTCTCTAACCACCGCATTTTGCAACAATTTGTATTCCCCATTCAACGCATTATAAATGAGCTTGTCAGCGCTCCCGCTGATTTCACGATTGTCCTCTGTAAAGATGTTAAAATGCGTGTTCCCTGTGGCTTCATAGCGCTCTGGCTTTCGTTTATCGTTTAAAAACACGCTCACCTTATCCGCAAACAACCGATCTTTACCTTTTTTGATCTGCACATTGCCTTGAATAACGGCGGTTTTGGTTTTGTCGTTCGCTACAAATTGGTTGCCAGTAATTTCTAAAAGTTCTCTTTCTTTTTTCAAACCTTTATTCTCTGTTTTTTGAGCGCTCATCACGCTTAAAAGACCAAAACAACACACAAGAACACACCACCAACGCATTAAAACCCTCCTTTGAAAGTAGGGAGTTTTTTCTTTTCTTTCTGGCTTTGTTTGATTTCATCTAAGAATAAATTAGCTTGAATGCTTTGAGCTTCAATAATGGCTAAAGCATGCGAATAAGAAATGTCAAGCCCTTCAATCTTGCTGTCCTTTGAAGTGAGAATGAAACGACCCTTGCCTTTAAAATTTTGCTCCTTATGGTTGTAAATCCCTGTTTCACTCCAAAAACTAGAATCGTCGCTTCTTTTATAAGTTACCCCATTAGGGAAGAAATACAAATCCTGCTGCCGTTTGGCTTTGGGGGATTCAACGCTTTCTATCGTGTCTTCATCATAGCGCTTGATTTTAGAATCAAAAAAGATCTCATGATCATCGTATTGTAGAGCTTTTTTGCCCTCTATGGACAGATCAAGGATTTTATCGTTGATTTGAAACGCTTTAAAATTTTCCAATTCAATTTTAGGGATATTTTCTTTAGAGACCACGCTAGTGGGTTGGGAACGCAAAAAGAAAAAGACTAGCCCTATCATGATGAAAGATAAAACCACAAAAAAGTTTAAAACGCTATTAGAGGTAAAGCTTGAGCGCTTCATCTTGCAAGCCTTCTAATGTTAAAAGATAATCAATCGCTTCCCTAACGGCCCCCTTGCCCCCTGAGTTTTGCAACACTTTATAGGCCTTATTTTTAAGCAAGGGGTGCGCATCAAAAGGAGCGAAACTCCAAGCGCATGCCTTAAACATGCCTAAATCGTTGTAATCATCGCCTACGCATGCGATTTCTTGCGCGTTTAATTGCAAGTCTTTTTTGAGCCGCTCCACAACCACGCTTTTATTTTCAACGCCCATAAAAACAAACTGAACGCCTAAACTCTCCATGCGTTTTTTCACCATTGTTGAAGTTCTTCCTGTAATGATAGCGATTTTTTTGCCTAATTTTTGCCACAGCGTCATGCCAAGCCCGTCTTTGACATTAAAAACCTTGAATTCGTGAAAATTTTCATCAAAATACAACGATCCGTCTGTGAGCGTGCCATCCACATCTAAAAGCAACAACTTAATCATTCTCTCGTTAAAACCGCATTTTGGTTGTATTTTTTCATAAAATCCCTAGCCTCTTCTTCGCTTTGAAACCCTTGAACTAAAACTTTATACAAATCGTCTTTAAAAGCAACCTTGACGCTGTAATTTGGATTCTCTGCTTGCAATTTATCCGCTAAAGTTTGAGCGCCTATTTGGTTTCTAAAAGCCCCCATTTGCAAAGAAAATTTCCCTCCGCTCACGCTGTTTTCGCTCTCGCCGACTTTAAATTCCTTGTGTAAGATCTTTGAAGAGTTAGCGTTAAAGGATTGCTCGTATTGATTAGAGATAACCCCACCAAAGCCCAAAACAATGAGACGCACGCTGGCCGTGCCTTTTTTAACCATGTCAATATCCCTAGCGGCTGCATTAGACAAATCAATGATGCGATCGCTCACAAAAGGCCCTCTATCATTAATGCGCACAATGGTGCTTAAATTATTATCAACATTGATGACTTTCACCACGGTGTTCATGGGTAAAGTCTTGTGCGCGGCGGTGTGGGCATACATGTTATAAATTTCCCCATTACTGGTTTTTTTGGCATGGAAGTTAGGGCCATACCAGCTCGCAACGCCATCAAATTTTTCGCCTAAATCCACTTTAGTGGGGTAATACCACTTGCCCCCCACTTGATAAGGGCGCATGGTGGCTCTTTGGATCGTGCTAGAATCGCGCATGCCGTTATCTAGGGGTTGTTTTGTATTGCTATCTTGCGAATCGGAGTGGTGTTTGAAATGGCGTTCAAAAAAATTGCGTTTATAGGTGGCTTTTTTGGTTGTCGGATCATAGTCTTTAGCGTTTTCATAAGCGCGCAAGCTTTCATGCTTATAAGACAAATTCTTGACCCCCTCTTTTTTAACCGCACAAGCGCTAATCAAAAAAATAACGCCTAAAAAACAAACTTTTTTTAACGCCAAACCCATTAAAATTCCCTTGTAGCGAGTAATTTTTTATTGGTAGGGATGATTAAGTGCTGGTGGATAAAGATATTAGAATCTTTGAGGTTATTGGCTAATTGGATACTGGAAATACTGACTTGATAGCGTTTAGCGATAGAAGATAGGGTTTCTTTAGGCAAGACCACATGGGTGATGAAAGGGCTTTTTGAACTGGTTTGAATGCTTTTATTTTGTTTGAGTTGGCGTTGTTTGAAAAGAGCGAGTTTTTCATAAGGGATATAAACGGTGTAGGTGGGGTCTTTAGAAGGCAAAATGTTATAGCGGAATTGGTGGTTGTAGGATTTTAAGGTTTCTAAACTCAAGTTTAAATTTTTGGCCACTTGGACTAAAGAAGTGTGCCTTTTAAACGGGACGCCCACCAAACTCACCCTCGCCCCACGATTGAGCAAGTATTCTTTATCTTTGAGGTTGTCTAGGCTGTTGAATTTTAACGCCAGGCTTAGAATGGAGCGGATATACTCTCGTGTCTCTTTAGGGAGGTATTTTTTATCTTCATCCAGCAAAATCTTAATGTCCGAAGTGCCGGCGGCTTTAATAGCGTTTTGAGCCTTGCGTAAGCCGTAATTATACGCTATAGCGACCAAATACCACTCCCCGGTTTGTTTGTAGAGCCGTTTCAAATAAGTGATCGCTGCTTGAGTGCTTTTAATGGGATCTCTTCTTTCATCAATGTAATGATTGACCTTAAGCCCTAATTCTTTAGCCGTGCTTGGCATGAATTGCCAAATCCCTACCGCTTTTTTCCTGCTATAAGCCCTTGATGAAAATTTAGACTCTGCCATCGCTAAAAATAAAAATTCTTGCGGCACGCTCGCTTCTATTAGCATGTTTTTAATGATGGGGATGAACTGGTAATTCACATCAAATCGTTTGACTAACTTTTTCCATTCTTCTTCTTTATTCATTTTTTTTAAAGCGTTTGGCATTTGGGATAAAAAGCCCGCACTAACCCCAAAAGCCTCTAACGCTTTGGTGTCAATATTAGATTCAAAAGCCATTTTTGCATGGCCTAAAGAAGTCAGTAAGAACCAATGAGTCATTAAAAAAAACAACCATTTGGTATTAAAATATTTCATTCCTTTTTAAAATCCTGATCATTTGATAAGTTCAATAATGGCTCTAATTATAACCAAACTTGAATAACGCTTTCTAATACAGCCCCATTTTCAGGGGAAACTAAAGAGCGTTTGAGCGTTATGCGTGCTTAAAGAGGCGAGCTCTTCAGTCTCTATGTTGATGATTTCGGCAATTTTTTGAGCGATTAAAGGGATATAAGTAGGGCTATTTCTGGTGCCTCTAAAAGGGTGTGGGGTCAAATAAGGCGAATCCGTTTCTAAAAGAAGCCTGTTTTTAGGGATTTTAGGGAGGATTTCTACCAGTCTTTTAGCGTTTTTAAAAGTGCTAACCCCTCCTATCCCATAATAAAAACGATCGCTTAATTCCAAAAGCATGCCATCAGCGTTAAAGCAATGCAACACCCCAAAAGCCTTAGGATAGCTTTTTAAAATATTCAAACTATCAAAACTCGCCTCTCTGATGTGGATAATCAAGGGCTTGTTGTGTTGGATAGAAAATTCAATCTGTTTGGTAAAAATTTCTTTTTGCTTGCTTTTATAATCCTCTCTTTCATTCAATTCAGGCAAGCGGTAGTAATCCAGCCCGCATTCGCCTATCGCCACGCATTTTTGATGACTGACAAATTTTTCAAACAAGCTTTCATCAAAGCTTTCCACATCATAAGGGTGAGCGCCTATGGCAAAAAACACGCCTTCAAATTTTTCGCTAATTTCTACCGCTCTATTCAAATCCTTCATGTCTGCGCCCGGAATCACGCATTGCGTAACGCCTTTTTCTAGGCTTTCTTTTAACACTTCTTCTAAATCGTTTTCATAATCCTTGTGATCCAAATGGCAATGCGTATCAATAAACATGCTTTTATCCTGTGGTTTTATTTAATATGTTACAATAATCAAACATTCTAACACAAGGAAAATAATCATTAACGATGTTCAGCGGTTTAATCCATCAAATAGCTAAAGTGAAAAGTTTCCAAAACAATATTTTAAGCATAGAGAGCGATCTCAATCCCAAGCTTGGCGATAGCATTGCGATTAATGGGGCGTGTTTGACTGCCATAGAAAGTTCAAAAACGCATTTTAGCGTGGAATTGAGCCAAAAAACCCAAAACAGCGTAGCGTTAGAAAATTACAAGGATTTAGTCCATATTGAGCCAGCTCTAAAAGCCGATGCGAGTTTGGACGGGCATTTTGTGCAAGGGCATATTGACGCTATCGGGGTCATTGAAAAAATCATTCACAACGCTAATCAAGTGGATTTTTTCATCAGCGCTTCTAAAGAAACGCTTTTATTGTGCGTTGAGCAAGGCTCTATCGCCATTGATGGGGTGAGTCTGACTTTAAGCAAGGTAGAAG
Organism: Helicobacter pylori; assembly: GCF_030323545.1. Taxonomy (NCBI): domain Bacteria; kingdom Pseudomonadati; phylum Campylobacterota; class Epsilonproteobacteria; order Campylobacterales; family Helicobacteraceae; genus Helicobacter; species Helicobacter pylori. The sequence goes on along the minus strand of NZ_CP122954.1, from coordinate 1,535,357 downwards.
AAAGGGGGTTTTGGCTAACGATTATCCCTTACACTTTAGAGAACACCCTTTTTAAGACTTATAAACTCAAACGGCGCGTGAATATTGAAACGGACATGTTGGTTCGTAGCGTTGCGTCTATTTTGAAAAAAACAAAAGGGTTTGAAAAAAATTTCTCTTGGAATGACGCCGATTCTTTGACTTTAGGGTATTAGATGAATAAAACCATAAAAGCCGCCGCTCTAGCCTATAACATGGGGCAGGATCATGCCCCAAAAGTGATCGCAAGCGGGGTGGGCGAAGTGGCTAAAAGGATCATTCAAAAAGCTAAAGAATACGATATAGCGCTCTTTTCTAACCCCATGCTGGTGGATTCGCTTTTAAAGGTGGAATTAGACTGCGCGATACCTGAAGAATTGTATGAAAGCGTGGTGCAAGTGTTTTTATGGCTCAATAGCGTGGAAAATAATGCGCAAATGTCCAAGTGATCGGGATATAAAGTTAAAACGATGGTAGTAGAATTAAAAAATATTGAAAAGATTTATGAAAATGGGTTTCATGCTCTAAAAGGCGTGAATTTGGAATTGAAAAAAGGCGATATTTTAGGCGTGATAGGCTATTCAGGGGCGGGGAAATCCACGCTCATTCGCCTAATCAATTGTTTAGAGCGCCCTAGTTCTGGCGAAGTTTTAGTCAATGGGGTCAATCTGTTAAATTTAAAGCCTAAAGAATTGCAAAAAGCGCGCCAAAAAATAGGCATGATTTTCCAGCATTTCAATTTATTGAGCGCTAAAAACGTGTTTGAAAACATCGCTTTCGCTTTAGAAATCGCCCGATGGGAAAAAACTAAGATTAAATCCAGGGTGCATGAATTGTTGGAATTAGTGGGGTTAGAAGATAAAATGCATTTTTACCCTAAACAGCTAAGCGGTGGGCAAAAACAACGAGTAGCGATCGCTAGGAGTTTAGCGAATTGCCCTGATTTGTTGCTTTGCGATGAAGCCACATCCGCGCTGGATTCTAAAACCACGCATTCTATTTTAACGCTTTTAAGCGGCATTCAAAAAAAGCTTGATTTGAGTATCGTTTTCATCACACACCAGATTGAAGTGGTTAAAGAATTGTGCAATCAAATGTGTGTGATTAGCAGCGGCGAAATCGTGGAAAGAGGCTCGGTGGAAGAAATTTTTGCTAACCCTAAACATGCCGTTACTAAAGAATTGCTTGGCATCAAAAACGAGCATGCAGATAAGAAATCGCAAGATGTTTATCGCATCGTGTTTTTAGGGGAACATTTAGACGAGCCGATCATTTCTAATTTGATCAGGCGTTTTAAAATAGACGTGAGCATCATTTCAGGCAATATTGAAGAGCTTACGACCAAAGATATAGGGTATTTAGTGGTGCGGTTTTTAGGCAATACTGCAGAGACTCAAAGGGCTTTAGAGTATTTAAACGCTTTAGGCTTACAAGTGGAAAAATTAAAGGATTAAAATGATTTCTCAAATGCTCATTCAAGCCACGCTAGAAACGCTTTATATGGTGTTTGTGGCGAGCTTTTTGGCGGTTGTTTTTGGCTTGCCTTTGGGGGTTTTATTGTTAGTGAGTAAAAAAGGGCATTTGTTAAACAAGCCCCTTTTGCATAAAATTTTAGACACTTCAATCAATATGACTCGCTCTTTCCCTTTTATCATTCTCATTATTTTGCTCCTGCCTTTATCGCGCTTTTTGATTGGCACAAGTATTGGCTCTAGCGCGAGCATTATCCCGCTAGCCATTTCAGCCATTCCTTTTGTCGCAAAGCTTTTTGAAAATTCTTTAATGGAAGTAGAGCATGGCAAGATTGAAACCACTTTAAGTTTGGGAGCGTCTAATTTGGAAGTCGTTAAAATGATGCTTTTAGAAAGCCTGCCCTCTTTAGCGAATAACATCACCATCACCTTAATTTCTTTAATAGGCTATTCGGCTATGGCAGGAGCGTTAGGGGCTGGGGGTTTGGGGGATTTAGCCATTAGGATTGGCTATCAAAGTTATAGGGGCGATGTGCTTTTTTATGCGGTGGTCGTGATTATTGTTTTAGTGCAAATCATTCAAAGCGTGGGGGATTATGTGGTGAAACGCCTAAGAAAGCATAAGTATTAGAGATTTGGCTCATCAATCAAATACGAATGTTCAAAGCCAACTTTAATACGCTCTGGTTTTTTAAATGGGGTTTCTAAGCTTTGTTTGTGGCGGAACTCAATCCTCTAAGAACGCTTTTAAAAGGTTATTACTCAAACTGAATTAGAGCTTTTTACGATGAATATCCAATTAAATCCTCATGCAAAAATTGGCTTTATTTTGTGCCGTTGATAAATTTATCCATCTGTTTTTCTAAGTCTATGATTTGCGTTATCGCTCCCTCTAAAATTTCAAAATTTTTAGCGTTTTTTGGGGTAATGCATGCAAGCTTGTTGGAAGTTTTTTCTAACGATTGGATGCCTTTAAGCAAGGTTTTTAAAACTTCTACGCTTTTAAAATCTTTCTCAAAATAGTCATCAAATTGCCGTTCTGTTTGAGACAAGTTCTCTAAAAAAGCGCTTTGAAGGCGTATTTGGGTGCGATCATGCCCGGTTTCTACACAAGTTTTATAGGTTTTATCGATCGCAATAAAAGCGTCTTTGGCTTTCAAAAAAGCCTTTGAAAGCTCAACGATGATTTCATAATGTTCGCCTTCCGCTCTTAAAAACCCTAAAAAGAGCGAAATGAGTAATAATTTTTTTAGCACTTTATCCCTTTACCATTGATAAGAAAAGCTCACCCCATAGCGGCTACTGCCCTTAAAATCGCTAGAAATTTCAGGATAGAGCATCCATTGTTTAGGTTTGTAGCGTGAAGTGAATAAATAAGCAAACCCCCATGCGATAAGGCTGCCGATCGTAACTTGCAAGATCGTGTGTTGTCCTGCCACCACTCTGCTAGCGTCAGTGAGGATTGCAAGAGCGATCACAGGAATAGCCGGCTTCCACCCGTAGCGGTAATACACAAACCCAGCCGCGCTAAACGCCCCCCCAGCATGCCCGCTTGGCATGCCTCTCCAGGAATTACAGCATGGGCGTTTGGCAAATTCCACTCTAGCCCCATCTTTATGGGCGGTGCTAAAAGCTCCTTTAAGGCCATAAATCACTCCTTGAGTGACTAATGTGCCGACCGCTAATTCCCCTAACCCTCTATAATCGCGCATCGCCAAACTGACCGTGCCGACAAAAATAGGCAAAAACCTAAGTACATCGCCAATCTCTTCTAAAATGTATGCCCCCTCATTGATTGGCTCACTCCTTAAAGGATAGACCCATAAGAGCAGGATCAAAAAAAGACTTTTGAGCTTTTTCATTGAAACGCTCGCTTTTCTAAGGCACAAACTTGCCTGTTCAAATAAGCATAGCCTATTAAATAGCATGCGATAAAGACCAGGCCAATGACAATGAGCGCATAAGAATTTAAGCGGAATAAGACGCTGATTAAAATAAAAGGCAGGTTGCACAGAATAAGGATAAACGCGCATAAAGGGTTAGGGTAATTAAAAGAGCGTTGTTGCAAGAATTTAAATAAAAGGGTGTGCAAATGCAAATTGTCCGGCATGGTGGCTTTCTGGCGTTTTATTTTGCGCCTTAGGATACTAAAAAGCACCTCTATGACCGGATAAAGCATTAAATTGAGCCCAAAAAACACGCTGATTTTTTGCTCTAAACTCAAATTCAAAAGGGAAATCCCGCACACCAAACCCAAAAAATACGCCCCCCCATCGCCTAAAAAAATCTTTCCTAAAGGGAAATTTAACACCATAAACCCAAGCACCATGTAAGCTAAGAGGCACGCCAAACTGCTAGGCTCTATATAATGGATGACTAAAAGAGTAATCGCACAAATCCCTGATGCCAGCCCGTTAAACCCATCAATAATATTGATAGCGTTACTGATGCCCACCAGCATAAAAATAGCGAATAAAAAAGCGATAAAATAAGGCAAGCTAAAAAGGGGCGAAAAATCGCTCACCACTAAAGGCGTTGATGAGATGATGCAAACGACCCCTACAGCTTGCAAAATAAGGCGTATTTTGGGGCTTAATAAAAGGTTAATGTCTTCTAAAAAACCGCTTAAAAATACCAATAACAAACCCAAAAAAACAAAAAACCCCTTAAAAGGCACTTCAAAAGGCTCAAAAAGATAAGCTAACACAAAAGAAAGAAAGATCCCAAGCCCCCCAGCTCGTGGGGTTCTTGCATGATGAAAGCCTTGTATCTTGTTAGCGTTATCCACAAAGAGCATGGATTTTTTAGACCACAGAACAATCAAAGAGCAAATAAATAAACTGGTTAAAAAATATAGCACCCACAACACTTTTTATTGGATTTAATTGGCATTTTGTTTTGGGTATTATAGCAAAAGATAACTTGATGATAAAATCTTATAGGTGTAAGAGGCGGGTTTTATGTTACAATTCCAAAAATCATTATTATAAAATAAAGGATAGTCATGCGTTTTGGATTGAATATTGATCACATTGTGACTTTAAGAGAGATAAGAAAGACTTATGAGCCTGAGATTTTAGAAGCCCTATTCATCGCTAAAAACACCCATAAAGTGGATTTAATCACCATTCATTTGAGAGAAGACAAACGACACATTCAAAATGAAGACGTTTTGAGGTTGCTTGAAATAAGCCCTTTGCCTATCAACATTGAATGCTCTATTAATGCTGAAATCACTGATTTTTTATGCTCTTTGAAAAATAAGCCCAGTAAGGTTACGATCGTGCCTGAAAACAGAGATGAGGTTACGACAGAGGGGGGGTTGGATTGCTCATTAAAGGGTTTAGGAGAGGTCATTAGAGCGTATCACAATAAAGGCATTGAAGTGTCTTTGTTCATTGATCCTTTAAAAGACTCTCTGCATTTTGCAAGGGAGCATCAAGTCAAGCAAGTGGAGTTCCACACTGGGGTGTATGCGAACTTGCACAACGCTCTGTATTCTAACGCTAACAATCAAATCCATGCCATTAGCGCACTCAAAGACAAAAGCCCTAAAGAATTGAAAGAAGAATTGCACAACGCCTTTTTGCAATTAAGAAAAATGAGTAAAGAAGCGTTTTTTATGGGTATCACGGCGTGCGCGGGGCATGGGTTGAATTATTCTAATGTGAAAGAATTGTTAAAAATCCCCTCTTTAAGAGAGCTTAATATCGGTCATAGCGTGATTTCAAAAGCGGTTTTTGTGGGATTAGAAAAAGCGATTTTAGAAATGGCACAACTCATTAAGCGATAAAATGGCTAAAAAGAAAATTGCGATCAGTTGTGGGGACATTCAAGGCGTAGGATTAGAATTGATTTTAAAAAGCCATAAGGAAGTGAGCGCGCTGTGTGATCCGTTGTATCTCATTGATGGCGAACTTTTAGATCGGGCCAATCAATTGCTTCATAACGCTTATGAAACTAAAACGCTCAATGCGATCGCTATCAATTCCCCCTTACCCTTATTAAACTCTAGCACGATAGGCAAAGTCAGCGCTCAAAGCGGGGCGTATAGTTTTGAGAGTTTTAAAAAGGCTTGCGAGTTAGCGGATGATAAAGAAGTGGATGGCATTTGCACTTTGCCTATCAACAAACTCGCATGGCAACAAGCTCAAATCCCTTTTGTGGGGCATACCGATTTTTTAAAACAACGCTATAAAGATCATCAAATCATTATGATGCTTGGGTGTTCAAAACTCTTTGTGGGGCTATTTAGCGACCATGTGCCTTTAAGTGCGGTTTCTCAGCTCATTCAAGTTAAAGCGTTAGTTAAGTTTTTATTAGCGTTTCAAAAAAGCACTCAAGCCAAAATCGTTCAAGTGTGTGGTTTTAACCCCCATGCGGGCGAAGAGGGTTTGTTCGGGAAAGAAGATGAAAAGATTTTAAAAGCCATTCAAAAGAGCAACCAAACGCTGGGCTTTGAATGTTTTTTAGGGCCACTGCCTGCTGATAGCGCTTTTGCCCCCAATAAGCGCAAAATAACCCCCTTTTATGTGAGCATGAGCCATGATGTGGGGCTAGCCCCTTTAAAAGCGCTCTATTTTGATGAAAGCATCAATGTGAGCTTGAACGCCCCCATTTTACGTGCTTCCACTGACCACGGCACAGCGTTTGATATCGCTTATCAAAACAAAGCGGACAACAAAAGCTATTTGAATGCGATCCAATATTTGGTTTAAAGATTTTAAAATACAAGCCAACAAAGTATCATTCAAGCAAAAACACCACCCAAAGATAAAGGCATGATTTTAAGCGTTGAAAGTTCTTGCGATGACAGCTCCTTAGCCCTTACAAGAATAAAGGACGCTCAACTCATCGCTCATTTTAAAATCTCTCAAGAAAAGCACCACAGCTCTTATGGGGGCGTTGTGCCTGAGCTTGCATCGCGCTTGCATGCTGAGAATTTGCCGCTCTTATTAGAACGCATTAAAATCAGCTTGAATAAGGATTTTTCCAAAATTAAAGCCATCGCTATCACGAATCAGCCAGGTTTGAGCGTTACTTTAATAGAAGGTTTGATGATGGCAAAAGCCTTGAGCCTGTCTTTGAATTTACCTTTAATTTTAGAAGACCATTTGAGAGGGCATGTGTATTCGCTCTTTATCAATGAAAAACAAACCTGCATGCCTTTAAGCGTGCTGTTAGTCTCTGGGGGGCATTCTTTGATTTTAGAGGCTAGAGATTATGAGGACATTAAAATCGTTGCCACGAGTTTAGACGATAGCTTCGGGGAGAGTTTTGATAAGGTTTCCAAAATGCTTGATTTAGGCTATCCAGGAGGCCCCATAGTGGAAAAATTAGCCCTTGATTATGCGCATCAAAACGAGCCTTTAATGTTCCCTATCCCTTTAAAAAACAGCCCGAATCTGGCTTTTAGTTTTTCAGGTTTAAAAAATGCGGTGCGTTTGGAAGTTGAAAAAAACGCCCATGATTTGAACGATGAGGTAAAACAAAAGATTAGCTATCATTTTCAAAGCACAGCCATTGAGCATCTAATCCAGCAGACTAAACGCTATTTTAAAATCAAACACCCTAAAATTTTTGGCATTGTGGGGGGAGCGAGCCAAAATTTGGCTTTAAGAAAGGCGTTTGAAAACTTGTGCGCTGAGTTTGATTGCAAGCTTGTTTTAGCCCCTTTAGAATTTTGCAGCGACAATGCCGCCATGATAGGGCGATCAAGCCTAGAAGCTTATCAAAAAAAGCGCTTTGTCCCTTTAGAAAACGCTAACATTTCGCCAAGAACGCTGTTAAAAAGTTTTGAGTGAATGGATACAAAAAGAAAGCGCAACATAAAACGCCTTAAAATTTATCAATAGCGTCAAGTATCGGTTATTTTGAATCCAAGAACTTAAAAAAGAGGGTGTTAAAAAAGCGCATTTTTAGTCAAATTTAATCTTATTTTGGTTAGAATTTTGGGTGATTAAGTTTTAGTTTAAAGGGAAAATCATGCTCCGTTCTCTCTATAGCGCCACTTCAGGGATGCTCGCCCAACAAACGCATATTGACACCACTTCAAACAATATCGCCAATGTCAATACCACTGGGTTTAAAAAATCTCGTGCGGATTTTAATGACTTGTTTTACCAAGCGATGCAATACGCCGGCACCAACACAAGCAACACGACTTTATCGCCAGATGGCATGGAAGTGGGCTTAGGCGTGCGTCCTAGCGCGATCACTAAAATGTTTTCGCAAGGCAGCCCTAAAGAAACGGAAAACAATTTAGATGTCGCCATTACGGGTAAAGGCTTTTTTCAAGTCCAGTTGCCTGATGGCACCACCGCTTATACAAGAAGCGGGAATTTTAAGCTAGACGAACAGGGCAATCTTGTAACAAGCGAAGGCTATCTCCTCATCCCTCAAATCACTTTACCTGAGGACACCACGCAAGTAAACATCGGTGTGGATGGCACGGTGAGCGTGACTCAAGGCTTGCAAACGACTTCTAATGTGATCGGGCAAATCACGCTGGCTAATTTTGTCAATCCAGCGGGGCTTCATTCTATGGGGGATAATTTGTTTTCCATCACCAACGCTAGTGGCGATGCGATTGTGGGCAACCCGGATTCTCAAGGATTGGGCAAGTTAAGGCAAGGCTTTTTGGAATTGAGCAATGTGAGACTGGTAGAAGAAATGACCGATCTCATCACCGCTCAAAGGGCTTATGAAGCCAATTCTAAAAGCATTCAAACCGCTGATGCCATGCTCCAAACCGTCAATTCTCTCAAACGCTAATTAGAGCGGTTGTTGCTATTCTTTAATTCTTGTGGCTTCTTGTGGCTAGGGTTTTTGAGTTTTTTAACACCGCTTTTTGGGCTATTGTTTGGGTTATTGCTTGATTGGTGTTCTCTTTTGATGAAAAAAACAGCTAGAACAGCTAGACCAATGAGAAAGATGATAGCCAGCCATGTTTTATTAGCTTCATTCGCTTGCTGTGTTTCTTGGTGTAAAGATTCACCGGAATCTACTTTAATAGTTTTAATAGTATTAATAAGTCGTTCCATTTCCTCTCGTCTTTGATCCCCATGTATGACCAAACAGCACCAAACAGTCAATATTACCCATAAAAAAAAAGAAGAGGCAAACCAACCAATCTGGATAAGTCCTCCTGCAAGTCCCCCCAAAAGAACAGCACTCAAAATAGAACTACGATCAGATACAAATGTTGGATCAATCATTGGAACAACAATTCCAACAATCATTGGAAAACAAAGAATGACCCAAAGAATAAAGCTGAATATAGCCGAAAAAATTCTACCTCTTAAGAAAAAAGCTAACCATGGAAAAAATACAGCTAATATATAAATCACAACTTACTCCTTTAATTTTATTTCTACCGCTCGCTCAAATCCCACCAACCCCCTTTTTAGTGATTAGTGATTAGTGATTAGTGATTAGTGATTAGTGATTAGTGATTAGTGATTAGTGATTAGTGATTAGTGATTAGTGATTAGTGATTAGTGATTAGTGATTAGTGATTAGTGATTAGTGATTAGTGATTAGTGATTAGTGATTAGTGATTATAACATCATTTTTTAAAATCATGTTTAACGCCCTAAAAAGCTCAAGCACACCCGCTAACTGCGCATAAAGATAGCGCTACAGACGCTAATGGGCTTTATTGATTTTACAACCAGAGAATGATGGTAATGATTAAAATATTTTGATACGCTTATTATTTTGGATAAGATAAATCTGATTTGAAAGTAGGAAACTATTGATTTTTCTTTAGGGCTAATTTAATGAAACGCTACTTTGATTTTTGGCACAGAAACCCCCTCCTTTAACCCTCTAACCCTTACTTTTTATCGTTTTTATGCTCGTGGTTAGCGTTGCATTGATTGGCTTGGTTTTGGCTATTTTTTTGGCAACTTTCGTTGTTTTGATTTTTAGCATCACCTTTTTGATTGTGGTGTTGATTACTGCAACTGTTACTCATTTTGTCTCCCTTAAATTAAAATAAAAACTAGATGCATTTTCGCATCTAGGTTTCCATTTTATACCTTTTTCCCTAAGAAAAAGCTTAAATGGATTCTATTTGCAACGACTTCTTATCTTCATTGGCTTGCTGTGTTTTTAGGCGTAAAGTGGCGACCACAATGCATGCCGGTATGGTTACCCTATAAGCCGGCCCCGCAAAATCAATCGCTGTCCATACGCCTGTAATGATCCAGCTAACAGGGCCTGTTAAAAAGCTCAGAGTTCTTGTAAGCGCTTGATTGCCCGCAAGCGATAAACCACGCCCTAGAATGGTTTTTGCGACCGCATTCGCAACAATGACAGCCAATTGATAAGATTTAAAGCCTCCCATTTTAAACAGCGTTAAAGTCGCCGCGCTTAAGGCTTGTCTGTTTAAATTGTCCGTGTTTTTTATGGACAATTCATCGCACATTTCTTTCACTTCTTCATCGTCCATTTCTTCCAAACTTCTTTCTAAGATTTTAGAAAGCATGTTTTGTTCAATTAAAGTCGTTTCGGTTTTCTTGTTGTAATTGACCTTTAATTTATCGCACACATCGCATAGGATCTCCTTGTATAAGACTCCTTCGCCTTTAATGAAGCTCGCAAAACTATTGCTCCCGTAGTATTGCAACTCTTCAGCGATTCTTTCTGCGTATTTAGCGTAATCATCGCCATGCCTTTTGTATTCTATGGAGCTTGCCAGTTTTTCATTGTGCCTTTTTTCGCCGTCTTTACCAAAAACAAGCACCTCAAACAAATCCAATAAATCACTAGATTCCAATTGCTTTAAAAATTCCAAATCTCTATCATATTTGTATGCCATATTATTCCTTTATATTGTTTTATCACTTGTTAAAAACAAACGACTTTTCGCACTCCATCGCTGTTTTTCTAAAGTGGTTACTGATTTTAATATCATTTGTCTAAAACTACACTTAAGCTTTAAAGCATCAATTCTTTATTTTTTAAAATCATTAAATATAAAACGCTCTCAATTTAAGGGTTTTTGAGCGAGTTTCTTGCTCAAAGAATCCAAGATAGCGTTTAAAAATTTAGGGGTGTTAGGCTCAGCGTAGAGTTTGCCAAGCTCTATGCATTCATTGATGATGATAGGGTTTTGCGTGGGCGTGAAGCCAATTTCATACGCTCCTAAGCGTAAAATCGCCTTTTCCATGCTCCCTAGTCGTTTGAAATCCCAGTCTTTTAAATGCGGTTCAATGAGGGCGTCAATTTCAGCCATTTTTTCTAACACGCCATTAAAAAGGCTTAAAGCAAAAGCAAGCTGGTTGTTTTTAATCTTTTTTTCTTCTAACATGCTAGAAGCGATTTTTTTAATTTCTTCATTACCGCTCTCAAACGCATACAATAATTCAACCACCGCCCCCCTGGCTTGAGTTCGTGTCGCCATTTTAACCCTTGAGAGTTTGGCACAAGCTCAATAATTCAATGAGGGTGCTCATCGCTTCAAAGCCCTTATTGCCGGCTTTACTGCCCGCTCTTTCAATCGCTTGCTCCACATTGTCCGTGGTCAGCACGCCAAAGCTTACAGGCATGCTGTATTTGAGCATCGTGCTGGCAATGCCCTTAGTCGCTTCCGCGCTCACATAGTCAAAATGCGGAGTCCCCCCTCTAATAATCGCTCCTAAAACGCACACGCCATCGTATTTTTCGCTTCCTAACAATCTCTCTAAAATGAAAGGCAATTCATAAGCCCCAGGTACCAGCACGATGTCTAAAAGCTCTTCATCGCCCCCATGCCTTTTAAAGCAGTCAATCGCCCCTTCTTGCAACCTGTCTGTGATGATATGATTGAAGCGCGATGTTAAAATAGCGACTTTTTCATTCCCTTGTAATTGCAATTTCCCTTCTATGATTTTCATGAAATTCCTTTAAAATAAATTTTGGATTTTTAACATGTCAGCTACTAAATGTTCTAACTCGTTAGGTTTTAACATGTTTGCCCCATCGCTTAGGGCGTTTTTAGGATCAACATGCGTTTCAGCGAACAGCCCATCAATCCCCACCGCAGCCGCAGCTCTAGCTAAAATAGGGGCAAAAGAGCTGTCTCCTGAACTTTTCCCGTTCGCTCCCCCTGGCATTTGCACGCTATGAGTAGCGTCAAAAATCACAGGGGCAAACTCTCGCATGATTTTTAAAGAGCGCATATCTACCACTAAATTCCCATACCCAAAGCTGCTCCCCCTTTCACACAGCCACACGCCATTTTTTAACGCTGTTTCATAAGTGGGGCTTTGAATGCTTTTATCTCTCGTTTTAAGGGCTTTTAGAACGGAATATTGCATGTCTTTTGGGTTCATGAATTGCCCTTTTTTGATATTGACAATGGCGTTAGTTTGGCTCACTCCTACAATCAGATCCGTTTGGCGGCACAAAAACGCTGGGATCTGTAAAATATCCGCCACTTTGGCCGCTGTGCTTGCTTGATAGCTCTCATGCACATCGGTTAAAATTTTATAGCCAAATTCCTCTTTGATGTTTTGTAACATTTCTAGGCCTTTTTCTAAACCAGGCCCTCTGTAACTCTCTAAACTCGTGCGGTTCGCCTTATCAAAACTCGCTTTAAAATAAAAATCCAACCGCTCGTTGTTGGCTAGGGGTTGCAATTTAGTAGCGATACTTCTTAAATTTTCTAAGCTCTCAATGACGCATGGCCCAGCGATTAAAACGGGTTTGGGGGTTTTTGTGTTAGAAGTTTTCATGACTTTTCCTTTGTTTAATGGTTTCTTCAATCGGCTCAAAAAAATGGCTTTCAAAATTATAATTATAAATCCTGCCTGTTTCTATGATATAGTGCCAACCAAAAATTTTTAATTCGTTATTCATCACTCTTTCTTGAATGAAATCATAGCTTAAGAGGTTGTTGAGTTGCAAGCGCACATTCAAACGCTCTGTAAGCCATGAACGCTTGGCAAAATGGTTGCTGAATTGCGGGTGGTTTTTTTAATTCTTCTTTAACAGGCTTTAAGAATTGTATCCAGTTTGCAATGTAGGGGGTTTTAGCTTTGGTGGTTTCATCATGGATTAAATGAATGCTCCCGCAAGCCCCGCAATCGCTATGCCCGCAAATGATTAAGTTTTGAATGCCCACATGCACAATAGCGTATTCAATGCTCGCAATAGTAGAAAGGGACTCTCTATAGCTTGTTTTAGTGGGGATCACATTGCCCATGTTGCGGATCACATACAATTCGCCCGGTTTGGTGCCAGTGATTAGATTAGGCACGACTCGTGAATCCACGTAAGAAATGAACAAAGTGTGGGGCTTTTGCTTGGTTTTTAAGCTCTCATAAAGCTCTTTAAACTCTTCGTATTCATTCTCTTGAAACTCTAACGCCCCTAAAAACGCTTCCACTCTTTAACCCTTAAAATCTCATTTTCTTAAACTTGGTTTTCATTTTAAAACGCTTATCATAGCTAAAAATCTTGCATTTCTTTTTGTTATAATGGCGTTATTTTACACTTTAAAGGGCTTTCATGCAATTATGTGTCGCATTGGACTTAGAAAAAAAAGAGGACAATCTTTCTTTATTGCAAGAATTAAAGGGATTAGATTTATGGGCTAAGGTGGGGCTTAGATCTTTTATAAGAGATGGGGCTGTTTTTTTAGATGAAATCAGAAAGATTGATGGGAATTTTAAGATTTTTTTGGATTTGAAGCTCTATGATATTCCTTATACTATGGCAAATGCCGCGCTAGAATGCGCGAAATTAGAAATTGATATGCTCACCGTGCATTTAAGCAGCGCTAAAAGCGCGCTAACCATTTTAATGCAACGCTTAAACGCTCTTAAAAAACGCCCCTTAATCATGGGCGTGAGCGCTTTAACCAGCTTTAGCGAAGAGGAATTTTTGAGCGTGTATAACGCTCCTTTAAAAACTCAAGCGATCAAATTAAGCGCTATGGGTAAAGAGAGCGGGATTGATGGGGTGGTGTGTTCGGTGTTTGAAAGTTTGGCGGTTAAAGAAGCTTTGGGTAAGGACTTTTTGACTTTAACCCCTGGCATAAGGCTGAATAAAAACGATAAAGAAGATCAAGAAAGGGTGGCGAACGCTAAAGAAGCTAAACAAAATTTAAGCGATTTTATCGTGGTGGGCCGCCCCATTTATCAGGCTAAAGAGCCTAGAGAAGTGGTTTTAGAGCTTTTAAAGGATTGTTAAATGCACGTGTTAGAAACGATTGCTGCTTTAAGAGAGTGTCGTAAAAGTTTGAAAGAAAGCGTGGGGTTTGTGCCGACTATGGGGGCTTTACACAAAGGGCATCAAAGCTTGATAGAAAGGAGTTTGAAAGAAAATTCCCACACGATAGTGAGTGTTTTTGTCAATCCCACGCAATTTGGAGCTAACGAAGATTTTAACGCTTACCCGCGCCCTTTAGAAAAGGATTTGGCTTTGTGTGAAGGATTGGGCGTTAATGCGGTGTTTGTGCCTAAAACGAGCGAAATGTATCCCTATGAAATAGAGCAACGCTTAAAACTCTACGCCCCTACATTTTTATCCCAATCTTTAGAGGGAGCAATGCGTGAGAGGCACTTTGATGGGGTTGTTCAGGTCGTGTTAAAATTGTTCCATCTTGTTAATCCTACTAGAGCGTATTTTGGCAAAAAGGACGCCCAACAGCTTTTAATCATCCAGCATTTAGTCAAAGATTTGCTTTTAGACATTGAAATAGCGCCATGCGAGATCGTGCGCGATGATGATAATTTGGCTTTAAGCTCTAGGAATGTGTATTTGGATGCAACGCAAAGAAAACAAGCCCTAGCCATTCCAAAAGCTCTAGAAAACATCAAGCAAGCCATAGATAAGGGCGAAAAAGCGTGCGAAAAGCTTAAAAAACTAGGGCTTGAAATTTTAGAAACCTTGGAAGTGGATTATTTGGAATTTTGTAACCACAAGCTAGAGCCTTTAACAACCATAGAGCCAACTAACACGCTGGTTTTAGTGGCGGCTCGTGTGGGCAAAACCAGGCTTTTAGATAATTTGTGGGTGTAGTTTGGAATTTTTGTGGCGACCCTTGAAAGATTTGAACTTCCGTTTCCACCGTGAAAGGGTGGTATCCTTGACCACTAGATGAAAGGGTCATTTTTAACGATTGACTATTATATTGGAAATAAAGCGTAGAAAATGATTTAAAAAGTTCTTGGTGGCGGAGCGGACGGGACTCGAACCCGCGACCCCCTGCGTGACAGGCAGATATTCTAACCAGCTGAACTACCGCTCCCTATCCAAACTCCATAGCCTAAAATGCATGCTTTAGTCATGGTGGTCGCTATAAGACTCGAACTTATGACATCTACCTTGTAAGGGTAGCGCTCTACCAACTGAGCTAAGCGACCAAAATATTGAGATAAATCCAACTAAACCCGTATAAAAGAGTGGTGACTCCTAGGGGATTTGAACCCCTGTAACCACCGTGAAAGGGTGGTATCCTAACCACTAGATGAAGGAGCCACGATGCTCATGGTGACCCGTGTTGGATTTGAACCAACGACCCATTCCTTAAAAGGGAATTGCTCTACCAGCTGAGCTAACGGGTCTCACAAAAATATAATGATACAATTTTTTTTAACGCTTGTCAAGGATAACTGAAAAATATTTTCATAGAAATGATGCGCTCTTAAAACGGCATAACAGCTTTTTGCTTAAATAAAAAACTTGGTTGCATTTAATGCTATAAGGATCACAATAGACGCCAGGCGTTTTTGTTATTGGTTAGTCTTGTTTTTAGGGGTTTTAAAAAGCTTTGTTTTTATCAAGATCTAACAAATCTTATTGGAATTTAATGCTTTTTTGTTTAAAAAATTTCATTGTTAAAAAATGGGGTTTTGTTTTATTGTTTTAGATCTTATTTTGTTGTAAAACGCATTTTCTTTTATTTTATTTTCTTAAAGGGATAGGAAGTGCTTTGAAACCATTCTCTCCCCTACACTCACAACTAAAATCACCCCAAAAAAGTGCTTTTTTTAAAAGATTATCGCTTAACTTAGTGTCAAGCTTCTCACTAACTAATATAAAAAATGCTAAAAAGGATTTTGCATCAAAACCTCCACAAAAATAAAAACTTAAAGATTAAAAAGTGAAAGTAGTGGGGATCAGCAAAAAGAAAAAGATCAAACCCCCCCAAAAAAGAGGCTTTAAAAAAGAAAGGCTTTAAAAAAGAAAGGCTTTAAAAAAGAAAGGCTTTAAAAAAGAAAGGCTTTAAAAGAAATCCCTTAAAAAGTGAGTTTCACAAAGAGTCAAACATTAGTAAGCAAACACATAATTCAAATACACGCTATAAAGCCTGCGGTATTGGAGTTGAGTGCCTAGCAAAGAATAGTAATTGGTGTTGATCGTGGGGATCTTCACGCCTAGTTCCACGCCATGCTGAGCCGCATGATCGCTCGCTTTTTTCTTATTCTTAGCGAGATTCATTCTCAAGCCCAAGTTGAATAAGAATTGGAAATTCGCCACATTCATTTTAGCACTATAGAAATTATTGAATGTCGCTAAATTCACATATTGAGAATTAAGCCACGAAGTGCCGGCTAAGGCGATACCCCCAAACACCCCAAAAGAAATCTTGCTGTTTTTGGTGGCTTTATCATTGATAAAGTTATAGAGGACATCTGTTCCTACCCCATAAGTGAACACATCAGAGGCTGAATTGAAAAAGCTGGATTTAATATAAGCATGGTTGTAATCAAAAAAGCCGTAATATCTAGCCCCCCATCGTTTCTTTTCACCAAAAAATTGTTTATACCCTATTTGCACGCCGATCCCATTCATCGCGCCATTGTTGGTTTGAGAGCTGATTAATCCAACGCGTCTGAAAGGGTTATGCCCTAATTCTTGCGTGGCGTTTAATAATTGCGAATAAGCGCTTTGGTTGACTTGATAAACGGCCTGTAAGCCCCTGGGGTTATTAGGGTTAGTGGATTGGCTTATCAAATTTTTAAGGAATGGGGAATTAGGCGTGTTTGAAGCGGTCGTGGTGATGCTGTTATAAGTGCTGTTTAAATTGCTAAGGCTGCCTCTAAAATCAAGTATAGTGCGTGCAAGCAACTCAGATTGCTTGATTTGCTCGACTTGAGTGCCAAAATGCGCAAGGCTGTTATTTAAAGCCGTTATCGTCTCTTCTACATAGGCGCAACCCGCTCCCCAAGTGTTAGAAGTAACCCCTTGATTAGGTGTTGTGCCATCTGTTTTACAGCTTGCCAAGTAATTTGTGATAAATTGGCTTGGGATAGTGTCAAGGTCTTTTTTCATTTGAGCGGCTAGTTCAAGCATCTTGGCTTGCGCTTGCGCGTGATTGAGCATGTTTTGAGCGAAAGCCCTATCAGAAGAGGTGTAAGGATTGAAATCTTGTGGCGCGTTTTGATTGCTTTGCTGGTTAGTGTTAAGGCTTTGAGCTTGCGCGACGATTTCTTGGGCGTTTTTGATCATGTTGGTAACGGCGCTAAATTCCGTGGCAAAAACCTGACACACATTCCCGGACGTATCTAAACCCCACGGCGCACCTCCATTTTGTCCTGGACTGTGATTGACCCATGGGCAGTTTGTAGTGAGGACGCTTATCATTTTATTGGCTTCTTGCAAAAGGGTTTGAGCGTCATTAGTAGTAGGAATAGTAGTTTCACTTTTACTAGATCCATTAATTTGCATTGTTACTTTGACTTCTATCTTTTGACTCGTGTTATTCAAGACAGGCACCCCTTGCTTTAACGCTTGTTGGAGAACCTGATAAGCCTGATTAAGCATTTTAAAATTCTCAATGGATAAAGGGCCGCTAACCCCATTGTTATAACCGGTTAAATTGCAATTAATGGAATTTGAATTGTGTCCTGGTTGGCCATCAAAAGTTACGCTTTGTTGACTACTCCTACCAGGACCGCATTGGACATTATAGGCGATGACATTCCACAGCCCCACCGCCGCATTCAACGCCAAATACACCGCTTGATACGCCGGGGAGTTGGTTTTTTCGCCAATCAAACCCTGCGTGTTCGCTTTTAAATTATCGATCGCATTATTGATTTCTGAAGGGCTGCTCGCGTTCGTTACCGCCTGATTGAGGTTGTTGAAATTGTTTAAAAGATTGCTCAAATTTTCATAAGTGTCTGAAAGTCTTTTCAATTCGCCGGTGTTTTTCACCATTTGAGCGGCTTCACCGATTTGATAGCCGGCGCTTATAAAAAAGCCGTTGTCTTCAGCGTTTAAAAGCGATGAAGCGAGAGAGAGAGAGAGAGTAAAAGGGTTTTTTTCATAAATATCCTTTGAAATTAAATTTGAGTGATTGAGATTTTATACATTAAGAATGTATTTAGGGCATTGTAGCATAAAATCGTTTTTTTTTGTCATTTGGAGAAAATTTTAGAATTTTTGCATTTTTTGCGCTTTTGTTTGGGTGGTATTGGAAAGAGTTTTTAGATTTTGTTTTAATGGAGCGCTAATGATAAAAGCTTAACAGAGATTTTTTGTTGCATGTTTTCAAAAGCGAGCGGTTTTGTCAAATAAAAGCCCCCAAAAAGAGGGCTTTTATCAAGAAAAGCAAGGGGGCTTACATCATGCCGCCCATGCCTCCCATGCCGCCCATGCCACCCATATCAGGCATTGCAGGGGTTGCTTTTTCTTCTTTGATTTCATGCACGGTGGCTTCTGTGGTTAAAAGCAGGCTTGAAACCGAAACCGCATTTTGCAAAGCGATCCTTTCTACTTTTAAGGGGTCAATAATGCCTTCTTTAAACATATCCACATACTTGCCGTTGCTAGCGTTAAAACCAAAATGCCCTTCGTGTTTTTGCACTTCATTCACGACCACACCGCCATCATAACCGGCATTGATAGCGATTTGAGCTAATGGGGCTTTAATGGCGCGCATGATGATTTCATAGCCCACTTTTTCATCATCGTGTAAATTCAAATGCACTTTTTGAGCCGCGCGAATGAGGGCCGCACCGCCGCCAATCACAATGCCTTCTTCAACAGCCGCTTTAGTCGCGCTCAACGCGTCATCAACCCGGTCTTTTTTCTCTTTCATTTCCACTTCACTCGCAGCGCCCACTTTAATCACAGCCACACCGCCAGAGAGTTTAGCCAATCTTTCTTGCAATTTTTCTTTGTCATAATCGCTTGTCGTGCTTGCAATTTGGGTTTTGATTTGCGCGACTCTGTCTTTGACATCATGGCTATGGCCTTTGCCATCTACGATCGTGGTGTTGTCTTTGTCAATCACAATCCTTCCGGCTTTGCCTAAAAACTCCACTTCAGCGTTTTCTAAAGTCAAGCCTAATTCTTCGCTAATGACTTGACCGCCGGTTAAAATAGCGATGTCTTTGAGCATTTCTTTTCTTCTGTCCCCAAAGCCTGGAGCTTTAACCGCTGCGATATTCAACACGCCTCTTAATTTATTCACCACTAGAGTCGTTAAAGCTTCGCCCTCAATGTCTTCAGCGATGATTAAAAGCGGTTTGCCTTCTTTCATGGTTTTTTCTAGTAGCGGGAGAATGTCTTTCATGCTAGAGATTTTTTTATCCGTTAAAAGGATGTAAGCGTTATCCAATTGAGCGGTCATTTTCTCAGCGTTTGTTACAAAATAAGGGGAGAGGTAGCCTCTATCAAATTGCATGCCCTCTACGACATCCAATTCATCTTCAATGCCCTTAGCTTCTTCAACGGTGATCACGCCGTCTTTACCCACTTTTTCCATAGCGTCAGCGATGAGTTTCCCGATATTGTGATCGGAGTTTGCAGAAATGGTCGCTACTTGGGTGATTTCTTCTTTACCGCCTACTTTTTTGCTCGCTTTTTTAAGCTCATTAATAATCGCTTCAGCGGCTTTATCCATGCCTCGTTTCACTTCAATAGGGTTAGCCCCAGCCGTGATATTCCTCAAACCTTCTTTAAAAATGCTATAAGCAAGCACGGTCGCTGTGGTCGTGCCATCGCCGGCAGCATCAGCGGTTTTGCTCGCTACTTCTTTAACGAGTTGAGCGCCCATGTTAGCCACCGGGCAACTTAATTCAATCTCTTTAGCCACGCTCACGCCGTCTTTGGTGATGCTTGGAGCGCCATAGCTTTTTTGGATCAACACATTCCTGCCTCTTGGCCCCATGGTTACTTTGACAGCGTCATGGAGTTGTCTCACGCCTTCAAATAAAAGGTTTCTTGCGCTATCTGAAAATTTGATTTCTTTTGCCATTTTGTATCCTTAATAATAATGTTTTTTAGTGTTTTTTGTGATCATGACAGCAAGCTTCATGCTCTTTAGCATGTTTATGGTCATGATTATCTGTATGACAGCAAGAGCCTGAGCCCACAATACCTAGAATGTCTTCTAGTTCTAGCACCATGTATTCAACGCCGTCTAAAACGATTTCTGCGCCTTTGTATTTGCCAAAAGCGATCACATCGCCTTCTTTAACGCATTTGCAACCCTCGCTGATTTTATGGCTAACCGCTTTGACTACGCCCATTAAAGGCTTTTCTTTAGCGTTATCAGGGATGATGATGCCTGAACTGGTTTTGTTCTCTTCTTCAAGTCTTTCTACTAAGACCCTTTCTCCTAATGGTTGAAACTTCATTTCAGCTCTCCTAAGTTTTGATAAATAAAATAGAAAATTAGCGCTTAGTATTCTTAAGCGACATAACTATAGCGCATTTTTAGGGATAAGTCAAGCCATAAAAACAAAGCTAACAATATAACTATAAGAATTATTAAGTCTATTTGTATAAAGTTTCATTAGTTTAAAAATATAAGGATTAGATAAAAGGGGCGTTATTAATAAAGATTTTTTAATTGAGTATAATTCATTCAAACAGCTTAAAACAAGAAGCACGATAAAGAAAGCATGAAAAATGATTCTTAAAAGTTCCATTGATCGCCTTTTGCAAACGATAGATATTGTAGAAGTCATTAGCTCTTATGTGGATTTGAGGAAGTCAGGTTCTAGTTACATGGCTTGTTGCCCTTTTCATGAAGAAAGGAGCGCGAGTTTTAGCGTCAATCCAATTAAAGGGTTTTACCATTGCTTTGGGTGTGGGGCGAGCGGGGATAGCATTAAATTTGTGATGGAGTTTGAAAAGCTTTCGTTTGTGGAAGCATTAGAGAAATTAGCCCACCGATTCAATGTGGCTTTAGAGTATGACAAAGGCGTTTATTATGATTATAAAGAAGACTACCACCTTTTAGAAATGGTGAGCTCGTTGTATCAAGAAGAGCTTTTTAACGCCCCGTTTTTTTTGAATTATTTGCAAAAAAGAGGGCTTAGCTTAGAGAGCATAAGAGCGTTTAAATTAGGCTTATGCACGAATAGAATTGATTACGGCATTGAAAATAAAGGCTTGGATAAGGACAAACTCATTGAATTAGGCGTGCTGGGCAAAAGCGATAAAAAAGATAAAACCTATTTGCGTTTTTTGGATCGCATCATGTTCCCTATTTATAGCCCTAACGCTCAAGTGGTGGGCTTTGGAGGGCGCACCTTAAAAGAAAAAGCGGCCAAGTATATCAATTCGCCCCAAAATAAGCTTTTTGATAAATCCAGTTTACTCTATGGCTATCATTTGGCTAAAGAACACATCTACAAACAAAAGCAAGTCATTGTAACAGAGGGGTATTTGGATGTGATTTTATTGCACCAGGCGGGTTTTAAAAACGCCATAGCCACGCTTGGGACAGCTTTAACGCCATCGCATTTGCCCTTGCTTAAAAAAGGCGATCCAGAAATCCTCTTAAGCTATGATGGGGATAAGGCAGGGCGAAACGCAGCCTATAAAGCGAGCTTGATGTTGGCTAAAGAGCAAAGGGGGGGGGGTGTGATTTTGTTTGAAAACAACCTAGACCCTGCGGAGATGATCGCTAATAACCAGATTGAAACCTTAAAAGACTTGTTATCGCGCCCCATGGCTTTTATTGAATTTGTTTTAAGGCGCATGGCGGGTTCTTATCTTTTAGACGATCCTTTAGAAAAAGATAAGGCCCTTAAAGAAATGTTAGGGTTTTTGAAAAACTTTTCCTTGCTTTTACAAAATGAATACAAGCCCTTAATCGCTATGCTTTTACAAGCGCCTTTGCATGTTTTAGGGATTAGAGAGCCAATTTCTTTTCAGCCTTTTTACCCCAAAACAGAAAAACCTAATCGCTCTCAAAAGTTTGTGCATGTTTCTAACGCGCTCAGTTTGGAATTTTTAGAAAAATTAGTGATCCGCTATCTTTTAGAAGACAGAAGCTTGTTGGATTTGGCGGTGGGCTATATCCATAGTGGGGTATTCTTGCATAAAAAACAAGAATTTGACGCTTTGTGTCAAGAAAAATTAGACGACCCTAAATTAGTTGCGTTATTATTAGATGCGAATTTACCCCTAAAAAAAGGGGGTTTTGAAAAGGAATTGCGTTTGTTGATTTTGCGCTATTTTGAGCGGCAACTCAAGGAAATCCCTAAAAGCTCGCTCCCGTTTAGCGAAAAAATGATCTGTTTGAAAAAGGCTCGCCAGGCCATTATGAAATTAAAACAAGGAGAATTAGTCGCCATATGAAAAAAATAAAAGCTTTAGCCTTATTCAGTGGGGGGTTGGATAGTTTGTTGTCTATGAAATTACTCATTGATCAAAGCATTGAAGTAACCGCTTTACACTTCAATATAGGGTTTGGGGGGAATAAAGATAAAAGAGAGTATTTTGAAAACGCCACCGCGCAAATCGGGGCTAAGCTCCTAGTGTGCGATATTAGAGAGCAATTTTTTAACGATGTGTTGTTCAAGCCCAAATACGGCTATGGGAAATATTTCAACCCTTGCATTGATTGCCATGCCAACATGTTTAGGAACGCTTTTTATAAAATGCTTGAATTGAACGCGGATTTTGTTTTGAGTGGGGAAGTGCTAGGGCAACGCCCTAAATCCCAAAGGAAAGAAGCGCTAAATCAGGTGAGGAAATTAGTCAGAGAAGTGGGCGAAGAGGCGCGTTTTGATCCCATTTTAGACCGAACGCAAGCAAGCGGTGAGAAACCGCAATTTTTGGACGAACTGCTCTTAAGGCCCATGAGCGCGAAACTCTTAGAGCCTACTTTCATGGAAAAAAAGGGCTGGGTTGATAGAGAAAAACTTTTAGATGTGAGCGGTAGGGGGCGAAGCAGGCAATTGCAAATGATTAAAGATTACGGCTTGAAATATTATGAAAAGCCAGGTGGGGGGTGCTTGCTTACGGACATTCAGGTGAGTAATAAGATTAAGAATTTGAAAGAATACAGAGAAATGGTGTTTGAAGACAGCGTGATTGTCAAAAACGGGCGTTATTTTGTCTTACCCAATAACGCTCGTTTAGTGGTGGCAAGGAATGAAGAAGAAAACCACAAGCTAGACATTGAGCACCCCTTAATGGACAAGATTGAATTGCTAGGCTGTAAAGGCCCTTTGAGTTTAGTGGATAAAAACGCCAGCAAAGAAGATAAAGAATTGGCCGGCCGTATCGCTTTAGGCTATGCTAAGACTTTAAAAAATCAAGCTTATCTCATTCAAATAGGGAACGAAAAGCGCGAGCTTTACCCTTTGGATAAAGAGAGCGCCAGAGAGTATTTGTTCGCTTGAAAGGGAGTTTTTGAGAATTTTAGGGGTTTTCTTTTATGCTATAATGAAAAAAGCTCTATTCATTAAGCTATTTGCTAGGAGGTTTGCATGCAAGAGTTTTTAGGTTTTGGTGTGGTGGGGAATTTTGCAGGGCATTTGGAGCAAGCGGGAGAGAGTCATAGTTTTATCAACATGAAAAGCGAAGAAAAGGACGCTCCTAAGGGGTTATTCCCTTTTTATATCCCGTATGAGAGTTGCTATTTGGGGCGTTGTTGCATTGATAACCATAAAATTATTTTGCCTAATGATCCCAATTTAAGGGTGCAAGCAGAGCCAGAAATCGCTTTAGAATGCGATGTTAAATACGATGAAAAACATTTGGTAACCAAGCTTGTGCCTAATTTTTTCATGGCGTTTAATGACGCTTCTGTGCGCAATCTAGAAGCCACAAAACTCTCCCAAAAAAAGAATTTTTCACCAGCTTCTAAAGGCATAGGGCAGAAATTGCCTATTGATAGGTTTGTTTATGGGGGGGTGTGTAACAATTTCTCTATCGCGTCTTTTTTGAAATATAATCATGTTTGGCACATTTATGGGGAAAACAGCAAATTGCTCAAATACGAGTTTTTTTATCAAAAGCTTTTAGACTGGATCAAAGACCAACTAAACCACCAACAAGATGGCGATTCTTTAGAGGCTCTAAGACCTTTTTTAGAGCGCCATAATTTCCCTACCAAAATGATTTTTGCGATTGGGGCTACCCCTTATATGCCTTTTGCGCAAGAGCATTTTTTACAAAAAGGCGATGAGGTGGTGATTGTTGCTTACAACCATTTACAATATAGTTTTGAAAAGATTCAAAGCCTCTTAGAAGAAGACACCCTACAAACCAAAGAACACACTAATCTTTCTTATGTCTATCAAATCGTAGAATAGTAAGGCTTTTACCTCTTCAGCTTTGCTTTTTTACCCTTTTAAAGATTAAATGCACCCCTTTTGACCCCCTTTTAGAGGATTTTTATGGTTTTTTTGAGATAATAAAGCCTTATAAAGTTAATTAAAATTAAACAAAAGGGTTTTGATGTCCGCTCATTTTTTAAAAATCATTTTTTTAGTAGGCATGTGCGTTTCAAGTTTGTTCGCTGAAGGTTTAGAGGGGTTTTTTAACGCCCTAGAAGCCCAGCTCAAAAGCCCCATCGCTAAGGGGATTTTAATGGTGATTTTCATAGGGATCGCTATTTATGTGTGGAGGAATTTAGACCGGTGGAAAGAGATTTTATTCACGATCCTTGGCGTGGTGTTTGGGATTTTTTTATTCTTTAAAGCCCCGAGCTTAGCGAATTGGTTTATGGGAATTTTTTAATGATTATCCTCTCAGCGAGCGTGAAGAATTTGCGTGAAATTTCGGTTAAAGAAAAATTTTTATGGCTGAACGCTAAATCTTATTTGATTTCTGTTTTTGCGCCTTTTATCTTGCTCCCTTGGATTGATTTATTGAGCGCTTTTTTATTGTATTTAGGGTTTTTAGCGCTCTTTAGCGTGCTGGAATTTTTTGATGAAGACATTGCAGATATTATCGTAGCTAAAAGCAAAATAAAGACTAAAACCAAATGTTATAGAGCGTAGGATGTTAGAAAAGCTTTTGAGCGCTATCAAACAAAAAGTTTCAAATTATTTTTTAGGGGTTTTGCCTAAAAGCTATTCTATGAGCGAAGAAAACAACCTTTTAGGCTTGTATGATGAGCATTTCTTGCTCACTAAAAACGAAAACTTAGTGGGAATTCTCCGTTTAGAAGGGGTGAGTTACACCCATTTAAGCACAGAGCAATTGCAAGATCTCTTCACCGAGCGCCAGATGGCGTTGGATTCTTTAGAAAAAGTCGTGGCACGCCTTGTGGTTAAAAGGCGTAAAATGGATCACCAACAAAACATTCAAGCTGACTCTAAATACTTGCAAGCGATTTTGAATCAATTTGAAAACAAAGAAGTGTATGAAAATCAGTATTTTTTAGTTTTAGAAAGCACGCATTCTTTGCAGGGCGTTTTAGAGCATAAGAAAAAATCCATAATGCATGCCAATAGGGAAAATTTTAAGGACATTCTCTCTTATAAAGCGCATTTTTTACAAGAAACTTTAAAAAGTTTAGAAATCCAGCTCAAAAACTATGCCCCCAAACTCTTAAGCTCTAAAGAGGTTTTGAATTTTTATGCGGAATACATTAACGGGTTTGACCTCCCTTTAAAGCCTCTAGTAGGGGGGTATTTGAGCGATAGCTATATCGCTAGTTCTATCACTTTTGAAAAAGATTATTTCATTCAAGAAAGCTTTAATCAAAAAACCTATAACCGCTTGATTGGCATTAAAGCTTATGAGAGCGAGCGCATCACTTCTATAGCGATCGGAGCACTTTTATACCAAGAGACGCCACTAGATATTATCTTTTCTATAGAGCCTATGAGCGTCAATAAAACGCTGAGTTTTTTAAAAGAACGGGCCAAATTCAGCATGTCCAATCTCGTTAAAAACGAGCTGCTAGAATACCAAGAACTAGTCAAAACCAAACGCCTATCCATGCAAAAATTCGCCCTAAACATTCTTATCAAAGCCCCTAGTTTAGAGAATTTAGACGCTCAAACAAGCTTAGTTTTAGGGCTTTTATTTAAAGAAAATTTAGTGGGCGTTATAGAAACTTTTGGCTTGAAAGGGGGGTATTTTTCCTTTTTCCCTGAACGCATCCATTTAAACCACCGCTTGCGTTTTTTAACTTCTAAAGCATTAGCGTGTTTAATGGTGTTTGAAAGGCAAAATTTAGGTTTTAAGGCTAATTCATGGGGGAATAGCCCTTTGAGCGTGTTTAAAAATTTGGATTATTCCCCTTTTTTATTCAATTTCCACAACCAAGAAGTGGACCACAACAACGCTAAAGAAACCGCTAGAGTGAACGGGCATACTTTAGTCATAGGGGCTACTGGAAGCGGTAAAAGCACGCTGATTAGCTTTTTAATGATGAGCGCTTTGAAAT
This sequence comes from Helicobacter pylori, assembly GCF_030323545.1. Lineage (NCBI taxonomy): Bacteria > Pseudomonadati > Campylobacterota > Epsilonproteobacteria > Campylobacterales > Helicobacteraceae > Helicobacter > Helicobacter pylori. The sequence goes on along the minus strand of NZ_CP122954.1, from coordinate 1,509,281 downwards.
ACCAAAACATGCGCCTTTTAGCTTTTGACAGGATGCAAGGGCTGTATTCTTTCACAAAATTTTTTAAAGGGCATTACCATGACGGCCAATCTTTTAGCATCAACCCCTTTTGTTTAGAGCCTAATTTGCAGAATTTAGAATTTTTGCAATCCTTCTTTTTGAGCATGTTTGATCTTGCCCCTTCAAGAGATAAAGAAGCCTTGGAAGACATGAATGCGATTTTTAGCACGATTAAGAGCCTTTATGAGACCTTATACCCTAAAGCTTTTAGTTTGCTAGACTTTAAAGAAACGCTTAAAAGAACCTCATCTAACCAATTGGGCTTGAGTTTAGAGCCGTATTTGAATAACCCCCTTTTTAACGCTTTGAATGACGCACTCAATTCCAACGCTTTTTTAAATGTGATAAACCTAGATACCATCACCCAAAACCCTAAAGACTTAGGGCTTTTAGCCTATTACTTGTTTTATAAAATCTTAGAAGAATCCAGGAAAAACGACAGCGGCTTTTTGGTTTTTTTAGACGAGTTTAAATCCTATGTGGAAAACGATTTGCTGAACACTAAAATCAACGCTTTAATCACGCAAGCCAGAAAAGCTAATGGCGTGGTGGTGTTGGCTTTGCAAGACATTTACCAATTAAGCGGGGTTAAAAACGCCCATAGTTTTTTAAGCAACATGGGGACTCTCATTTTGTATCCGCAAAAAAACGCTAGGGAGTTGAAACACAATTTCAATGTGCCTTTGAGCGAGACTGAAATTTCTTTTTTAGAAAACACCCCTTTATATGCCAGGCAGGTTTTAGTCAAAAATCTGGGTAACGGGAATTCTAACATGATTGATGTGAGTTTGGAAAGCTTGGGGCGTTATTTGAAAATCTTTAATTCGGATTCTAGTCATGTGAATAAAGTGAAAGCGTTACAAAAAGACTACCCTACAGAGTGGCGTGAGAAACTTTTGAAGAGTTAGTTTAAAAAAGTCAATATCATTTTGAAGCACTCCTATTCAGATGGCTAAGGCACACAAGAAATTAGGGGACTCTGCTGTATTCCTACCCTGAAGCGTTACCCTAAATTCCTATTGCATAGGTCTAAATAAGAGCTTAGGGATCATTTTAGCCATAAAAAGCTTATGTTTTCATTAAAAATGTTATGATACGCTCAAACTAGTCAAGCAAAAAAATGTCAATTAAAAGGGTTAGATTGAAAAGATTCGTTCTGTTGATGTCGGTAATTTTAGGAATATCATTAACAGGTTGCATAGGCTATCGTATGGACTTAGAACATTTTAACACGCTCTATTATGAAGAAAGCCCTAAAAAAGCTTATGAATATTCCAAACAATTCACTAAGAAAAAAAAGAACGCTCTTTTATGGGACTTGCAAAACGGCTTGAGCGCTTTATACGCAAGAGATTACGAGACTTCTTTAGGGGTATTAGATCAAGCCGAGCAACGCTTTGATAAAACCCAAAGTGCTTTTACAAGAGGGGCTGGTTATGTGGGCGCTACCATGATTAATGATAACGTGCGCGCTTATGGGGGGAATATTTATGAGGGCGTTTTAATCAATTATTACAAAGCGATAGACTACATGCTTTTAAACGATAGCGCGAACGCTAGGGTGCAATTCAACCGCGCGAATGAACGCCAGCGCAGGGCTAAAGAATTTTATTATGAGGAAGTTCAAAAAGCCATTAAAGAGATCGATTCTAGCAAAAAACACAACATTAATATGGAACGCTCTAGGGCAGAAGTGAGCGAGATTTTAAACAACACCTATTCTAATTTAGACAAATACGAAGCTTATCAGGGCTTACTTAATCCGGCGGTTTCGTATCTTTCAGGGTTGTTTTACGCTTTAAATGGGGATAAAAATAAGGGGTTAGGCTATCTTAATGAAGCCTATGGGATCAGTCAAAGCCCTTTCGTGGCTAAAGACTTGGTTTTTTTCAAAAACCCTAATAGGAGCCATTTCACTTGGATCATCATTGAAGATGGCAAAGAGCCGCAAAAAAGCGAATTTAAAATTGATGTGCCTATTTTTATGATTGATTCGGTTTATAACGTGAGTATAGCCTTGCCCAAGCTAGAAAAAGGGGAAGCGTTTTATCAAAATTTCACTCTTAAAGATGGAGAAAAAGTAATGCCCTTTGACACTTTAGCCTCAATAGATGCGGTGGTCGCCAGCGAGTTTAGGAAGCAATTGCCCTACATTATCACCAGAGCCATTTTATCGGCTACTTTTAAGGTGGGCATGCAAGCGGTGGCGAATTATTATTTGGGGTTTGTTGGAGGGCTAGTAACTTCGTTGTATTCAGGTGTTAGCACCTTTGCAGACACCAGAAACACGAGCATTTTTGCCCATAAAATCTATCTTATGCGCATCAAAAATAAAGCCTTTGAAAATTATGAAGTTCAAGCTGATTCTATTGACGCTTTTTCGTTTTCATTAAAGCCTTGTAAAAGATCGCTTGAAAACCCCAAAGTCATTGACGCTAGGGAATTGCTTTCTGGGTTTGTAACAGCCCCACAAATCTTTTGCTCTAACCGCCATAATATTTTATATGTGCGCAGTTTTAAAAACGGGTTTGTTTTGAATCGTTTAAAATGATTTAAAAAACCCCCAAAGATAGTTTTTAAGTGTCATTGGCATTAAACACAAACACGATATAATTATAAAACGATACGAAAACCTAAATTAAGGGGAAGTCATGGCTGATAGTTTAGCGGGCATTGATCAAGTTACGAGTTTGCATAAAAATAACGAGTTGCAATTGTTGTGTTTCAGGCTGGGTAAAAACAAGGATTTGTATGCGGTCAATGTCTTTAAGATCCGTGAAGTGGTGAAATACCATGGCAATCTCACTATCATCAGCCACGAAAACAATTCGCTCGTTGAGGGGCTAATCATTATAAGAGAGCTCACCATTCCCTTGATTGATATGAAAAAATGGTTTTATTATGACAGCCAAAACAAAAACAAGGATTTACGCCCTTATAGGATAGAAAAAGACAAGGGCGAAGATGATATTGTTATGATTTGTGAGTTTTCTCGCTGGACCATAGGGGTTAGGATCTATGAAGCGGATAGGATTTTGAGCAAGAAATGGACTGAAATGGAGCAAAGCGCTGGGCTAGGGGGATCTGCAGGCAATAACAAACTCGTGAGCCGCACGCGCTATTTTGACGGGCGCTTGGTGCAAGTGGTGGATATTGAAAAAATGCTTATAGATGTGTTCCCTTGGATTGAAGATGAAAAACACAACGATTTAGAGACGCTTTCTAAAATCCATTCTAACCAATGCGTTTTACTCGCTGATGACTCCCCAAGCGTTTTAAAAACCATGCAAATGATTTTAGACAAGCTAGGCGTCAAGCATATAGATTTTATCAATGGTAAAACCTTATTAGAGCATTTATTCAACCCAACAACCGATGTGGGTAATATTGGTCTTATCATCACCGATTTAGAAATGCCAGAAGCGAGCGGTTTTGAAGTGATCAAACAGGTTAAAAACAATCCTTTGACTTCAAAAATCCCCATCGTAGTCAATTCTTCTATGAGCGGTAGTTCTAATGAAGACATGGCCAGGAGTTTGAAGGCCGATGATTTCATCTCCAAGTCTAACCCTAAAGACATACAGCGGGTGGTTAAGCAATTTTTGGAATCAGCATGAAAAAATACAGCACTATCCCCACCCCTTGCTATGTGCTAGAGAGCGAACGCTTAGAAAAAAACGCCAAGATTTTAGAAATCGTGTGCCAGCAAAGCGGGGCAAAGGTTTTGCTCGCTTTAAAAGGGTATGCGTTTTGGCGTGAGTTTGGGATTTTGAGGCAAAAATTGAACGGGTGTTGCGCGAGCGGTCTTTATGAAGCTAAGCTCGCTTTTGAAGAATTTGGGGGGCGAGAGAGCCAGAAAGAAATTTGCGTTTATAGCCCGGCTTTTAAAGAGGCTGAAATGAGCACGATTTTACCCCTAGCGACAAGCATTATTTTTAACTCTTTTTACCAATACGCTGCCTATAAAGACAGGATTTTAGATAAAAACAAGCAATTAGAAAACTTGGGCTTAAGCCCCATTAAAATGGGTTTGAGGATCAACCCTCTCTACAGCGAAGTAACCCCAGCGATCTATAACCCATGCTCTAAAGTGAGCCGGTTAGGGATTACGCCTAGCGGATTTGAAAAGGGAGTCAAAGAGCATGGGTTAGAGGGGGTGAGCGGGTTGCATTTCCATACGCATTGCGAGCAAAACGCTGACGCTTTGTGCCGGACTTTAGAGCATGTGGAAAAGCATTTCAGGCCCTATTTAGAAAATATGGCGTGGGTGAATTTTGGTGGGGGGCATCATATCACTAGGAGCGATTATGATGTGAATTTGCTCATCCAAACGATTAAGGATTTTAAAGAGCGTTATCATAATATAGAAGTGATCTTAGAGCCTGGGGAAGCCATAGGGTGGCAATGCGGGTTTTTAATCGCAAGCGTGATAGACATCGTTAAAAACGATCAGGAAATTGCGCTTTTAGACGCTTCTTTTAGCGCTCACATGCCCGATTGCTTAGAAATGCCTTATCGCCCTAGTATCCTTAAAATTTCCGTAGAAAATGATGAAGAGCTTGTTGAAGTTGAAAGGGGCGAAAATCAAGGGGCGTTTTCTTACTTTTTAGGCGGCCCTACTTGTTTAGCGGGGGATTTTATGGGGAGTTTTAGCTTTGATGCGCCTTTAAAAAGGGGCGATAAAATCGTGTTTCAAGACATGCTCCATTATACGATTGTCAAAAACAATTCGTTTAATGGCGTGCCGCTCCCAAGCCTGGCTAGATTGGATCAACAAGGTTTTAAAATCCTTAAAAACTTTTCTTATGAAGATTATAAAAACAGGAATTAAGGCTTTTGATTAAGGCTTTTTGGGGCTTGTAAAAAGGCTCACGCACAACATCCCGATACCAAGCCCGGCCAACACCGCGCCAATGGTGTGCATGTCTAAATAAATGCGAGCGAGCATGGTTAAAGGGACTAGGGGCAAGAGCCACCAGTATTTTTTAAAAGAATAGCGGCGCATTAAAAACGCCACCGCCAAACCCACCATAGACGAATGCCCGCTTGGCATGTTGAAATTACCCCCATAAGGGCGTTCGCCCAAACGCTGATCATTAATCGTTACATGGTTTAAGGCTCTTTTGGTGGTGTGCGTGAGAATAGTTGTAGCGATAGAGGCGTTAGCGACTTGAAAAAGCCCTATCGCATCTCTTTGAATCAAGGGAATCGCCACAGATAAAATCGTGGGGATAAAGCGCGCGTAATGCTCGGTGAAATGAAACACCAAAGGCACGCTATGCTGTTTAGGGACTTTTGGGAAAGGCGCAAAAACGCCTAGTAAAATCAAACCCAAACTGAGCACTAATAAAGTTTTAGAAAAGCTTTTGGGCAGGCTTTCACAAAATTTTTGTTTAAATAAGAATCTTTTCATGCGTGTTATTTTACTCTTTTTTGTGTTTAAGCAGATCTAAAGAAGGGCGATAAACAACGCTTGGGTTTTTAAAATCCAAAAACACCCCTAAAACGCTATGGAAAATCACATTTTGATTGATTGGGGTTTGGGTTTGAATGATGGAATGCTTCTCTTTGAAAGACTCATTAGCATAAACGATAAAGGGGATCTCGTATTGTTCTTTGGGAGCGATGCTTTTAGGAATGCCATGCAAATAGAACGCTTCTTCGCCCAAACTTTCGCCATGATCGCTCAAATAGATCATTAAGGCGGGCTGCTTGGCGTTTTTGAGCATGCTAATGATTTTGTCTAGCAGGTAGTCGTTGTAAAAAATGGTGTTGTCATAGGCGTTAATCACGCTTTCTTTGGAGCAAGAAGATAAATCAGCGCTTGAGCAATAGGGCTTAAACACCCTAAAATTTAAAGGCACTTTATTGTCGTAGTTGGGGCCATGCGAGCCTGCAAGGTGTAAAATGAGTAAGACATTTTCATTAGAGTGTTCTTTTAAAAGGTTAGGCAAATTATAGAGTAAGGATTCATCATAAGGAGCGATCGCTTCACAATTGGGGCATTTTTGAATCAATTCATAGTTTTTAAGATAGCTTGTAACCTTAACATTCTTTTCGCCATCGTTCGCACTATACCAAAAGACTTTGATACCGGCTTTAGTCAAGTAAGTGGGCAAATTTTCATAAGCGTTGTTTTTAAAAGAAGAATCTAAAATGCATTCCAAACTCGCTGTCGTGTAAGTGGCGCAAGAAGTGGCGTTAAAAAGGGTGAGTTCATGATTTTCTAAGCGTTTGCTTAGTCTTGGGGTGGTGGGTTTTTGATAGCCATAAAGGGCGTAATTGTGTTTCCTGGCGCTTTCGCCAATGACTAGCACCACAAACGAATGAGAATGATTGGGCGAAAAAAGAGGGAGCGGTTTGATAGTGGGGGCGAAAAATTTAAGAGCGCTCACTCTAAAAGCGTTCACGCTATAAGCGAAGGGCAAGATTAAGCCCCCTATGAATTTCGCATGCTTGTCAAACCACAGCCAATTTTTAGCGTTAGCTAAAGCGCTAGCGATAAAGATAAACACTAACGCTAAGATCGCTAAAAAGGGCGCTTTTTTAGAAGAATTTTTAAGGGGGATTTTATAGATGACATAGCCAGGCAACACCCCAAAAACAACGATAAAAATGAATAACTTAACGCTCAAAAAGCCTAAAATCTCATGCGTATTGGTGTTTAAGACATTATCCATCATGCTCTTATTTAAAAACACCTTATAAGCGCTAATGAAATAGAAAGCGATGGAATTGAGCCAACTAAAAACCATCGCGCTTAGGCGCATCAAATTAATAGAGATCAAACCTAATCCCAAAAAAAGAGCGCCATTAACGCAAAAAAGCACCACAACCATCATGGCTATAAAACTGACTTGGTTGCTTTCTTTATAAACATAAGCGAACAAAGGGAAATGGTATAAAACGCCAAAAATAAGGCTATAAAGCAAACCGGCTTGCAGACAACTCAGGGGTTTTAAAAACTTCAGATGGAATAATGATGCCAAACACGCCCCTTAAAATCAATCAATCTTAGGATTATATCGTAGGTATGGGGATTTTATGGTTTATTTTAAGGGTGGAAAGTGCATTTTTTAGGGTGGCTTGCATTTAAGAGTTTTAAAGCGTGTTTGTTGTAGGATTTCACCACGCCCCATAGTTAGGGTGTGGGGCAAATAAGAAAGCATGCCATGAAGCTAAAAGTGGGAAGCGTAAAAATAGCAAACGCTCTTTCAAACGATTATGCCTTGAAATTTCTTTTTCTTGGTTTAAGGTAGTGTTTTTGATAAAACGCTAATTTGTGAAAAGATTAAAAAGAGTTAAAAGAAAAGCCAGTTAAAGAAGTGGGTTAAACCCCCCTAAAAAGAGGGTTTAAAAAGGGGTTTAATGCTTTAGTAAGCAAACACATAATTGAGATACACGCTATAAAGCCTTCTGTATTGCAAGGTAGTGCCTAGCAAAGAATAGTAATTCGTGTTGATTGTGGGGATCTTCACGCCTAATTCCATGCCATGTTGCACGGAATGATCAGCGCCTCTTCTCTTATTTCTAGCGAGATTGGTCCTTAAGCCCAGATTGAATAAGAATTGGAAGTTAGAGGTGTTGATTTTGGCCTTATAGTAATTATTCACATTCGCCAAATTCACGAATTGAGAATTAAGCCATGAAGTCCCAGCTAAGGCGATCCCACCAAATGCGCCAAAAGAAATCTTATTGTGTTTAGTGGCTTTATCGTTGATGAAGTTCACTAACAAATCGCTCCCCACGCCATAAGTCCAAACATCAGAAGAGGCGTTGAAAAATTGGGATTTGTTATAGGTGTGGTTGTAATCCACAAAGCCGTAGTATCTCGCGCCCCATCGTTTGTTTTTCCCAAAGAATTGCTTATAGCCCACTTGAAAGCCGATCCCATTCATCGCGCCGTTATTGGTGGTAGAAGCAGCGATGAGCCCGGCGCGTCTGAAAGGGTTACTGCCTAATTCTTGAGTCCTAGATTGCACTTGAGAATGGATGTTGGAGTCAATGTAGTAGTTATCCTGTATACCTTGCGGGCTGTTAGGGTTAGTTTTTTTGCTCACCACATTTTGTAAAGATTGAGCGTCAGGCAAGCTTGAAACGGCCGCTGTGATGCTGTCATAGTGTTCGCCTAGCTTTTTATACTGGCCGCTGAAATTCGCTAAAGTGTAGGCGATGTTTCGCGCGTTATGGATTCGCTCCTCTTGATTACCAAAATGAGCGATGCTGTCTTTTAGACTCGTTAAGGTCTCTCCCACATACGCGCAGCCTGTAGCGAAGGTGTCTTTAGTTACTGTGCCTAGCGGTGTGCCGTATGTGCCACCATTATAGGGCTTATAGCATGATGCCAAAAATTCATCTCTAAAGGTTTGAGAAATAGTTTCAAGGTCCTTCACCACTTGTTGGGCGCGGTTTAAAATCTCCGCTTGTGCTTTGGCGTTAGCGAACATGCTTTGGGCGAAGTTGGCGTCTTTATAGGGGTTGAATGCTTTCCCGGTGTCTAGGTTGTGCTGGTTTTGTGAGTTTGCAGCAACGATTTTGGATTGCTCTACGACTATTGTAGCGTTTTTGATCACGTCTTGAATCGCACTGATTTCAGTGTCAAAGATTTCACACGCATTCCCACCTTTTTTAATGTTCCACGACGCACCGCCTAATTCACCCTCTCTGTTATTGACCCATGGGCAATTTTGCGTGAGAACATTCATTATCGTTTGAGCTTGAGTTAAAAGATTGTGGGCATTATTAGTAACATTCTTAGTCTCATTAGTATTTTGATTTTGACTATTACTTTTTGTGATTATTTTGACTTCCATTGTTGTATTTGTGTTACTCAAAACGGGAAGCCCTTCTTTAGGATTGCCCTTAAAAGCCGTTTGAATGATTTGATAAGCTTCATTGAGTTTTTTAAAGTTTTCAATGGATAGAGGACCACTGATTCCGGCTTTATACGGATCTAGACCACTACCACCACAAGTAATGTGATCTGAACTGTGTCCCGGTTGGTTGTTAAAGGTTTCACTGCCTGTTTTTTTATTCCATTTGCTTCAGTATAACCTCCGCATTGCACATTCCAAGCGATACTATTCCAAAACCCTACCACTGTGTTTAAGGCTAAAAGCACCGCTTGATACGCTGGGGAATTCTTTTTATCATCGATTAAATTCTTCGCGCTCGCGTTCAAATTGCTCCTTGCGTTATTGATAGCGTTGGGGTCGGCGGACTGCCTGATGAGGGTGTTTAGGGCGCTATAATTCGTTAAAAGATTGTTCAATCTTTCATAACTATCTGAGAGATCTTGAATGCCTTTGGTGTTTTTCACCATTTGAGCGGATTCGCCGATTTGATAACCCGCACTCACAAAAAAGCCGTTGTCTTCAGCGCTTAAAGCGGAAACTAAAAGCGAACCTAAGGTTAATGACAGAAATTTTTTCTTCATGTTTTCTCCTTTTATTGCTTGAAATAAGATTGATCTTGTCCGTAAATCTTGCGGAAGTGTGTCTTTAAGTAAGAACATAGCGCAAGCTTTCGTTAATATAGTATAAATTAATGGGATTTTGATATTAATTAGGCGTTTTTGTCCTTTCAAAAAAAGGTTTTTGTAGCGTTTCTAAACAAATATTAAACCAATAAAGGTCATTTTAAAAGAAATGAGGTTGTTTGAATGGAGGTAGTGATAAAAAAAGGGTTTTTAACTTTGGTTGTTTTTAGTTTGTTGCAAGAATGATTTCTTAAATTGTAAAAAGGATTTCCTTAAATTTTCTTAAGAGGAGCGTTTTGCAATCATTTTTTCCAAAAACTCAAGGGTTTTTAAAAAGCGGTGGTTTCAATAAAACGCTAATTTATAAGAGCGTTCCCTAAGCCTAAAAACTCAAGGGTTTTTTAAAAAGTAGAGTTATCCTTGAGTTTTGGGGCGTTTGCATGCGGTTATTTAAAAATTACCGCTCGCTTGGTGGGAGACGCTTACTCTTTAAAAAGGCTTTGAGCGTTTTTTAAAACTATCATCAACGCTCTGTTAGGGCAAAATTAGGACAAAGCCTAATCCCCCACATAGACTTGTCTTGGGCGTGTGATCCTGGCTTGCGGGTTTTTGACATGCTCTAAAAGCTGAGCGCACCAGCCTACGGTTCGACCAATGACAAACACCGGCGTGAAAAAACGCACCGGGATTTTTAAAGCCCTTAAAATCGTGCCGGAGTAGAAATCCACATTAGGGTAGAGATTCCTTTCAATGAAATACTCGTCTTTTAGCGCGATTTCTTCCACTTTCGCAGCGATTTCGCTCAATCTCTCGTCCATTTTAACGCCTTTTTGGTGCAGTTCGTCTTTTAGGCCTTTTAAGATTTTTGCGCGCGGATCGTAGCTTTTATACACCCTATGCCCAAAGCCCATGAGTTTGAAACTATCGTTTTTGTCTTTCACGCGCGCAATATATTTATCCACATTTTTCACATCGCCAATTTCTTCTAATTGCAAAAGCACTTTTTCATTCGCTCCGCCATGCAAATGCCCCCATAAAGCGCTAATGCCAGCACTAATGGCTGCATAAGGATGCACGCCGGTGCTAGCGACATTCCTTACTGTGGTAGAAGAGGCGTTTTGGCTGTGATCAGCGTGCAAGGTTAGGATTTTATCAAAGGCTTCCACTTCTAGGGGCGTGATTTCCGCTTCGCCTTGAGTGGTGTGTTTCAATCGGCTATAAGGATACCCTCTTAACATGAAAAGGATATTTTCCACATAAGAGCGTGCGATATCCGGATAAATAATGGGTGCTCCCACTTCATTACGATAGCAAATAGCTGCAAGCGTGGGGATTTTAGCGACAATCCTTCTAGCCATAGTCTGGTAATCTTCTTCAGTGTGCATGTTTTGGTGTGCGGAATAAAGGGTGGATAAAATAGACACGCCACTAGAGAGTTTCGCCATAGGGTGGGCGTTACTAGGGAAAGCTGAAAACATGTTTAACAAGCTCTCATGCACAAAGCTTCTGTGGCGCAATTCTAGTTCAAACTCCAAGCTTTCTTCTTGATTTTGGGGTAATTCCCCTGTGAGGAGCAATTTGCACACATCCACATATTTGTATTTGGCGACTAAATCTTCTATTCTATGCCCTCTGTAATACAATTCGCCTTTTTTGCCATTGACATAGCTTATCGTGGATTTGCACCCGGCGGTGGAAGAATACCCTGGATCGTAAGAAAAAAACCCAGTCGTTCCAAAAAGCTTGGAAAAATCCACCGCTTTAGGCCCACGAGTGCATTCAATCGTTTCAAATTCATAGCGTTCATTATTTTCATTATTGATTAAAGTGACAGACATTTGGCTTCCTTAAATTTTTAGTAATGATAGCACTCCATTATAAGCCAAAAAATTAAATATTTTTTTAAAAACATTGCGTTTTTTCAAGTTATTCCCGATCGCTACTTTTAAACACGCATTCAAAAAAGATTTTTAGAGGTTATATAGTATTTTTGCGCTAGTATAGTTACTCAAATTTTATAAAAAGGACAAAGAGATGGCTTACAACCCTAAAATTTTACAAAAACCTAAAGAGGGCGAAGAAATTACGATTAAAGACAACAAATTGCATGTGCCAAACCACCCCATTATCCCTTTCATTGAGGGCGATGGCATTGGATCAGATATTACCCCGGCGATGATTAAAGTCGTGGATAGCGCGGTTCAAAAAGCGTATAAAGGCGAGAAAAAAATCGCATGGTATGAGGTGTTTGTGGGCGAAAAATGCTATCAAAAATTTAAAGATCACAAAGAATTAAGCCCAGAAGAGCAATGGCTGTTACCGGATACTATTGAAGCGATCAACCATTATAAAGTCTCCATTAAAGGGCCTTTGACCACGCCTATTGGTGAGGGGTTTAGATCTTTAAATGTAGCGTTACGCCAAAAAATGGATCTGTATGTGTGCTTGAGACCGGTTAGGTGGTATGGGAGTCCGAGTCCGGTTAAAGAACCACAAAAAGTGGATATGGTGATTTTTAGAGAAAATTCTGAAGACATTTATGCGGGCATTGAATGGCAAGAAGGCAGCACGGAAGCGAAAAAACTCATTCATTTTTTACAAAATGAACTAAAGGTTAAAAAAATCCGCTTCCCTGAAAGCAGTGGCATAGGGGTAAAACCCATTAGTAAGGAAGGCACAGAGAGGTTGGTGAGAAAAGCGATTGAATACGCCATTGATAACGACAAGCCAAGCGTAACTTTTGTGCATAAAGGTAACATCATGAAATACACCGAAGGGGCGTTCATGAAATGGGGCTATGCGCTCGCTCAAAAAGAATTCAACGCTCAAGTCATTGATAAAGGCCCATGGTGTTCTTTGAAAAACCCTAAAACCGGTAAAGAAATCATCATTAAAGACATGATCGCTGACGCGTTCTTGCAACAAATCTTATTACGCCCTAGCGAATACAGCGTCATTGCGACCATGAATTTGAACGGGGATTATATCTCTGATGCGTTAGCGGCGATGGTGGGGGGCATTGGTATCGCTCCTGGGGCTAATCTCAACGACACAGTGGGCATGTTTGAAGCCACCCATGGCACCGCTCCTAAATACGCCGGGCTAGATAAAGTCAATCCGGGGTCTATTATTTTGAGCGCGGAAATGATGTTAAGGCATATGGGCTGGGTGGAAGCGGCTGATTTGATCGTCTCTGCTATGGAAAAAGCGATTAAAAGCAAGAAAGTCACTTACGATTTCGCTCGTTTGATGGATGGGGCTAAAGAAGTGAAATGCTCTGAATTTGCTAGCGTGATGATTGAAAACATGTGAAAGAGCGTTTTTAAGCTCTGGTGTTTGAATGCGAAAAAAAAAGGCTAATACTATCATAAGGAATGAAGTTGATAAAATTTGTGCGTAATGTGGTTTTGTTCATTTTAACGGCGATCTTTTTAGCGTTCATGCTTTTGGTGAGCTATTGCATGCCCCATTATAGCGTGGCTGTCATTAGCGGGGTGGAAGTCAAAAGAATGAATGAAAATGAAAACACGCCCAATAATAAGGAAGTAAAAACCCTTGCTAGAGATGTCTATTTTGTGCAAACTTACGACCCTAAGGATAAAAAAAGCGTAACCGTTTATCGTAACGAAGACACGCGCTTTGGCTTCCCTTTTTATTTTAAGTTTAATTCGGCTGATATTTCAGCCCTCGCTCAAAGTTTAGTCAATCAGCAAGTGGAAGTGCAATACTATGGCTGGCGGATCAATTTGTTTAACATGTTCCCTAATGTGATTTTTTTAAAGCCCTTAAAAGAGAGCGCTGACATTTCCAAGCCCATTTTTAGCTGGATTTTATACGCTTTGCTGTTAATGGGCTTTTTTATCAGCGCGCGCTCTGTCTGCGCTTTATTTAAGAGCAAAGCTCATTAATTCTTTTAGGCTTTGTTGGAAAATCATAATGGGGTTATTGGAGCGTTTGTTAAAAAGCTCAATATAGGGCAAGCTGATGCTGTGAAAAGCGGCGTTGTTTTCCCTCAAATTGATAGCGATTTTATAGTCTAGTTGGTGGGATTTCAATAAAAAATCATTCAGCAAACAATCATTAATCAAGCCCAAATTGTCATGGCTAATCAAAAGCATTTTGGCTTTTAATTGTAGGGCAAAGTCCAGCATGTTTTCTTCTAAAGTGATAGGCACGCATAGCCCCCCAGCCCCTTCAACGATGACTAAATCGTAAGTTTTGGTGAAATTTTGGAGGCGTTGGATTAAATGATCCGTGTCAATGGGGGCGTTTTGGCTTTCTTCTTGTTGGGCGATGAGGGGGGCTGAAGCTTTAGCGTAACGATAGAATGAAATGTCTTTTAAGGTTAAAGAGCGATCTAAAAGGCGGTTATCTTGCAAGAATAGATGCGCGTCGCTAAAGTGGTTGGTCGCATCATTAACGCCTGTTTCAATGGGCTTTAATAGAATCGTTCTAACGCCACAAGCGTTGCAATATTGGGCTAATAGCCTAGCACATGTGGTTTTTCCGGCATTGGTGTTAGTCGCGCTGATAAAGAGCATGGTTTAACTTTTAAACTGGTAAGCCCCCTCAAAGATTTGAGCTGTCAATACATTTTTGATTTGTGGTAACTTCACATTTTTAAGTGCTTCTCTTGGGACTTCAACCACTAATTGGTTTAAAGCTTGGTCGCTTAAAGGGTTATCAATATCAAAGATGAAACTTAAGATATTGTGTAAAGAGTTATAGGTAACCTTGTCAATCAACGCATAAGTTAGTCTAACGCCCTCTGCTTGCTCTATGGCGGTAACGATGCTTTTAGATAGTCTAGGGCTGATGTTGTTAAGCTGTGTCGCTAAATCTGTCGGTGAGATAAAGCAATAGCCCGCATCGGTGTCTATGGTGTTAGCAAGCACTTTAGCAATCAATGTCCTACTCACTTTTTTACCTTTTAGCATAGCATTGACAACCTTACGCACTTTAATATTGTGGTTATAGCTTGCTCTATAACTTTTGCTTGTGATACATTTTAGTTTTTCTCTCCTAAAGACAGCGTCTCGTTCCCAACTTTCTATCTCATCAGCAAAGAATAACTTTTGATAACCATTAGCCCTAGAACAAGTCTGTCTATCTCTAATACTAGCTTTAACCAAGTCTGCGACCTCTAGTCTTTCATCAAAGTCTATGGGGAGTTTCATAGCGGTTATTTTAGTCTTAACAACCAACTCCTCAAAGGATACGCCATATTTGTCTTTTTCAGGGTGTTTCTTAAAGAAAGTATAAACTTGGTCTTGTAATCTTGTGAGAGCGTTTGGTAAATCACTAGGGGCGGAGAATGTGATGTTATCAAATGTAGCCCATACCTTGCCAATATCATTTGGTAGGGTGCTTACCAATTCCACTTGATACCTGTCGTTTTCAAGCACAATAGCGTTCTCACAATAGCAAATCGCCTCTTGATTAAAATGTCTCCCCAATAGTAGTAATTCGCTCGCCAAATCAAACGATAAACTCATAGGTTGGTGTGAGAATACAAAGAAACTAACTTCTTTGTCTGGGAATAGAGCGTCATCAGTGTTTTCTTTCCAATACCCTGTTACTTGTAGATAACCTAAAAAGTGTCTCTTTTTGTCTAATAAAGATTTTAGCTCTTGTGTTCTTTTAATATTGTCTTTTTGAGTGTAGCGGTATCTTTTGACAAATTTCTCACTAGACATAAAGTCCCTCATTGTGGCTTTGCTGTCTATAAATTTATCAACATAGCCCTCGCCTAACACACTAACCAAAATTTCATAAATCTCTCCAACTAAAGTCGCATATTCAGGGAGAACTTTACCTTGTGGCATAAAGAAGTCTTTAACTTTAATAGGGTGTGTAGCGTTTCCTTTCGCTTGAGCTAAATAAAGCTTTGTTATCTTGTCATTTTTACTAGGTGTCAATCCACTTTTGTAAGCACTCATCAACAAAGCTCTTTGGTCAGCATTAAAGTCTTTAATAAAAGCGTCTTTAAAATGCCTAGTCGCAGAGATAGTTCCAAAAGGTAGTCCGCTTTTGATTTTTTTAAGTATTTGTCCAAGTCTAGTGGCTTCAATAGTAGAGCCTTTAATAGTCTCTGTGTTTTGTTCTCTTTTAAGTCGTGAGAGTTCATCACCAAACGCATCTAATGTCGCTCTTAAAGATAGTCCCTCTTTTACCTTTACTCTAGGTCTAGTTGATTTAGCTAGTCTTTTAGCTTCTAATTCTTTATCAATAGCCTTTGTCAAAGAATAGTCTCTTGTTCTGTTCTCTGTCTTGCCATTTTCAAATTCTAAAAAGTCGTAATTCAATAGCATTTTGTGTCCTTTTTCTAAGCGAGATTGTAGCGCTTTATCTTTGAGCTTTCAGCGGGTCATTAGGGTTTATTTGGTATAATACCAAAACTTCATTTAAGGTTGGTTCTTATGAATATTTTATTTGGGATTAGCGACACGCAAGAATGTTATAACGCTATTAAATTCGCTGTCAAATTAGCCCATTCGCTTAAAGAGGTCCGTTTCACCTTATTGCATGTGAGCATGGAGGTGTTTATTTATAGCGAAAGCGGGATGATGGATTATGGCCAGACAGAAGCCTTGGAAGAAGAAAAAGCTAAGGCTTTGTTAAAGCAATTTGAAGACGCTTTCAAAAAAGAAAATATAGAGTGCGAGAGCGTTCTAAAAAGCGGTGATTTGATTGATGTGGTTTTAGAAATGGCTAAGGATTATGATTTGTTATTGATCGGAGCGAGCGAATCCAATTTGTTGTATCGTTTGTTCATTTCGCACCAAAATAGCCTTGTTGAACAATCCAGTATCCCTGTTGTGATCGCCAAATAGCATGAATAAGCGGCATGAAAGCATGAAAATGTATAACATACCCACCCCCACCATGGTGCAAGTGATCATGGTTGATGACCCCATTACGACAGCGGAATTTGTGATCTCTGCTTTGAGGGATTTTTTTGACAAGTCTTTAGAAGAGGCTCAAGCTCTCACATCAAGCATCCATCGTGATGGCGAGGGGGTTTGTGGCGTCTATCCTTATGATATTGCCAGGCATAGGGCAGCATGGGTTAGGGACAAAGCCAGAGAGCTAGATCTCCCTTTAAAATTATTGGTAGAAGAGATAAGATAATGGCTAAATTCAATCAAGATCTCAATGAAGTCCTAAACCGAGCTTTAAATTTAGCCCTAGATCTTAACCACGCCCTTTGCACCACAGAGCATGTGCTGTTAGTCATCTTAGAACATGAGAGCGGGGAAAAGATTATTGGCGCTTTAGAAAGAGATAACTATGATAAATTAAAACAAATCCTTAAAGACTATTTGTTGCAATACGTGCCTTTAAAGAGCGATCCAGCCAAAATGCCTGCTAGGAGTTTTGTGCTATTAAGAATGCTTAAAAGAATGTATGCGAGTTGTTTTGAGAGCGTGGGCGTGGAAGAACTGCTTATTTTAATGCTGGATCACCCCGATTGTTACGCTTCAAAACTCATGGATAGTTTTGGCATCGCTCGTTTGTATTCTAATCCTGCTTTATTGGATTTGGATAACCATGGTATTCCTAATGACATTAATGATAATGAAGAAGCGCCCAAAAACACTCCCCTAAAAAAATACGCTAAAAACTTGAGCGCTTTAGCCCAAGATAACGCTTTAGATCCAGTCATTGGCAGAGAAGAAGAGATTTTAAGAGTGATAGAAATTTTAGGGCGCAGAAAAAAGAATAACCCGCTTTTAATTGGTGAAGCGGGCGTAGGGAAAACCTCCATCGCTGAAGCTTTGGCTTTAAAAATCGCTCAAAAAGAAGTGCCGGAGTTTTTGCAAGAATATGAAGTCTATTCTTTGGATTTAGCTTTAATGGTGGCTGGGGCGAAATACAGAGGGGATTTTGAAAAACGCTTGAAAAAAACGCTCAAAGAAATCCAACAAAACGGCCGTATTATTTTATTCATTGACGAAATCCACACCCTTTTAGGCGCAGGGAGCAGTAACGCTGGGAGCTTGGATGCGGCGAATATATTAAAACCGGTTCTAACAGATGGGAGCTTGAAATGTTTAGGAGCGACCACTTTTGAAGAATACCGCAGCGTGTTTGAAAAAGACAAGGCTTTTAATAGGCGCTTTTCAGTCATAAAAGTTGAAGAGCCTTCTAAAGAAGCGTGTTACTTGATTTTGAAAAAGATCGCTCCTCTTTATGAAGAACACCACCAGGTGCGTTATGATGAGAGCGTGTTTAAGGCATGCGTGGATTTAACGAGCGATTACATGCATGATAAATTCTTGCCGGATAAAGCGATTGAATTGCTAGATGAGGTGGGATCGAGGAAAAAAATCAGTCCTAAAAAGGGCAAAAAAATCGGCGTTGATGACGTGAAAGAAGCACTCGCTCTGAAGCTTAAAATCCCTAAAATGCGTTTGAGCAACGATAAAAAAGCCCTTTTAAGGAACTTGGAAAAATCGCTTAAAAATAAGATTTTTGCCCAAGCAGAAGCGATTAGTATCGTCAGCAATGCGATTAAAATCCAGTATTGCGGGCTTTCTGCAAAAAATAAGCCTGTGGGGAGCTTTTTATTCGTGGGGCCTAGTGGGGTGGGGAAAACAGAATTGGCTAAAGAGCTGGCCTTGAATTTGAATTTGCATTTTGAACGCTTTGACATGAGCGAATACAAAGAGGCCCATAGCGTGGCAAAGCTCATCGGGAGTCCTAGCGGTTATGTGGGGTTTGAGCAAGGGGGGTTATTGGTGAATGCGATTAAAAAACACCCGCATTGTTTGCTGCTTTTAGATGAAATAGAAAAAGCCCATTCTAATGTGTATGATTTGTTGTTGCAAGTGATGGATAACGCCACTTTGAGCGATAATTTAGGCAATCAGGCGAGTTTTAAGCATGTGATTTTGATTATGACTTCAAATGTGGGGAGTAAGGATAAGGACACGCTAGGGTTTTTTAGCGCTAAAAATACCAAGTATGATAAAGCCGTTAAAGAGCTTTTGACCCCTGAATTACGCTCCAGGATTGATGCGATCGTGCCGTTTAATGCGCTCAGTTTGGAGGATTTTGAACGCATTGTTTCTGTGGAATTAGACAAATTAAAAGCCCTAGCGCTAGAGCAAGACATAACCTTAAAATTCCATAAAGAAGTTTTGAAATTCATCGCACAAAAAAGCTACCAAACGACTTTAGGAGCGAGGGAAATTAAAAAAATCATTCATAATGAAATCAAAACTAGATTAAGCGATATACTGCTCTTGCAATCGCTTAAAAAACCTTGTAAGATCGCTTGCTTGCTAGAAAAAAACCAATTGGTTTTAAAAGAAATCAAGTGCTTGCAAAAGGTGAAAAAAAATGACTTTTGAAATGCTTTATAGTAAAATCCATAGGGCTACTATCACAGACGCTAATCTCAATTACGTAGGCTCGATCACCATAGATGAGGATTTAGCCAAGTTCGCTAAGCTCAGAGAGGGCATGAAAGTGGAAATCGTGGATGTCAATAACGGCGAACGCTTCAGTACCTATGTGATTTTAGGGAAAAAAAGGGGCGAAATTTGCGTCAATGGTGCAGCAGCCAGAAAAGTGGCCATAGGCGATGTGGTGATCATTTTAGCTTATGCGAGCATGAACGAAGATGAAATCAACGCGCACAAGCCAAACATCGTGCTAGTGGATGAAAAAAACGAAATTTTAAAAAAGGGTTAGAGATGGATTTTAGTCAATTGGGTGGGTTAAGCGGGTTGTTAGACGGCATGAAAAAAGAGTTTTCCCAACTAGAAGAAAAAAATAAAGACACGATCCACACTTCCAAAAGCGGTGGGGGAATGGTGAGCGTGAGTTTTAATGGGTTGGGGGAATTAGTGGATTTGCAAATTGATGACAGCCTGTTAGAAGATAAAGAAGCGATGCAAATCTATTTGATGAGCGCTTTGAATGACGGGTATAAAGCCGTAGAAGAAAACCGAAAAAATTTAGCCTTTAACATGTTGGGGAATTTCGCTAAATTGTGATGCTTTATAAAGCCCTTATCGTTTTTATCGCTCTGTTGGGTTTTTTGAATGGCTTAGGGGCTTATGATTTCAAGTATTGTCAGGCTTTTTTTAAAAAAGCGAGCCTTCAAAAAGGGGGCGTGGCTTTAAAAGAACTGCCTAAGGGCGTGTATTTATATTATTCCAAAACCTACCCTAAACACGCCAAAGTCATCAAATCCGATCCTTTTGTAGGGCTGTATTTGTTACAAAGCGCGCCAAGCGAGTATGTTTATACATTAAGGGATTTGGACAAAGACGCCCTTATAAGGCCAATGGCTAGTATAGGGGATAAAGAAGCCACAGAAGTGCGATTATTGGTGGGGCAAAAAGGCTATGATCGCTACGCTCAAATTTCGCAAAAGACTCAAAAAAATGGCGTTATCAGCAATATTTGCTATCAAATGTTAGGGCTAGGGGTAGGGGGGAACGGCTTTATAGAAACGAAATTTATCAAGCGCTTTTTAAACCAACAAGAGCCTTATTATGGGGATATTGGGGTGCGTTTAGAAGAACATCATAAGCGTTTAGTGGTAGCGCAATTTGATCCCTTTTTCCCTAAAAACCCTTTTTTAAAAAACGATGAAATCCTAGCGATCAATGATTACAAGATCCATTCGTTAGCGGAGTTTGAATGGGTGGTGAGCAATCTTTCATACCAAAGCCTTGCCAAAGTGAAAATCAAACGAAACCATCAAATCAAAGAAGTAACGCTCAAAGTCAATAAGCGTTATGGGGGGTTTTTACTCAAAGACACTTTTTTAGAGCGCTATGGCATCGCTTTAGACGAGCGTTTTATCATCACTAAAATAGGCAATCATTTGCCCAAAGGCTTGGATTTTTTAAAGCTTGGGGATAGGATTTTATGGGTGAATCATAAAAGCGTTTCATTCAACCCAAAGGCTTTAAGAGAAGCGTTAAGCGTGCCAAAAATTGAATTATTAGTCTGGCGTAAAGGCTTTGAATTTTACATTAAAGTCCGTTGAAACACTGATGAAAAATGACGCTTATAAAATCATTCTTTCTTGGTTTATCACGCCTCTCACGGCGATTTTAGGGCGTTTCGCTGAATTTTTCCTCTACACCTTGCATGCGCAATTGGTGTTTAATAGCGTGGTCGCTTTGGCGTTCATGCTCTTTGCTTATAGGAGTTTGAAAGAACAGAATTTCTTCAGCGCTAGCGTGCTTTTAGAGGCGTTATTATTTGTGGGGTTTTTTGCGCTCTTTAACTACGCTTTAAAAAATCCCATGCATTTTTATGAATTTTTCCAAAACACTATTTTTATTGCGCCTAACATGATCGCACAAAGCCTCTCTCAAAGCTTGGGTAACTTTTCTAACCACGCGCTTTCTTTAGATTTTATCTTTAACCATGGTTTTTATGCCATTAGCTTTATCAGCGATTTGAGCCATAATGAAATGTCTGTGTGGCTTTTTTTAAGCATTTTACAAGGGCTTTTTTTGAGCGTGCTGTTTGCAATCATCATTTTAGTGTATTTAGAAGTGCATGTGTGGTGCTCTTTAGGGGTGCTGTTTTTAGCGTTTGGGTTTTTTAAAACCTGGAGGAGCGTTGTGATGGCATGCTTAAAAAAATGCTTCGCTCTTGGGTTTTACAAGCCTTTTTTGTTGTTGGTGGGGTTTTTGAATGTTTCGGTTACTAAGGCTTTAATAGACGCTCACATGCAAGAAAAACAAGACTTAAGCCTTTTATTGGTGGTAGCGTTATTTTTGTGTTGCGTTTTTATCATAGGCGTGCCTTTTTTCATCAACGCTTTGTTTAGGGTGCAAAACAGCCTTAAAGAAACTTACAAACTCGCCACCAATTTGAGCGCTAACCTCAGCCAAAACGCCCTTAATTCCTTACAATATATCACGACCTCGCCCGCTCCCTCTAGCGTTTCTACTTCTACAAGCGGTAGCGTTTCTAAAGAAAAAGAAACGCATTCCCCCACATTTAAGGTAGAAACCACTCAATTAGATGTAAAAATCCCAAATTTCAAGCAAAAAAAGGTTAAAAAGGATACAATAAATACAAAAAATGAAATTTAAATAAATAGGAATTTAATGAGAATTTTTTTTGTTATTATGGGACTTGTGTTTTTTGGTTGCACGAGCAAGGTGCATGAGATGAAAAAAAGCCCTTGTACTTTGTATGAAAACAGGTTAAATCTCGCATGAGAGAAAAGCCTTTCAATAGCGAGCAATTAGTCTTTTTAGAAGAGCTTTTAAGCCACCAAGAAAAGCATTTAGAAAACAAGCTTTCTGGTTTTTCGGTGAATGATTTGGACATGCAAAGCGTGTTTCGGTTGGAAAGGAACCGCTTGAAAATCGCTTACAAGCTCTTAGGCTTGATGAGTTTTATCGCTCTTATCTTAGCGATCGTGTTAATCAGCATTCTACCCTTACAAAAAACCGAACACCATTTCGTGGATTTTTTAAACCAAGACAAGCATTACGCCATTATCCAAAGAGCGGATAAAAGCATTTCTGGTAATGAAGCGTTGGCTCGTTCGCTCATTGGGGCGTATGTGTTAAACCGAGAGAGCATTAACCGCATTGACGATAAATCGCGCTATGAATTGGTGCGCTTGCAAAGCAGTTCTAAAGTGTGGCAACGCTTTGAAGATTTGATTAAAACCCAAAACAGCATTTATGCGCAAAGCCATTTGGAAAGAGAAGTCCATATTGTCAATATTGCGATCTATCAGCAAGACAATAACCCCATTGCGAGCGTCTCCATTGTAGCTAAACTCATGAACGAAAACAAGCTGGTGTATGAAAAGCGTTATAAAATCGTGCTGAGTTATTTGTTTGACACCCCGGATTTTGATTACGCTTCCATGCCTAAAAACCCTACCGGCTTTAAAATCACTCGCTACAGCATCACTGAAATCGTGCCGACTAATAGGGGCGATTGATGCGTAAGGTTTTATACGCTCTCATGGGATTTTTGTTGGCTTTTAGCGCTTTAAAAGCCGATGATTTTTTAGAAGAAGCTAACGAAACAGCCCCAGCGAATTTAAACCACCCTATGCAGGATTTAAACGCCACTCAAGGGAGCTTTTTTGACAAAAACCGCTCAAAAATGTCCAACACTTTGAACATTGATTACTTTCAAGGGCAAACCTATAAAATCCGCTTGCGTTATGCGATGGCGACCTTATTGTTTTTTTCAAAACCCATTAGCGATTTTGTTTTAGGGGATAATGTGGGCTTTGACGCGAAAATCTTAGAAAGTAACGATCGCATTTTACTCATCAAGCCCCTACAAATTGGCGTGGATTCTAATATCAGCGTGATTGACAATGAGGGTAAGATTTTTTCTTTCTATGTGTTTTCTACCACTTTCACTAGCTCCAAACACCCTAATTTACAGGTTTTCATAGACGATAAAAACTATTACTCCAACGCTTTTATGAAGCCGCAAAATAAAGAAAATAAAGAAAATACCTTTGAAAATGCCCCCACAAACAACAAGCCCTTAAAAGAAGAAAAAGAAGAAACCAAAGAAAAAGAAGAAGAGACTATAACTATTGGCGATAACACTAACGCCATGAAAATCGTTAAAAAAGACATTCAAAAAGGTTATAGGGCTTTAAAAAGCTCTCAAAGGAAATGGTATTGTTTAGGGATTTGTTCTAAAAAATCCAAACTCTCTTTGATGCCTGAAGAAATTTTTAACGACAAGCAATTCACTTATTTCAAATTTGACAAAAAATTAGCGCTCTCTAAATTCCCGGTGATTTATAAAGTCGTTGATGGCTATGATAACCCGGTGAATACTAGGATTGTGGGCGATTACATTATCGCTGAAGACGTTTCGGCTAAATGGACTTTAAGGCTGGGCAAGGACTATTTGTGTATCCGTTTTGTCAAAAAGGGTAAAGATGAATAAGTGGCTTAAGGGGGCGCTTGTTTTTGTGGGGGGTTTTGCAACGATTACAACCATTTCTTTAGTCTATCATCAAAAGCCAAAAGCCCCCTTAAATAACCAACAAAACCTTTTGAATGACGATGAGGTGAAATACCCCTTACAAGACTACACCTTCACTCAAAACACACAGCCAACTCCCACAGAAAGCTCCAAAGACGCTACCATCAAAGCCTTACAAGAACAGCTAAAAGCCGCTTTAAAAGCCCTAAACTCCAAAGAAATGAACTCTTCTAAAGAAGAAACTTTTAAGAACCCTCCCATAGATCCAAACACAACCCCCCCTAAAAAAGACTTTTCTCTAAAGCAATTAGATTTACTAGCCTCTCGCATTACCCCTTTCAAACAAAGCCCTAAAAATTACGAAGAAAACCTGATTTTCCCCATGGATAACCCTAAGGGCATTGATGGTTTTACTAACCTTAAAGAAAAAGACATCGCTACTAATGAAAACAAGCTTTTACGCACCATTACAGCCGATAAAATGATACCCGCCTTTCTCATCACGCCTATTTCTAGCCAGATCGCTGGTAAAGTCATCGCACAAGTGGAGAGCGATATTTTTGCAAGCATGGGCAAGGCCGTCTTAATCCCCAAAGGCTCTAAAGTCATAGGCTATTACAGCAACAACAACAAAATGGGCGAATACCGCTTGGATATTGTGTGGAGCCGCATCATCACTCCCCATGGCATCAATATCATGCTCACTAACGCTAAAGGGGCGGACATTAAAGGCTATAACGGCTTGGTGGGGGAATTGATTGAAAGGAATTTCCAGCGTTATGGCGTGCCGTTACTGCTTTCTACGCTCACCAACGGCTTATTGATTGGGATCACTTCGGCTTTAAACAACAGGGGCAATAAAGAAGAGGTGACCAATTTCTTTGGGGATTATCTTTTATTGCAATTGATGAGACAAAGCGGCATGGGGATCAATCAAGTGGTCAATCAAATTTTAAGAGACAAGAGCAAAATCGCTCCTATTGTGGTGGTTAGAGAGGGGAGCAGGGTCTTCATTTCGCCCAATACTGACATCTTCTTCCCTATACCCAGAGAGAATGAAGTCATCGCTGAGTTTTTGAAGTGACTCAAAAACACCCGATTAAAAACGCTATAATAACCCTAAAAAACAAAAGAGAGCTTGACAAGAAAACGCATGAAAATTAAAAATATCTTACTGAGTGGGGGGAGTGGCAAACGCCTATGGCCTTTAAGCCGTAGCCTATACCCTAAGCAATTTTTAAAGCTTTTTGGCAATGAAAGCTTGTTTAAATTGAGTTTTAAAAGAAACGCTTCCTTAGTAGATGAAACGCTCATTGTGTGCAACGAAAAGCATTATTTTTTAGCCCTAGAAGAAATAGAGAGCGAAATCAAAAACAAAAGCGTGGGTTTTTTATTAGAGAGCTTGAGTAAAAACACCGCTAACGCCATTGCTTTGAGCGCTTTAATGAGCGATAAAGAAGATTTACTCATCGTTACGCCAAGCGATCATCTGATTAAAGACCTTCAAGCGTATGAAAATGCAATCAAAAAAGCGGTTGGTTTAGCCCAAAAAGGTTTTTTAGTCACTTTTGGGGTGAGTATTGAAAAGCCCAACACGGAATTTGGGTATATTGAAAGCCCTAATGGTTTAGATGTGAAGCGGTTCATTGAAAAGCCAAGCCTAGAAAAAGCGATAGAGTTTCAAAAAAGCGGGGGTTTTTATTTCAATAGCGGCATGTTTGTTTTCCAAGCGGGCGTTTTTTTAGACGAACTAAAAAAGCATGCCCCCACTATTTTAAAGGGGTGCGAAAGAGCGTTTGAATCTTTAGAAAACGCGTATTTTTTTGAAAAAAAGATCGCTCGTTTGAGTGAAAAGAGCATGCAAGATTTAGAAGATGTGAGCGTGGATATAGCTTTAATGCAACAAAGCCACAACATCAAAATGGTAGGATTAAACGCCAAATGGAGCGATTTAGGGAATTTTAACGCTCTTTTTGAAGAAGTGGCTAACGAGCCTAAAGAAAATGTCAGCCTGAATCAAACGCCCATTTTTGCCAAAGAGAGCGAGAATAATTTAGTGTTTTCCCATAAAGTGAGCGCTCTTTTAGGCGTTGAGAATTTAGCCATTATTGACACTAAAGACGCTCTTTTAATCACTCATAAAGACAAGGCTAAAGATTTAAAAGCTTTAGTGAGCGAGGTGGAAACAAACAACCAAGAATTGTTGCAAACGCACACTAAAGTGTATCGCCCTTGGGGGAGCTATGAAGTCTTGCATGAGAGCGGGTGTTACAAGGTTAAGATTTTAGAAGTCAAACCTAACGCAAGGCTTTCGTTACAAAAGCATTTCCACAGGAGCGAACACTGGGTGGTGATTAGCGGGATGGCGAGCGTGGAGTTGGATCATAAAATGTTTGAATTGCAAGCTAATGAATCCACTTATATCCCTAAAAACACCTTACACCGCCTGGCTAATTACGGCAAAATCCCTTTAATCATCATAGAAGTTCAAGTGGGTGAGTATGTCGGTGAAGACGATATTGTAAGGGTTGATGACGATTTTAACAGGCAGAATCAAAACGCCTAATAAATAAAATTCAATAAAGGAAAAATAATGAAAGAAAAAATCGCTTTAATCACTGGGGTTACCGGGCAAGATGGGAGCTATCTGGCTGAATACTTGCTGAATTTGGGTTATGAAGTGCATGGGTTAAAAAGGCGCTCTTCTAGCATCAACACTTCTAGGATCGATCATCTGTATGAAGATTTGCACAGCGAACACAAAAGGCGTTTTTTTCTGCACTATGGGGATATGACCGATAGCTCTAATCTTATCCATTTAATCGCTACCACTAAGCCTACAGAGATTTATAATTTAGCCGCTCAAAGCCATGTGAAAGTCTCTTTTGAAACCCCAGAATACACCGCTAACGCTGATGGTATTGGCACGCTAAGGATTTTAGAAGCCATGCGGATTTTAGGATTAGAAAGGAAAACACGCTTCTATCAAGCCAGCACGAGCGAATTGTATGGCGAAGTTTTAGAAACCCCACAAAATGAAAACACCCCCTTTAACCCACGAAGCCCCTATGCGGTCGCTAAAATGTATGCCTTTTACATCACCAAAAATTACAGAGAGGCTTATAATTTGTTTGCGGTTAATGGCATTCTTTTTAATCATGAAAGTAGGGTAAGGGGCGAAACTTTTGTCACTCGTAAAATCACACGAGCCGCTAGCGCGATAGCGTATAACTTAACGGATTGCTTGTATTTAGGGAATTTAGACGCTAAAAGAGACTGGGGGCATGCCAAAGATTATGTAAGAATGATGCATTTGATGCTCCAAGCACCCATCCCACAAGATTATGTGATCGCTACAGGAAAGACCACAAGCGTGCGCGATTTTGTGAAAATGAGCTTTGAATTTATCGGTATTGGTTTAGAATTTCAAAATACAGGGATTAAAGAAATCGGTTTGATTAAAAGCGTTGATGAAAAAAGGGCGGGCGTTTTAAAATTAAACTTAAACCATTTAAAAACGGGTCAAATCGTGGTGCGCATAGACGAGCGCTATTTCAGGCCTACTGAAGTGGATTTGCTTTTAGGCGATCCCACTAAGGCAGAAAAAGAGCTAGGCTGGGTTAGGGAATACGATTTAAAAGAGTTGGTTAAGGACATGTTAGAATACGATTTAAAAGAATGCCAGAAAAACCTTTACTTGCAAGATGGGGGTTATATTTTAAGGAATTTTTATGAATGAGATTATTTTAATCACCGGCGCCTATGGCATGGTGGGGCAGAACACGGCGTTGTATTTTAAAAAAAATAAGCCTGATGTTACTCTACTCACCCCTAAAAAAAGCGAATTGTATTTGTTGGATAAAGACAATGTTCAAGCTTATTTGAAAGAATACAAGCCTACAGGCATTATCCATTGCGCCGGGAGAGTGGGGGGCATTGTCGCTAACATGAACGATCTCTCAACTTACATGGTTGAGAATTTACTCATGGGCTTGTACCTCTTTTCTAGCGCTTTGGATTTGGGCGTGAAAAAGGCCATTAATCTAGCGAGCTCTTGCGCTTATCCTAAATTCGCCCCTAACCCTTTAAAAGAAAGCGATTTATTGAACGGCTCTTTAGAGCCAACGAATGAAGGCTACGCTTTAGCCAAACTCTCTGTGATGAAATATTGCGAATACGTGAGCACTGAAAAGGGCGTTTTTTATAAAACCCTAGTGCCTTGCAACCTTTATGGCGAGTTTGACAAGTTTGAAGAAAAAATAGCGCACATGATACCAGGGCTTATCGCCAGGATGCACACCGCTAAATTAAAAAATGAAAAAGAGTTTGCGATGTGGGGCGATGGCACGGCCAGGAGGGAATATCTAAACGCTAAAGATTTAGCCAGGTTCATTTCTCTAGCTTATGAGAATATCGCTTCAATCCCTAGCGTGATGAATGTCGGCTCTGGCGTGGATTACAGCATTGAAGAGTATTACGAAAAAGTCGCTCAGGTTTTAGACTATAAGGGCGTGTTTGTTAAGGATTTATCCAAACCAGTGGGCATGCAGCAAAAGCTTATGGATATTTCCAAACAAAAGGCTTTAAAATGGGAATTAGAAATCCCTTTAGAGCAGGGCATTAAAGAAGCTTATGAGTATTATTTGAAGCTTTTAGAGGTTTGAAATAAAATCCTTATAGGGTTAATAAAAACGCTCCGCTATTAAGTGCTAGTTACGATATTGTGGTTATTTAGCTTCAAACAAACTTTGAGCCATTAAAAGGGGTTTGGTGTGCGCTTCGCTCTCAATCTCAAGTGCTTTCAAAAAGCAAGGTGTGTTACTATTCTAATCTTTCATAAAGATCTAGGGGGTAAGGAATGTAAGGGGGCTTTTTTGTTAGGCTAATTACCAACTTCTTTGCATTAAAAATAAACTCGTATTTTACAAGAGAGAGTTTTGATTGGCATGAGATCTATCTTTTAGATGAGTGGGCAATTCCCTCTATTGAACTGAATGTCCTAGATTTTTATGCTGTCTGTTTTAGAGGTGATTGGGTTTTTATGGAGTCTGATCTCAATGGGGACGCTGTCGTTCTCACCGCTTTTTTTGTAACACCCACCATAAAACCCTCATAAAACCCTTTTGTTGTAAGTTTTCTCAAATCCCTTGAGTGTAGTAGACTTAGCTTAGGTGAAAAATTTTTAGAGGGTAGAGGGGTTTTAAAAAGCGTCTTAGTTTTAGCAAATCCTAGGCAACAATTCGCCTTCTGGCATCTCTAAAATCCTTTCAAAACCCCATGCGTTCTTTAAAACCACGCTAGGATAAGGGTTTTCAAACACTCCGCCAATCACGCAAGCGTTTTTAGCTTTTTTGTTATTTTTTAAAATTTCTAAGGCTTTAGGGGCGTCTTTTTGATTGAGCGCTAAAACAAACACCCCCTCATTGGCTAGTGCGTAGGGTTCTAGCCCTAAAATCTCACAAATCCCTTTCGTTTCTTCTTTTAAGGGGATTTTTTCTTCTTCTATAACGATTTTCACTCTAGAGCTGTTCGCCCATTCATTCAGCACGCTCGCTAACCCGCCCCTAGTCGCATCTCTTAAAGCATGAATTTTGAGATCGCTTAAAAATAGGGGTTTTAATAAGGGATAGAGCAGCTGGCAATCGCTTTCTAGATTGGTTTTGAGCTTGATTTCATGACGCATTGCAAACAGGCTTGCCCCATGATTGGCGATAGTGTCGCTTAGGATAATGGCTTGGCCTTGTTTTAAATGGCGCGAAGAAATCCCTGGCTTGATGGTTTTACCAATACAGGTTGTGTTGATAAAAAGCTTATCCACGCTCCCCTTTGGCACGACTTTAGTGTCTAGGGAGAGGAGTTTTAGGTTGGCTTTAAACAATTCTTTTTGTATGGATTGTAAGATTTGTTTTAAAAGAGGGATTTCTAAGCCTTCTTCTAAAATAAAACCCATATTCAAATACAAAGGTTCGCCCCCTTGCACGCTCACATCATTCGCGCTCCCGCAAACGCAAAGCTTGCCTATATCGCCCCCATTAAAAATTAAG
Organism: Helicobacter pylori; assembly: GCF_030323545.1. NCBI lineage: Bacteria > Pseudomonadati > Campylobacterota > Epsilonproteobacteria > Campylobacterales > Helicobacteraceae > Helicobacter > Helicobacter pylori. The sequence goes on along the minus strand of NZ_CP122954.1, from coordinate 1,479,743 downwards.
GGCGTGATGACAAAACTATCCGTGCTCACGCAATATTCCCCACTAGCTTTAAATTTAGGGGCGTCTTCACCAAACGCAACGATAAATTCTTTTAAATAGGGCATAAAAACTCGCTCAATTAAAGCGTTTGTTTCTTTCCCTCCGTTCCCGCATGCTAGAGTTACGCTATCCATTTTTATCCTTTTTTAATGATTGTAGGGTTGAAATACGCCATTAAGGCTTGACCGACAGGGATACTGCTGTCGTTAGGAGGGAAATGCTTGTGGAAAAAATACTTCCTTTGAAGGTTTTTGAATCGTTTGGCTAATTGTTCGCATAATAATTGGTTGCAAAACACGCCCCCACTGCACACCACCACATGCTCTTTAAAAGGCGCGATTAAAGCGGTAATGATTTCTACTAGGCTGTTAAAAAATTTCTTAGCGATGCGTTTGGGCTCTAAAACGCCCAAATCCTTTTCAAACGCTTGATAAAAATCTTTTAAACACACCACGCTGTTTTTGATTTTAAAAGGGTAAAAGGCGATCTCATCGCTTTGTAAGGCTAGATTTTCTAAAACCTGCCCGCTCTCTGCTTCAAAGCTAATCGTTCCTGTTAAATCCAAACTAAACGCTACTATATCAAACAAACGTCCTATGGAATTGGTGGCTATGCTTTGAACTTCTCTGTCATGCATTTGCTGGAAAATTTCTAATTCGTCTTCTTTAAAATGTTTTTGAACGCGCTTTAAAAGCTTGTTGAGTTGGTGTTTTAAAGCAATTTCTAAAACCAGGCGTTTAGGCTCTTTGATCGCTTTTTGCCCCCCTAAAAGCAGAAATTCTTCAAACCTGGCGGTTTCTTCAATGCGTTCAAAATCCCCCACAAAACACTCCGCCCCATAAATCTTATTTTCATAAGCCCCACTCCCATCCCAAATGATTCCTATAAAAGGGTGATTTAAATGCGGGTCTTGTAACAATGCGTCTAAGACGCTCGCTAAAAAGTGGGCATGGTGGTGCTGGACTTGCAATAAGGGCGTATTAAATTCAAAAGCCATTTGAGTGGTGGTGTAGTTTTTATGCTTATCGCAAACTAAGAGCGTGGGTTTAAAATCATAGGTTTTTAAGAAAAAATTCAGGGTTTCTTTAAAGTGTTTTTCATTTTCTAAAACGCTCAAATCCCCACAAAAAGGCGAAAGCAAAAGAATGGAAGTTTCGCCATCCAATAAGCTAAAATGCCCTTTTTGCTCCGCTCCAAGCGCTAAAATCTTTTGTGGCGGATAATTAGAGCGTTTAGGCAAAGTGAGGTAAAGGGGGGCAAACCCTCTAGCCAAACGCATGGGGCGAATAATATTATCCACGCGCTGCACGATACTATCATCAATCCTATGAATAATGGCGCGATTGTGCGTGAGCTTAAAATCAAAAATAAAATGAAGCGAATTGATCTCTTTTTCATCGCTCGCTAAAGGGAGGGAGTTGAAATTCGCGCTCGTGAACACAATAGGGAAATCCAATAAATCCAGTAATAAAGCATGCAAAGGGGTATAGGGCAAAATCACGCCATAAAAGGGGGAGTTTTTAGCGATATTGGGGGCTAATTGGGTGTCAGGTTTTTTACGCGCTAAAAGAATGGGGGCGCTTGCAGAAATTAAGCTCTCGCATTCTAATGCGTTCAAAAACGCATGCTGTTTGGCTGATTTTAAGTCTTTAAACATGAGTGCAAAAGGCTTTAGGGGGCGGTTTTTTAAAAGCCGTAATCTTTCTATGGTTTGAAAATTCCTCGCATCGCACAAAAAAGCAAAGCCTCCCAAACCTTTAAGAGCGATGATTTTACCTTTTTGAATGTCTTTAGCGCATTCTAAAAGAGCGTCATCATTTTTGAACCGCTTGTAATTGAGTGCGATACCGCACTTTTTGCAGCTGATGCCTTGAATGTGGAAGCGCTTATTGGTAGGGTCTTGATAGACAGAAGCGCAAAATTTGCAGAGCTTGAAAGGCTTTAGGGCGGAATTTTCTCTGTCATAGGGCATGGCGTTTAAAAGGCTGTATCTCGCCCCGCATTTCGCGCAAGAATTGAAAGCGTAATGAAAATAGGGGGAGTTTTTATCTCTAATTTCGCGCAAGCAATCCTCACACACGCCCAAATCTTTAGGGATTTGACTGAGCAAATTTAAAGGGTGGTTCTTGCTTTCTAAAATCCTAAAATCATTGAATTTGAGCGCCTTATCATAAGGGCTAATAATGATTTTTTCAACCAACGCTAAAGGGGGCAATCCTTTTTTCAGAGCGTTTAAAAAAGACTCAGTTTTGTGAGCGGGTAAGACGATTTCTAAAGCCGCTTGGGTGTTACGCGCAAAGCCTACAAGCTCTAATTTTTGAGCTAGGGTATAAATAAAAGGGCGCATGCCCACGCCTTGAACCACGCCAAAAAGCGTGATTTTATTCAATAAAGTTGCATCGTTACACAATGCAAGCTTCCATGCTGTTTGATTAAGGTGTTGCAATCAACCCCTACCACTTCTAGGGGCGTGTGTTGTTTTAAGGTTTCTAAAATGAGTGCGTCTTTAGGGTCGTTGTAAGTAGGCACGATGAGAGCGTCATTGCACAATAAAAAATTCACATAAGTCGCCGGCAAGCGTTGTTGGTTTTCATCAAAAATGGCTTTGGGGATTTCTAGGGGGATGAGTTTATAGGGCGTTTTGTCTGGTTTTTTAAAGGTTTTTAATTCTTCTTGCATTTTTTTTAAGGCTGTATAATGCTCATCGTTTTCATCTTCGCATGCGCTATAAACAATGGTGTCTTTATCCAAAAAGCGAGCGAGCGTGTCGGTATGGCTATCCGTGTCATCGCCTTTGAGATAGCCATAAGAATACCACAGCACTTGTTTAGCCCCTAATTCCTTTTTAAGCATGTTTTCTATTCCATTTTGATTCAAATGGGGGTTACGATTTTTTTCTAGCAGGCATTGGGTGTTGGTTAAAACACTCCCAGCCCCATCGCTTTCTATGCTCCCGCCCTCTAAAACATAGGGCATCGTTTTTAAAGGGTGTTTTAAAAACCCTAAACTTTTGAGTTTGAAATTCACTTGATTGTCTAAATTGGACGGGTATTTTAACCCCCAGCCGTTAAAACCAAAATCCAAGCACTCTAAAACGCCCTGATTTTCAATACTGATCGCTCCAAAATCCCTAGCCCATGTGTCGTTAGTGTCAACCTTTGCGATCTCTACACCAGATAAGTTTTTAAGCATCTCATAGCCGATAGTATCGCTAGTATGGACGCACACTAACACCTGAGCGTGTTTGGCTATGGTTTGAATGATGTTTAAAAAACTTTCCCTAGCCTCTTTGATGCAATACGCCCAGTCGCCAAACTCATGGGGGAACGCCATTAAAATCGCTTGGATTTTTTCAAACTCCGCTAACATTCTTTTCATTCAAAATATCCTTTTAAATAACTATAACACAATCTCATTCAAATAGCGTTTTTAAAACAAATTCAAACGCTTTTTAGCGATTTGAAAATATTCTTTTTCTGATTCTATACCGATAAAATTTCGTTCTAAACGCTTGCACGCTAAACCGGTGGTGCCGCTCCCCATGAAAGGATCTAGCACGATGTCATTAGGGTTTGTGTGGATGGAAATGATTTTTTCCATTAAAGCCAGGCTTTTTTGCGTGGGGTGTTTAACTTTTTCAAGCCCGCTCACCACAGGGCTTTTTAAAATCAAGGACCGTAAATATTTTTCATTTTTTGGTTTGTTAAACACCCATTTAGCTTTCTTTTTAACCGCCCACAGGGCAAATTCCGTGTCCTGGACATAGCGCCGGCTAATGTTTCTTGGCATGGGATTATTTTTAACCCATTGGATAAAGTCTTTGACCACAAAGCCGTTTTCTTCTAAAAAATCAGCGATATAGCTTATAAACCTGTAAGAGCAAAAAATAACCATGCAGCCGTTTGGATTGACTAAGGGGGCGTAGCGCTTGATCCATTCTAAAAGCCTGAAATTTTTATCCCATTCCCCAAAATCTATGCCTTGCCTTTTAGCGCTCTTTAGGGTGGAAAAATGGTTTTTAACCGAAATGTTATAAGGAGGGTCTGTGATGATGGCATCCACTTTTAAATTTTGTTGGTAAAAATCTTTGATGATTTCAAAAGCGTCAGCGTGATGGATTTGTATCATTTTCTTAAGCTTTTTAAAATCGCTTTGCCTAAGGCTAGGGCCAGAAGAGGAGGCACAGCGTTGCCGATCTGCTTACAAACGCTCGTTTTATTGCCATAAAAGATATAGTTATCGCTAAAACTTTGTATCCTAGCGGCTTCTCTGGGCGTGATAGAGCGGTGCAATTCAGGGTGGGAGTTGGTGCCATTGCTTGGAGTGTCAAATCGTGTGTCTATGATGGGGCTGATTTTATTCCAATTCAGGCGCCCCCATGTGCTTTTGAATTGCTGTTTGCCATGCAAGTTTTTAGGCAAGCATTCTTTGCCTTGCTCTTTGTTAATGAGTTTTAATTTCTCTAAAGCGGCTTGCGAGTGGTTGGTGGCTTGATGGTTGTATAATTTAGGGCTATCTTTTCGCATCAAGGCTTGATAGCTTGATTGGATAGGGTTTAATTGGATATTCAAGCGTTTTTCTAAAATTTCATTGGTAGCAACGCATTCAAACCCCTCTTCTAAAAGCCCATAGCACCCCACTCCTGCCCCAGAAAATAAAGAAATATGGGTTAAGGTTTGATTAAAGAGCATAGGGGGATTAAGGATTAAATTAACTCATTTGAAGCATTAACGTTTCAAGCTCTCAATTTCTTTAAGCATGGTTTCAAAAGCCTCTTTAGTGCCTGCTCGCACGCTAGAAAACAAACTAAACACCACAATAGCGATGCTCGCTACAATAAAGCCCGGAACGATTTCATAAATATCCAAAAAGCTTTTGCCAAATTTATCGTATAAAATCACCGTGCTAGCCCCAGAGAGCATGCCAGCAATTGCACCGATGCGCGTCATTCTTGACCAAAAAAGCGAGAACAAAATCACAGAGCCAAAACTCGCGCCAAAGCCAGCCCATGCGTAACTCACGATGCTAAGGATGCTAGCGTTTCTATCCGTTGAAATGAAAAAAGCGATGCAAGCCACCCCTAAAACCGAAAGCCTAGAAATAACCATCACTAATTTTTGCGGGGCGTCTTTATTGAAAATCGTCGCATAGAAATCTTCAGCAATGGTAGAAGAGCTTACAAGCAGTTGCGAACTGGCCGTGCTCATCACCGCCGCTAAAATCGCGCTCAATAAAATGCCTGTGATCCAAGGGTTAAAGAGTAATTGACTCATCACAATGAAAATCTTTTCAGGGTCTTCTAAGCTCAAATCAAATTTATGTGCATACGCAACGCCTAAAAGCCCCATAACGCATGCCCCAATCAAAGAAATAGCCATCCAAGAAATCCCAATAGTGGTCGCTTTAGGCACATCTCTAATGGAGCGGATAGACATGAAACGCACTAAAATATGGGGTTGCCCAAAATAGCCTAACCCCCAAGCGAGGCTTGAAATAATAGCGACTACGCTAGAGCCTTGCAAGAAAGAAAGGTTTTCAGGCTTGATTTCTCTAATGATTTTAATCCCCTCTCCAATCCCTCCAAGATGGATTATCATAACGATTGGCACCACGATTAAAGCGCTCATCATCAAAAGCCCTTGAATCAAATCCGTCCAACACACCGCCTTATACCCCCCTAAAAAGGTGTAAGAGACAATGATCAGCGTACCAATGCTTAAAGCGTAGTTGTATTGAATACCAAAGGTCGCTTCAAAGAGCTTAGCCCCACTCACTAGCCCTGAAGAAATGTAAAAAATAAAAAAGATTAAAATCACAAAAGCTGAAATCAAGCGCAAGATGTGTTTGTCATCGCTAAAGCGCGTTTCAAAATAATCTGAAATGGTGATGGAATTAGCGATCACGCTCGTATAAATGCGTAAGCGTTTGGCCACAAAAACCCAGTTAATCAAGGCGCCCAAACTCAAGCCTATGGCGATGTGTGAGTTGATTAAGCCCCCCACATATAAAGCTCCAGGTAATCCCATTAAAAGCCACCCGCTCATATCGCTCGCCCCCGCACTCAAAGCGCTAATTATAGGGCCCATAGAACGATCGCCTAAGAAATAATCTTCAGTCGTTTCATTTTGTTTGTAAAAATAAAAACCAATATAGAGCATTAACAGCGAATAAGCGATAAACATCGTAACAATAGGGGTGCTTAAAACAACATGTCCCATTTTGATCTCCTTATTTAATACAATATTTATTTTTCAGCACAGCATGATTTGTGGCAAGTTGGTTGCCTTAAAACCCTTGAGCCTAAATTCCCGTAACGATGATAAGAAATGCTAACCGATCGCTCTAAGTGGTAATACAGCAATTCAAAACGCCCGTTCAAGCAGGGTTTAGCCGTGGCTAAAACCATCCCTAAAGCGCTCGCTTGTTCGTGCAATAAATCCAAATCGCTTTTTAGATAACGGACACGATTGAAAGCATGCAATTTCTCGCTAAATTTTTGCAAGCTTTCATAAACGATAGGGGCGTTTGCTCGGAGCGTTTTTAAGCATTCTAAAAAAAAGGTTAAATCTTTGTTCGCTCGTTCGTTTTCTATGCTGATCGTTAAAGGGATTTGAGAAATTAAACATGCTAAAGCAACGCCTAACATGTCGCTTAAAGTGTCCTTTTCGGTGATGCGATAGCCCACGCTTTTAACTTTAGTGTAGGAAAAAAGGTTGTCTTCGCCTCTGATTTTGACATAGTCTTTAGCTTGGCTGAATTCATGCTTATAATGATAAGCGTAGCTCTTCGCCATAAAAATCGCGCGCTTCAACTCATGCGTATGCTCATCATAGCCTTTTTGAGTCAAACCCTCTAAAGTTTCGCTTAAGGGGTTTTTTAAGGCGTTTTCATCTTCTTCTTCTTGGTGGGTATTCACAAATTGCGTGATATAGTTAAAAATGCCCACCTTCCTCCCAAACCCCACAGCGGATTTTTTAACCCCTCCAAAAGGCTGGCGCAAAACAACCGCTCCTGTGGTGGGTTTGTTGATATAGATATTACCGGCTTCAATGCGTTCTAAATAATATTCCCACTCCCTTTCGTCCAAAGATTCTAATGCGCTAGTCAGCCCGTAACCGGTAGAATTGACTATTTCTATCGCTTCGTTTAAATCTTGTGCTTTCATCACGGATAAAATGGGCGTAAAAAGCTCAGTTTGGTGCGTGAAATCGCCTTTTTTAGTGCCGTATTTGATGCTTGGCTTCATCAAATAGGGGTTGTCATTAACAAAGCTTACCGGGATTGTGTAATTTTCATAGCTTTTCAATTCCTCTATGGCTTTGATGACCTTTTCATTAGGCTTGTCCGCTAGAGCGCCGATTTTGTTTTTGAAATCAAAAGGATCGCCCACGCTAAGGCTTAGAGTCGCATCTATTAGAGTCTTTTTAAAGTTCTCATCTTCATAGACTTCTTTTTCTAACACTAAAAGCGAAGTGGCAGAGCATTTTTGCCCCGAATTGCTAAAAGCTGAATGGATAACATTCTTAATCGCTTGGTCTCTGTCTGCCATTTTGCTCACAATGGTGGCGTTTTTACCGCCTGTTTCAGCGCTCAAGGCTAAAGTGGGGTTAGCCTCTAGCATTTTATAAGCGGTGTCTTCGCCCCCTGTTAAAATGGCAAACTTGATGTTTTTATCTTTTAAGAGATGTTCGCTAATATCGCTCCCTTTAGAGGGCAAGTAAATGAGCGCATCTCTAGGCACGCCCGCATCCCAAAAGCACTCACAAAGCTTATAACCCGTTACGCTAGACAAACTTGAGGGCTTGTAAATCACCCGATTGCCAGCGGCTAGGGGGGCAGCGATAGTGCCTACAGAAATGCCCACAGGGAAATTCCATGGGGCAATGACCACGCCCACGCCTTTAGGGGTGAATTGGGTTTTTGGGTTCTGCTCTTGTAACACCCTTAAGCTGTAAGGGTAAAACTCTAAAAAGTCAATGGCTTCGCTCACTTCAGCGTCCGTTTCAGCGAAAGTTTTACCCACTTCTAAAGCCGAAATCCCTATTAAATCGCCTCTCCTTTCTCTAAAAAGCTGGGCGGTTTGACTCAATAAAGCATGGATTTCTGTGAAGCTTTTTTGACTGAAATGACTCTTATCGCTTTTAGCCACTTCTAGGGCTTTTAAAATCGCTTCCTTATCCGCTAAATGCACGCTAGCGATTTTTTTATGATGGATTTTATCAAAGACTTCTAAAGGGGTTAAATTAGGATCTTCAAACCTCCCATCTATTTCTGGGTAAAGCTCTAAAATAGGAGCGTTATGCATTTTCTCGCGCACTTTTTTAGCCCATTCTCGGTTGGCTTTTAAAATAAAATCGGTATCGCTTTCGTTTTTAAAGGAGTGGTTTGGGTAAGTGGTATGCCCGCTTTGTTTGGCGTTCCTGTCTTGAGTCCTGTGGGTGGCGTTGTCTAAAGCAGCGATTCCTTTAAGGCTGTTTAAAAAGCGTTGCTCTTGGTCTTTCCATTCGCTCGTGCCCACTTTGAGGTTGAAGAAAGCTTTCATGAAATTATCGCTTGAGGTGTTTTCATCTAGCCTCCTCACCAAGTAAGCGATCGCATTATTAAAATGCGCTTCATCGCACACCGGCGCATAAAGAATGAGTTGGTGCATCTCTTTTAATTCCTGGCTCGCTTGCAAGCTCATGCCCTCTAGCATTTCAAAGCTGAAATGCTCTAACACAACAGGGTCGTTAATGGCATGGATGCGCGTATAGACATAAGCGATTTCAAAAATATTGTGGCTCGCTGCGCCAATATGAATGTATTTATAATTATCGCCCTCTAAAACAAAATCCAACATTTTATTGTAATTAGAATCGGTGTCTTGCTTATTGGAGAATGTGGGTAACGCCCAGTCTTTCACGGAAGCGATAGTCTCTTCGCTCTCCATGTTCGCTCCCTTAACAAAGCGGATTTTAATGGGCTTTAACCCTTTTAAAACCCTTTCTTTAGAAAAAGCGTGCAGTTTTTTCAAATATTCATAAGAATCAGGGATATAGGCTTGCAGCACAATACCAGCGTTCAAATCAAATTTAGCGATAGACTCCATAAAAGACTCCACCGTGAGCTCTAAATCTCTAAACTCCTCCATATCCAAATTGATGAATTTCGGCATGCCTTGCTTTTTTTCTTCTTCTAAAGCCAGGGCATAAAGAGCGTCTAGGCGTTTGACAATCTCTTTTTTAGAGTATTCAAAATCAAGGATATTGATTTGGGAAAAAATCGTTGTGATTTTAATGGAAATGTATTGGATGTAGTTGGATTTTAAAGCTTGAGAGTATTTTTCAAAACGCGTAGCCGCTTCTTCTTCGCCTAAAACCTCTTCGCCAATAAAATTCACATTCAAAATGATTTTTTCATTCTTTCTTTTTAAAATCCGCTCTTTTAATTGGCTCTCTTCTTGATCCAAGACCATTGCTTTCGTGTCGCTTCTGATTTTATTGACAAAGAAAGGCACGCTCATATCAGGGAGCATTTTCCCAAAGCTCAAAAACCCCATTAAAAGCAATTTTTCAAAGGAAGAAAAAATCTCACGGCTTTTGTATTTGTCTAAAACATGCTCAATCATTTCAAAGCGGGCTTTATTGTCCAGGCATCTAAAACTCCGATCCATAAGCTCTATGAGCATGACTTTGTTTTCAGGGTTATTTAAAAGCTTTTGCATTTTAGAGTGGAACGCTTTTTCTTGCTCGCTCAAATGGTTACTGATACTATCTTGCAGTTTTTTGGCTAATTCTAGTGAATCGTCAATGATTTTTTGCATGAGCTTACCTTTTATTGAAGAATTTGGCTTGATTGTAGCATGTTTTAAGCGGGTTTTTAGGCGGTCATTTTTAATAATGATTTTTAATTTATGATTGTTTTCATAATAAATGAATTTAATTATTAAAATTGATTTGTTTAAAAGTGGTAATTATTTACCGCTTAAGACAAAAATTAGAGGAATTTTTTATCGTTTTAAAAGTTCATTTACTTTTCGTTTAAAAATGAATTTTACCATTCTCGCCGTGTAATTTAAAGTTTAGCTTATTCAATTAAACGATTTTAAATTAAACGGATTTACAACAAATTTTACAAAACAAAGGATATAAAATGAAAACAATTAAAAATGGTATTATGATTGGCACGCTCGGTGCGTTGTTATTGAGCGGTTGCTCTAGCTTTGATACTCAGCGTTTCGCTTGTCTTCCTAAAGACCATTCTTCAAAAGACGCTTCTACAAAAAAAGAAGTGCAATACACGCCTAAGGGCTTTTTTGACCCTTATTCTTCTAATTTAAACCACTGGGATTCTACATTCTAGGGGTTTATAAAGAGGGGGCGAAAGGGGGGGATAATAAAGCTCATTTTAAGTTTTCTCAAATTACAATAACCACATTTTTAATATTGATATAAGATAAAGGGAGATATTCTTATGAGTGGTGCTCATATTGTAGAAAATACGAATACAGAAAATACAAATATTTCAAATACGACTGCTTCCACCCCCCCCAATAATGAAGAGCTTTTAAAATCTATTAGAGATCTTGCAGATCGCCTTAAAAAATTAGAAGACAAATTAGAAGACTTTGAACCCTTTGTAAAAATCTCTCGTTGCATAGGCCGCTTTTTTTAGAAAATCCTCTAACGACACCCAAGAAAACTCAAAAGACGCTCAAGACAGAAAAGAAACGCTTAAAAAAGTCCAAGAAGCAAACACCCAACTGAATAGGAAAAGAAATGATCTGGCTAGAGAAAAAGATAAGCTAGCTAAAGCAAACACCGATCTGACCGACAAAAATAAAGCTCTAACCACAGAAAAAGAAAATCTAAACAATCAGCTTAATACATCACAAAAGCAAGTGAAAGAGTTAGAACATCAGTAAGTTTTAAAAAATGAAAACGCCGAGTTATCAAAAGAAAAACAAAATCTAACTAAAGCAAACGCTGAACTGATTGAAAAAATTAAAGCGCTATCCACAGAAAGAGATGAGCTTATCGCATCGCACACAGACAAAAGCGATCTGGACTTGCAAAATTGGCGTTTTAAAAGCGCGATAGAGGATTTAAAACGCCAAAACAGAAAATTAGAAGAAGAGAACATAGCACTCAAAGAGAGAGTTGATGGCTTGAAAGAGCAACCCTCAAAACAACCAAAACCATAAATAAAGGAGAAATATCATGGTAACACCCTTACAAAGTTTAAGACTGCCTATTGGCCACCCATTAGTAAAGATTTTGTGCGATCTGTCTTTAAAAAATAAAGCCGCATTCAATGAAGAAGCCCCGATTAATTTCAAAAAAGAAGTGTCAGAAGAAGAGAAAATCAAGTTCAAGCAAGCGTTAAGGGTGCTTCATGCGATTGTTAATAATGAGGCTTCTTTAAGGTATCTTTCTGATGAGAATCAAAAATTCATAGAGGATTTAGCAAAAGCTGAAAAGATCACTCATGAGATCGTAGAAAAAGCCTTAGAAATCGTTTCTTATAGCGATGTGGCTGTGGATTTTGAAGCGTTTAAAGAAAAGATGCTCAAGGTGGATAGCGAAGCGGTAGGCCTTAAGAGTTATAGCCAAAGCCAATTGTTTGATTTAGATGGGGGGCTTTGGGATTTAGAGACACCTAGCTTGTCTAAAGAAAGCGTAACCTTTAGGTTTGATAATTTACGCAAAGATCATAACGACAAAGAAATGAATTTCTATGCCCGTTCAAGTTTGAAAGACTTATAAACAAGCAGGGTGTTGTCGCTATTGACTTTGGGACTAAAAGCACGACTGCAGCCTACATGGATAACAACGGAAAATACCGCTTGCTCTCTATTGGTGGGGATGTAGATATAGAGAGTTTGGAAAAGTATGAAAACCCCACAATAGTGGAGTTCAGAAATAAAGAAAAGTTTCTTAAAGATTACAACGCTTTAAGCCACCGCCCTTTCACAGAAAAGAACGATATGTGAGTGGCGCATGAAGCCCAAAAGAATCTTTCAGGCGCTAAAGGTAATGATTTGTATCGGTTTTTTTCCAAATTGAAGCAATGGGCTGGAGCGGATGAAAAACAGAATTTTAGGGATTTCAAGGAGGATTTTTCTTTAGAAAGCTTCGCTCACTGCACGGATTTTAACCCCATAGAAATCTATGCTTACTACATTGGCCGCTGCATCAACAACATGCAAAATGGCGTGTTTTTGAAATACTTTTTATCCTATCCTATCAAGTATGAAAAGCATCAAGCGGAAAAAATCAGAGAGAGTTTTGAAAAAGGCTTGAAAAAATCCTTACCCAGGCATGTTTTTGACGATGAAAAAACGGCCAAGATGTTCAAAGTGGAATTAAGAGCGAGCGAGCCTTGCGCGTATGCCCTTAGCGCTTTAAAAAGCTACGGGTTTTTTAAATCAGACAAATTAGACAAGCCCGTTTATTACGGGGTGTTTGATTTTGGGGGCGGGACGACGGATTTTGGCTTTGGCAAATGGGAAAAAAGCGCTAACCCCAAATTCTTTTACAAAATGACGCATTTCAGCAGCGGGGGGATAAGTATTTAGGCGGTGAAAATTTATTGGAATTATTGGCTTTTGAAGCGTATGGCCAAAATTTTCAAACGCTAAAAGAAAAAGACATTGCCATCGCTAAGCCCAACTATGACCGAATCGATACGCAACGCTTTGGATCTTTTATACAAAACTCTAGAGAAGCGCGCTTGAATTTGCAAACGATTGCTTCTAGTTTGCGCCCCTTTTTAGAAAATTTAAACGCTGACATTGTAGAAAAGATAGAAGAAAATGAAGAGTTTGAGATAGACAAATTTGAAAAGGATTTTAAAATCAGCCTGTTTGATAGGAATGGGGGAGAAGTAAGCATCGAAGAATTCAAAGTGGATTGCAAAGAGCTTTTAAACATCTTAAAATAAAAGATAGATGACGGCGTTAAAAACTTCTTTGCAGGGTTTTCTAAAGTGATGGCTGAAAATATTGACGGTGAGTGTCGGGCGTTTCATATTTTCTTAGGCGGGAATGCGAGCAAATCGGTGCTGGTCAAACAAGCGTTTGAAAACGCCAAAGAAAAGCAGCTCAAAGATTGCAAGCAAAAGACTTCTAAAGAGGATTTCACATTCATTCTTTATGATCCGCTAGGCACAGAAGAATTAGACAAACAGATTTTAGAGCTGACAGGAGAAGACGTTTCTAAGATCCCGCCTTATTTAAAGCCCACTTGCAAAACCGGTGTGGCTTTCGGGCTTTTAGAAAGCAGACCCAAAGCAGGCGGGATTGAAAGGCCCTCTATAGATTCTAATCCTGTGTTTAAATACGATTTAGGTATTGAGAGAGAAGGGAAATTCCACACTAGAATCAGTCGGGATTCTTTAAAGCCTGATGAATACCAGATTTTCCAAACTAAAGAGGAATGGGTAGGCTTTGATGGGTTAGAGATACGCTACAGCGATAAAACTCTAGCCAACACCAACACTTTAGACATTCATGACACGCAACTGATTTTTATACCACTAGAAGAGCATGAAGAAGTGGAAGTGAAGGTGTGCTGTATAGATTCACAAAGCATTAAAGTGGGGCTGTTTAAAGACGGCCAATTAATCTATGAAAGCGAGACAGAAAAATTATGATGACTAAGAACGCGTATGCGTTTGTCGTGATTGAGTAAAGCGTTATGGTGTTCAAACACGCCAAAGACAAGGGGCTAATCCCTATCACTGAAGGCTCTTTGCCTTTAAAAGAGGGCTTTTTGAAAAATTTTAAAGAGCGTTGCAATTTGGAATTTTTAGAAAATTTAGACCTTTTGTTTTTGTATGATTATCAATGTTCAAGCGAGGTTTTTTCCTTGTGTAAGGAGCTGAAAAATTCCATCTGGGACAGGAAGCTTGTGGTAGCGCTAGTGGAGGCTTTAGAGGGGTTTAAGGATTGGAATTTGTCGCTCCAAATAGAAGACAAGAGTTCTAACAGCTTGGGTAATGGCGCCAAAAAATTGCTCACCAACGCTGATTTAGGGAGTAGTCATAAAATAATCGTGATAGACAGCATGAAAACATACCACCAAAGCCAGCAAGAAAAGTATAAAAGAGAAAGAGGTCAAGCAAAAGAAGTAGAAACACCCCCTAGCTATGGGGGTGGAAGCATTAGAATCAGCGGCGATAAAAAGCCCGATTCTGATGAAGAAAATTTTTAAAAGAAAGGACAACAGATGAGCCGAGTGCAAATGGATACCGAAGAGGTCAGGGAGTTTGTGGATCATTTAGAACGCTTTAAAGAGTTGCTGAATGATGAAGTGAATGGCTTGAGCAGCCATTTCCATAGTTTGGATTCATGGCAAGACGCTAGAAGAGACAAATTCAGCGAGGTGTTAGACAACTTGAGAAGCACTTTCAACGAGTTTAATGAAGCCGTGCAAGAGCAAATCGCATGGCTTAAAGAGAGGATTAGGGTTTTAGAAGAATATTATTAAGGATGATTTATGGCTGAATGGAAAACGGACACAGAAGAAGTCAAAGAAATCGTTAAAAAATGCAGGGATTTTAAGGGATCCTTGCAAGAAGAAAGATACGCTCCATTCATCAAAAACCTTGATGGATACGCGCGAGAAATCCTGTTAGAGTGCAAAAAAATTGAACTCCAATTACAAGGCGCTATAGAAGGATTAAAAAAAGCCGAAAGCAATGAAAAGGGCGCTAGACTTGTTTTAAGAGGCTTGCAACTTGCCTCTGGTATCTCATTGATTTGGCCTCCTGCTAGAGCTGTTACTGCGTTAGCCGTTGCAGCCGCTGAAATGGCTTTAAAAATTATGGAAGAAGACACAGAAAAATGCAAAAGGAATGTGGAGTTGTTAGTTCAAGCGCTTGAAATCTACTCCATTCAAGCCAAAGCGAGCGTGGAACTTGTTAGGGGAGCTTGGGAGAGCGTTAAAAAGTCGTTGAACTTTTATACCGATAAGCACCAGGAATTTATCAAGCGCTTGAATAGAGCGAGTGAAGCGATAGATAACGAATACAATATCGCGCCCCCAGAAATTTTAAAAGAGAGCGATTTTGAAAGCCCTACGATTGTTTATAACCCTAAAAAAAGCGTTTTTGATGAGCGCTTGAAAGATTTAAGGGAAGATTTTAGCTTTTCTTTATACGCTGATTTGAAAGACAGAGTTAATGCTTCTTTTAAGTCAGATCGCACCACAACCTCTAAAGAGCATGAATTGGATTTGATGAGCAGTGCGTATTCTTTTGACGAAAGCTTTTTATTAGCCAAAAAGCATTGCGTTAAAAATTGCAAGAAAGCTTTACAAGATTTTACGGAAAAAATCAAAGAATTCCCCAACGATTTGAACGCTATAAACGAAGCTTTTAACAACTTGGAAACAGAGTTATAGCGCGCTACAGAAAATTTGAGCCAAAAAATAGCGCCTATCTTAGAGCGGTATGAAAATTATAAGCAACAAGCGTTGGGTTATGGCGAGTTTTTAGAAAAAGAAAAAGAGGGCTTTATGGTAGATGAGCAAAACCCCTATCCGGAAGAAGTCCGCTTTAACGAGTTGCGTTTAGCGGAATTTGATAGCGTTTTTAGCGTCATTGTGCCTTTAGAGGATTTAGACAAAACCGCATGCGCTCATCATGCCCTAAAGGCTTTAGAAGCCGTGCTTAAAAATAGGGATTTGGGCTTTGATGCGACAGAATTAGAACAGATCGCAAAAGGATTCATTCCTAAGGGGTATTTGTGGCATTTTGACGCGAATGTTTTAGGGAACTTGGCGTTGGTAAAAGAAGAGCTATTATTAAGCGTGAAACACACGAAAGGATATTCACTATGGAAACAATTCCTACAAACTCAGAATTGAATTGGGAATTTGTAGAGCCGCTCAATGACAAAGCGTTGAGTGGGTTAGAAGATCAACTAAAAATGGGGTTGAGCGGTGCGTTTAAGGACTTTATCAAACGATCAAATTATGGTTTTAGCCAGTGGCGATCTTTTATGGTGGGCAATAAGTCTTACACATTCAAACATGTTTTGAATTTCAATTTAGAGGGCAAGGGCTTATTTATTGATTTTATGCAGAGCTTAAAAGAATGGTTAGAGCCTGAAGAAATCATCTTCGCTAATGACGGGTATGGGGGGTATTATCTTTTGAATACGACTAGCGATGTGGTGCTGTTTTTAGACACTGATGATGGCTCAAAACATGCGCTATTACACCTTAAAATGTTTTTAAAAAAACTGGAATCAAGGGGTTAAAATGTTTTCTCATAAAGTTTATTTGGAGGGTTGCACCCTTGAATTAAAAAAGATTTACGATGATTTTGCAGAAAATGCCATGCAAGATGATTTAGGGCAGAAACTTAGGAGTGAGGTGCTAGAGGGCATGCTAAAAATCGCACATGATTTAGAAAATTTAGAGGATGACGCTCAATACCAAAGAAGAAAAATCAACGAGCAAATTGAAGAAGCCAAGTCTTTGATGAAGCGAATTGATATGAATTTCCATTCACCAAGCGAGATTGAAAAGCTTGTGCGTGAAGCCAAAGAGCATGAAAAAGAAGCTAATAAACGCTATGATGAATATTTAAAATCTAAGGATAAAGAATGATTGAAATCAATGCATTGTTGCAAAAACTAGACGACGCCTTAGATAAAATTGTCCCTAAAAAAGAGCCAGAGAGTTTTCTTAAGCCGATCGTCTCACCAATAGAGGAATATCAAAAGAGTGTCAGCAGATTCAAGCGCAATTCACAGACGCGCCACAATTCAATGAAGAGGGCGCTTACCCACAATTTTTAAGCTGTGGTTTATTGGAAATTAAAGGCAAGAATGGCACTAATGTGGATTTTTGCTTGCCTAAAGTTTATCCTTTCCCCCCTAAAAGCTTGTATATAGAGCATGAAAAAGACGGGTAGTTTTTAAGAGAAATGCTCATGCGCTTACTCTCCAGCGTGCCTTTGGTGCAATTAGAAGTGATCTTAGTTGATGCGTTGAGTTTGGGGGGTATTTTCAATCTGGCGTGGCGGCTTTTAGATAAAAACAATGATTTTATTTACCAGCAAAGGATTTTAACCGAGAGCAAGGAAATAGAAGAAGCCCTAAAGCATTTGTATGAGTGTTTAAAGGTTAATTTGCAAGAAAAATTAGCCGGTTATAAAGATTTCGCCGATTATAACGAAAAAGAAAAAGACCCCTTGCACCTTTAAAAGCGCTTTTTTTTAAGCGGGGTAGATGCCTTGAGTAAAGACGCGCTCTATTATTTGGAGAAAATCATGCGTTTTGGCTCTAAAAATGGGGTTTTGAGCTTTGTCAATTTGGAGAGCGAAAAAAACAATAAACCCGCAGAATATTTGAAACGCTATGCGGAGTTTTTTAAAGACAGGACCAGTTTTGAGCACTTAAAATATCTTAATGTAGAAATAATCAATGATCATGGGATCCAATCCCAACACATGCAAGACTTCGCTGATAAAATTAAAGCGTATTACAAGCAAAAAAAAGCAGTCAAGAGGGAGTTGAAAGACTTACAAAAAGACGAAAAATTTTGGACTAAAAGCTCTCAGTCTGAAGTGTCTGTGCCAATGTGGTGGGATATTAACCACAAAGAGGTGCGTTTTGAGATCGGCGGAGCACAAAACCACACGCTCATTTGCGGGCACAGCGGGAGCGGGAAATCCAATTTCTTGCATGTGTTGATTCAAAACCTGGCTTTCTACTATGCGCCTAATGAGGTCCAACTCTTTTTACTAGACTATAAAGAGGGGGTGGAATTTAACGCACACACAGAACCGAATATTTTAGAGCATGCGAGGCTGGTGAGCGTGGCGAGTTCGGTAGGTTATGGCGTGGGTTTTTTAAGCTGGCTTTGTAAAGAAATGCAAAAAAGAGCCGAGTTGTTCAAGCGGTTTAATGTGAAAGATTTAAATGATTACCGAAAGCATGGCGAAATGCCCAGACTGATTGTGGTGATTGATGAATTTCAGGTGCTTTTTAGCGATAACTCCGCTAAAGGGAAAGAGAGCGTGGATCAGTCTTTAAACACTCTGCTTAAAAAAGGGCGTAGCTATGGGGTGCATTTAATTTTAGCCACTCAAACCATGCGCGGCACTGACATCAATAAAAGCCTTATGGCTCAAATCGCCAACCGCATCGCTTTGCCTATGGACGCAGAAGACAGCAATAGTATTTTGAATAATGACGATGCGGCTTGTGAGCTTGTCAGGCCAGAAGGCATTTTCAACAACAACGGGGGGCATCAAAAAGACCACACCAAGATGAGTATCCCTAAAGCCCCTGATGATTTCACAGCGTTTATCAAAAAAATCCATGCAGAATTTAACCAAAGAAATCTCGCGCCCATAGAGCATAAAATCTATAATGGCGAGACGGCTTTAGAAATGCCTAGCATCCTTAAGGCCAATGAAATGCGTTTGCATCTGGGCAAAGAAGCGGATTATGAGCAAAAGGACTTGATAGTTGGGTTTGAAAGTAACGAATCGCATTTGTTGGTGGTGAGCCAGGATTTAAGCGCTCGCATCGCCTTAATGAAGCTTTTCGCTCAAAATTTCAAGACCGCCAACAAAGAGTTGCTCTTCTATAACGCCGAAAAACGCCTTGTGAGGGAACTTGATGAATTGAAAAAACACCACATCACACCCATGCAAAGCTCTCTAGGGAGCGTTTTAGACACCGCCATGAGCCCTAACAGCGTGCTGATGATAGACAATTTAAACGAAGCCAAAGAGTTGCACGATAAAATAGGGGTGGAAAAATTAAGATCGTTTTTAGAAAAAGCCACAGACAACGAGCAGTATTGCGTTGTCTTTGCGCATGACTTCAAACAAATTAATGCTAATTACAATCTTGACAAGTTAAAAGAACTGCTAAACAACCATTTCAAACAACGCCTGACCTTTATATGTAATAATGAAAACTTGAGCGTTCTCAAAAGCGAACAAAAGCTGCACGAAATCAACGCGCGCCTGATAAACACCTCTAAAGACAGCCATATTGAATTCAGGCCTTTCAGCTTATAGAGTCAAAAAAGGGGTGTTAAAAAAAGGAGGAGGGTTAAAAAGACTAAAGGAATTTAATCTTTTTGAAGCGCTTTTAAATCTTTTGCGTGATGGTTTGTGTGATGGAACGAGCGATCTTTTCTCTTAAATGCAATAAGGGTTCTGATCCTTTCGCTAAAGCTTTCACGCATAAATGAGAACTAGCGATTTCACTCACTGCCCCATCCACTCCTTGGCTTTCTTCAATCCATTCTCGCACACCAAAGAGCTCTATAGGGCAATTGACAAGCACCAGATTCAAATAATGCGTATAGCCATCAAACATGCACATGTTATTTAAGTCGGTGGTTTTGGGATCTAAAATCGTGTTGTCATAATAGATGGGTTTCTCATCTTGTAAAATAGAGATTTTGGTGTGCAAGCGGTTGAATTTAAACAACTCATTGCGTGCCACTCGCCCTGCGACAATGATTTCACTATAGAGCAATTGAGAGCTAGAACGCAAAGAAATCGTGGTGTTGCCCTTAAAATGCGCGTTTTCAAAGGGGATTAACGGGAAAGGCGCAAAGTCTAAAAAAGCGTTTTCCCCCACAACAATATGCATATCTCTGCTAGCAAACCCATCTTCAGTGTTATGGATTTTTTCAAAGGATTGCGAAGTGATCCTTAGCTTGCAATTTGGACCGATGTTTAATTGCATATCTTGCACATCGCCCCTCATCATGCCAGGGCTTACCGCTAAAAGCATGATTTCAGCTAAATCGTCTTTAGGGTAAAAGGGCGCCATGAGCTTAAAGGGGGGCGTGAAAAAATTGTCTTCAATCACGCACCGCCCGTCAGCCCCTATTTTGGTTTTTAACCTGAGCTTGGATTCTTGAGCGTAAGTGTTCATCAATCTTCCAATAAAGCGTTGTGTTTGATCCAAGCGATCACATCATCTAAACCTTCTTTAGCGCGGATATTCGTAAAAATAAAGGGCTTTTCGCCGCGCATTTTTTTAGAATCCCTTTCCATGACTTTCAAGTCCGCTCCCACATAGGGGGCTAAGTCAATCTTATTGATGACAAGCAAGTCTGAGCGCGTGATTCCTGGCCCGCCTTTCCTGGGGATTTTATCGCCCTCAGCCACATCAATCACAAAAATTGTAAAGTCCGCTAGCTCCGGATTAAAAGTCGCCGAAAGGTTATCGCCTCCGCTTTCAATCAAAAGCAATTCCAAATTAGGGAAACGGCCATGCATTTCTTCTACCGCTTCTAAATTCATAGAAGCGTCTTCTCTAATAGCTGTGTGCGGACAGCCTCCTGTTTCTACGCCAATAATCCTATCTCGTGGCATCACCGAATTTTTACACATAAACTCTGCGTCTTCTTTAGTGTAAATATCATTAGTGATGACCGCCATGTCGTAATCTTTTGACATGTGGCGCGTTAAAGCTTCAATCAAGGCGGTTTTACCGCTTCCTACAGGACCACAAACTCCAATTTTTACCATAAAATTCCTTTCAATTTGAGATTAAAATTCAAGACATATAAAGGCGCGAGTATAAACTCTCATGTTGCATCGCCTTAATGTCGTTTTGAACGCTTGCTGCACACAAGTGGCTTT
Source organism: Helicobacter pylori (assembly GCF_030323545.1). Taxonomy (NCBI): domain Bacteria; kingdom Pseudomonadati; phylum Campylobacterota; class Epsilonproteobacteria; order Campylobacterales; family Helicobacteraceae; genus Helicobacter; species Helicobacter pylori. The sequence continues at coordinate 1,459,097 of NZ_CP122954.1, read as the reverse complement.
CGTCTAGTTCTAGGGTTTTTTCTATAAGCTGGTTAAAAGGGCTTTGCAAGCTCAATAAGATTTTTTGCCCGTCATTTTGAGATAGTGGGACGCTTTTAACGCAGTTGATCACCATGTTAGAAGTTTGCGCATAAAGATAATGCCTTAAAGCCTTTTTCAATTCAATATTCAAACTTGCCGCAAAAACGCCATAGCTAGTGGCATGGGTGGGATCTTTGGTTTTTTGAGCGTAAGCGTTAAAAAATGCGCCCATGTTTAATTCATCCATGGCTTGTAAGGTTTTAATGAAGCGATTGCCTAGCTTTTGATTGGCTAATCGTAATTCCATGGGGCTTGTGGATAGCGTAATGATTTCTTCAACCCCTAAGATTTTTTTTAAATCTTGTTGGAGGGCGCTTTCATAGGTTAATTTCAAGCTCAGCATTTCCGTGTAAAGGAACTGGCTAGAGAGATTGGCTTTTAAATACTCTAAAGCGCTTTCTTTATGAGTAACTTTTTTTTGCTGGATGTAAGTTTCTAGCCCAAAAGAATGCGTGTAAGATCCAATAGGAAACACCGCATCATTGACTTGTAAGATCAGAAATTCATTATCCACATGAGCATTGTTGGTTGTCTTTGGAGTTTTTGGGGGCATACCCACGCTTTTTTCAGTGCTTTTCACGCTCTTTCCTTTATCCATTTGTTACTTTTCTATTTTTATTTTTCTATTTCATGACCACTTTAAAATCACTCGCCAGTGAAACCTTAAAATTAGGCTCACTATGGGGCATGCTCACGGTTAAGCGATCTTTGGAATCCAATTTTGAACTTAAAACACGATTTTGAACCCCTAGCTTTTCTAGTAACGCTAGCGTGGGCTTTTCAAATGGTGTTTTAAATTCAAATTGAGACTCGCCATAGTATAAAGCCGCATGGCGGTTTCCTATTTCATAGCATATTTTCGCTACTTCTGTCACGCTCTTAGCTTGGATGTGAATGACTTCAGAATCCAAGATATTAACGGCGATAATTTCCTTCTCTTCTTTCAATAAAATGTCTCCTTGAGAGAAACCCAACTTGGGAGCGTCTTTAAGGCGTATGGCTATGTCTTTGCCTTGCCTGGTTTTAAAGCGAGCGATTTTTTTCCTCGTTTCAAACCATTCCAAATCCACATAATCCACGCCGAAATCCAAGGGGTTTAAATCCCTTAGATTGCCTATTAAACGCTCTATGATCATCTCACACCCAGTGTTGGATAAAGAGCAACCAAGCAGGGATCCAAGCGGTTAAAATACCCTCAATGATAGCAAGCCATGGAGTGAATTTCCCTAAAGGGATTTTCAAGATGTTTTCAATGAAAGCGGTAAGCCACAAAACACCCCAAGCCAACCAAATGATCGCCCACCAATCGCCTTCAGTGATGCCTAACACTTTGTGGTCATCAAGCATATCGCTATAGTGGGATAAAATCGCAGCAGGAACAGTGTTGATTGCTACGAATAAGCTATACCAAGAGTAGGGCCTCCAATCCAAACCAAAAGTGTGGTTGATAGCCGCATACAAGTAGGTAAAACCGAACAATAACCCAGTTGCTGGCCCATAGAAATTAGTCAAATGGTGCGATACTTGAGCAATATCTTCTGCGCCTTCTACAGGGGCTGTAGGGTTGAGCGCGGAATAAGTGATGACGACCACATTACAAATAATGGAGAGTCCGCCCACAAAAAAGTTCATCACCGCAGTGCTTTTAGGATCGACTTTGGTTAATCCGCAAATCCCATTGCTGATTAAAACAATCCCAACATATAACAATACAAGTCCTAGCATTGCCTTTTCCTTCCAAACAAAAATTTTTACAACAAACGCACCTCACGAATAACTTTTGTTGCTTGAGCTAATCATAAAGAAAAATAGTAAATTGACAAAAAATAAAAACAAAAAAAGCCCCCAATTTTTTGATAAACAAAAAATCAGAGAGCTAAAAAATAAGGATTTAAGGAGAATCGCTCCTAAAAAATCCTAGAAAATGCTAAAGAGTTGTGCCAAGCTCACTTTATTGGCTGGTTTAGAAGTTACTTCTTTGCCATCCACGAACACATGGTAAGTTTCAGGATTGACTTCAATGTGAGCGGTAGTGTCGTTGAATTGCATGTCTTTTTTAGTGATATTTCTGCAATTTTTTACCGGCAACACTTGTCTTTCAAGCCCTAATTCTTCTTTAATGCCTTTGTCATAAGCCGCTTGAGACACAAAAGTGATGTTTGCATCGTATTTAGCTTTACCATGATGAGCGAACATTTCTCTGTAATAAACTGGTTGTGGGGTAGGGATAGAAGCGTTCGCATCACCCATTTGGCTTAACGCAATGAACCCGCCTTTGATGATCATGTTGGGTTTCACGCCAAAGAATGCTGGACTCCACAATACCAAGTCAGCCACTTTGCCCACTTCTACAGAACCTACATACTCGCTAATCCCATGAGCGATCGCTGGGTTAATGGTGTATTTAGACAAGTAGCGTTTGATCCTGAAGTTGTCGTTATCACCTTTTTCTTCTTTCAAGCGGCCAAATTCTTTTTTGTTTTTGTCAGCTGTTTGCCAAGTTCTAGTGATAACTTCACCCACACGACCCATAGCTTGAGAGTCAGAACTAGTGATTGAGAAAATCCCCATGTCATGCAAAGTGTCTTCAGCCGCAATGGTTTGAGGGCGGATCCTTGAATCAGCGAACTGAACATCTTCTTTAATGCTTTTATCCAAGTGGTGGCACACCATAAGCATGTCCATGTGTTCTGCTTCTGTATTCACGGTGAAAGGGATAGTGGGGTTAGTGGAAGCGGGCAGAATGTTGTGTTCACCGGCCACTTTAATAATATCAGGAGCGTGTCCGCCACCAGCGCCTTCAGTGTGGAAAGTGTGCATAGTGCGTCCGGCAATGGCTGCCATAGTGTCTTCTACACAACCGGCTTCATTCAAAGTGTCTGTGTGGATAGCGACTTGCACATCGTATTTGTCCGCAACATCTAACGCATGATTGATTGCAGAAGGAGTTGTTCCCCAGTCTTCGTGGATTTTAAAACCAATCGCACCGGCTTCAATTTGATCGGCTAAGCTCGCATCGTTAGAAGTGTTACCTTTAGCCAAGAAACCTAAGTTCATAGAATATTCTTCAGCCGCTCTGAGCATCCATTTTAAGTTTCTTCTGCCTGGAGTGATAGTGGTTGCGTTAGTGCCATCAGCAGGGCCAGTTCCGCCACCAATCATAGTTGTTACACCGCTTGCAAAAGCTGTAGGGATTTGTTGGGGGGAGATGAAGTGGATGTGTGTGTCAATACCACCAGCAGTTACGATCAAACCTTCACCGGCTAGCGCTTCAGTAGCAGGACCCACGCTAAGATTGTTTTTAACGCCATCTTGCATGTCTTTGTTGCCGCCTTTGCCAATGCCAGCGATTTTGCCATCTTTAATACCAATATCCGCTTTATAAATACCGGTATAATCCACGATTAAAGCGTTAGTGATGATTAAATCCAGTTCTTCTTTGCTAGGGTTGTTAGATTGGCTCATGCCTTCTCTTAGGGTTTTACCGCCACCGAATTTAAGCTCTTCGCCATAAATAGTGTAGTCATGTTCTACTTCAGCGATCAAGTCTGTATCGCCCAATCTCACTTTATCGCCTGTAGTAGGGCCATACATAGAAACATATTCTTTTCTGCTAATCTTTTTCATTTCTTACTCCTTAATTGTTTTTACATAGTGGTCATCGCTTTTAGCGCCATGAAAACCACGCTCTTTAGCTCTGTGTAAAGCAATTTTTTTGCTTTCGTTGTCTGCTTGCCTATCAACCAATGCGTTAAATCCAAAGATTCTTCTGTTACCGCCAATGTCAATCAATTCTACGGATTTTTCTTCGCCAGGTTCAAACCTTACCGCTGTCCCGCTCGCAATGTCTAAGCGTTTACCGAAAGTTTTTTCTCTGTCAAAGTCTAAGCATCTATTCACTTCAAAGAAATGGAAGTGTGAGCCGATTTGAACCGGTCTGTCGCCAACATTTTTAACTTTCACGCTAACGGCTTTTTTGCCTTCGTTGATAGTGATGTCTTCATTTTTTAAGAACAACTCACCAGGAACTAATTTACCATTGGCCTCAATAGGGGTATGCACGGTTACGAGTTTAGTTCCATCAGGAAACATCGCTTCAATACCCACTTCATGGATCATGCTTGCCACACCATCCATCACATCATCAGGTTTTAAAAGAGTGCGCCCTTCTTGCATCAATTCAGCCGCAGTCTTTTTACCAGCTCTCGCTTCTTCCATAATATGGGCACTAATCAAAGCTACCGCTTCCACATAGTTAAGCTTAATGCCTTTTTCTTTGCGTTTTTTAGCCAATTCTCCAGCGTAGTGGAGCATCAACTTGTCTAACTCTTTTGGGGTGAGTTTCATCTCATTCTCCTATTCTTAAAGTGTTTTTCCTTGAATACATAACGAAATCAAGGTTGGAGTAATTGTAGCAATGTTTTGATTTACTAAGATTAACAGAAGCGTTCATTAACTAATTATTATTTAAAATAAATTAGTGTTATACTTTTGAAGCGCTATAAAAGCGTTATTGGAAGCGCGTTTAATACCCTTTAGAATCACTTCATAAAATCAAAAACCCACGAAAAAATGAGAATTAAAATTGGAGTGATAATGGTGGCCACGACTGGACTTGAACCAGCGGCCACTACCATGTCAAGGTAGTGCTCTACCAACTGAGCTACGCGACCTTTTATTATAAGGGGCAATTATGCCTTAATTTTGTTTTGTTTTTGCTTAAAAAAGAATTGTCTTAACAATAAAACGCCCACGCCTACATCTATCATGACATCAGCGAAATTAAAAATTGCAAAATCAAAGCCGTAATGGTAATACACATAATCCACCACACCCCCATGCACAAACCGGTCTAAGACATTAGAAACCCCAGCGCCAAACACCATGCCAAACTCTATCGCATGGCTTTTAAAAAGCTCCTTTTGGCGCATTAAAAAGATAAAAAGCCCTAAAATCAAAAGGATTTGCAAGTATTTCAAACCCCCCTCTAAAAAACTGAGCAAGGAAAACGCCACGCCTTTATTGAACACTAAAACAATATCTATCATCAAACTTTCATAGCGAAACCCCTCTAAAATAGCGTATTTAATCGCTTGATCCACGCCAAAAATAAGGGAAAAAACCCCTATAAAAACTAACAGGCTTTGTTGGGTGGTGTTTAGCACAAATGCCCTTCAAAAAACTCTTTCAATTCTTGCATTTTGGATTCTAAAAGTTTTTCATCTTTAGCTTCTAAAAGGATTCGTAATTTGTTTTCAGTGCCGCTATAACGGATCAAATAGCGGATTTCTAGCTTGTCTAATTCTTTTAAAAGAGCGCTATAACCTTTCAAGCTTTCTAAAGGAGGCTTTTTTTGGACATTCAAATTCACTAGGTTTTGGGGGTATAATTCAAAGGGGTTTAACGCAACAGAGCTTACCTGCTTGCTTTCTAACACAAGTGCACTCACTTGCAACGCACACACCAAACCATCGCCGGTTTTAGCGTAATCGCTAAAAATGATATGCCCGCTTTGTTCGCCTCCAAAATTGGCTTTATTCAATCGCATGCATTCGCTCACAAACTTATCCCCAATCGCGCAATGCTTCAATTCTAAATCTTGGGATTTTAGGTATTCTTTAAGGGCTAAATTGCTCATGCTCGTGGCGACAACCGCTTGAGAAGAAAGGGCGTTTTTAGACTTTTGATAAACCCCTAACACCCCTAAAAGCTTGTCCCCATGCACGATATTCCCTAAATTATCCACCACCACTAGCCTGTCAGCATCGCCATCAAAAGCAAAGCCCAGATCCGCGCGGTATTTTTTCACTTCCTGGCTCAATTGGTTGGGGTGTAAAGCCCCGCATTGCTCATTAATATTACACCCATTAGGCTCATCATTAATCACTAAAACATCAGCCCCAAGCTCGCTAAAAACGACCGGAGCTACCTTATAAGCCGCGCCATTAGCCGTATCTAGCACGATCCTTAAACTCTGTAAATTCAAATGTTTGGGGAAAGAGTGTTTTAAATGTGCAATATAGCGCCCTATGACATCGTCTATCCTTTTAGCGCTACCGATGCTCTCACCCACTTTATAGCTGGAATGCAATAATCTTTCATCATGAAAGATTTCTTCAATCGCTCTTTCTTCTTCTTCTTTAAGCTTATAACCATAAGAATTGAAAAACTTAATGCCATTATCTTCAAAAGGGTTGTGGCTTGCGCTTATCATAATGCCCGCATCGCAGCGCATGTCTTCGGTTAAAAACGCAATCGCAGGGGTAGGCATAGGCCCTATTTGAATCACATTATAGCCTATGGAAGTTAAAGCGCTCACTAAAGCGTTTTCTACCATATAGCCACTTTTTCTGGTGTCTTTACCAATTAAAATTTTATTCGTTTTAGAATGTTTTTTAAAATACAATCCGGCGGCAATGCCCAAACGCATCACAAACATGGGGGTGAGTTTCACCCCTGCTTTACCCCTCACGCCATCAGTCCCAAAAATTTTCATCGTTATAAAATACCTTTTAAACTATTTTTAATCAATTTTTAGATAGAATTATGCCAAATTTTACATTACAAAGGGATTAAAACAAGGCTATGGCAAATCATAAGTCCGCAGAAAAGCGAATCAGACAGACCATTAAAAGAACCGAACGCAACAGGTTCTATAAAACTAAAGTTAAAAATATCATTAAGGCCGTGCGTGAAGCGGTCGCTATTAATGATGTAGCAAAAGCTCAAGAGCGTTTGAAAATCGCTAATAAAGAGTTGCACAAATTTGTCAGCAAGGGGATTTTAAAGAAAAACACCGCTTCTAGGAAAGTCTCAAGACTTAACGCTTCAGTGAAAAAAATCGCTCTCGCTTAGTTTTAGGGCGTTTTTGACTTCTTTAAGCTCAGTGATGGGTTTTTATTATTGGGCTTCTTTTTAAGTTTTGCGTTTTGTAGATTGTTGCGTCTTTTTATCCACATCTTTTTATAGGTAGTCTTGCATGTCTATTCTAGCTGAAAAGCTTTCTTCCATTCTCAAGCGATACGACGAACTCACAGCGTTGCTTTCTAGCGCTGAAGTCATTAGCGATATTAAAAAACTCACCGAATTGAGCAAAGAGCAAAGCTCCATTGAAGAAATCTCTACAGCGAGTAAAGAGTATTTGAGCGTTTTAGAGGGTATCAAGGAAAATAAAGAGCTTTTAGAAGACAAGGAATTGAGTGAACTGGCTAAAGAAGAGTTGAAAATTTTAGAAATCCAAAAAAGCGATCTAGAAACCGCCATTAAGCAACTCCTTATCCCCAAAGATCCTAACGATGATAAAAACATTTATTTAGAGTTAAGAGCCGGCACGGGGGGCGATGAAGCGGGCATTTTTGTAGGGGATTTGTTTAAGGCGTATTGCCGTTATGCGGATTTGAAAAAATGGAAAGTGGAGATAGTAAGCTCTAGCGAAAACAGCGTAGGGGGCTATAAAGAAATCATCGCTTTGATTAAGGGTAAGGGCGTGTATTCAAGGCTCAAATTTGAAGCAGGCACGCATCGAGTCCAAAGAGTCCCTGAAACAGAATCTCAAGGGCGTATCCACACTTCCGCTATCACAGTAGCGATCATGCCTGAAGTAGATGATGTGGAAGTTTCTATCAACCCTAGCGATTTAAAGATTGAAGTGTTTCGCGCTGGCGGGCATGGGGGGCAATGCGTCAATACCACAGACTCTGCGGTGCGCATCACGCACCTCCCCACCAATATCAGCGTGAGCATGCAAGATGAAAAATCCCAACATAAAAACAAGGATAAAGCCCTAAAAATCCTAAAAGCGCGCCTTTATGAAAAACAAATTGAAGAGCAACAACTCGCTAACGCCAAAGACCGAAAGGAGCAGGTGGGTAGTGGGGACAGGAGCGAAAGGATCCGCACTTACAATTACCCGCAAAACCGCTTGAGCGAACACCGAATCAATTTAACTCTGTATAGTTTGGAAGAAATCATGCTTTCAGGGAATTTAGATGAAGTGATTAACCCTCTAATCGCTCATTTTCAAAGCCAGTTTGAATGAGATTTCCACACGATACGACAAAAACGATAAAACAGCCTTTTTTAAGATAGCCATCCACCACTACCAAAAACCCTAACATGCTCCAAATTTTCGCCCCACAAAAACAGCGTAAGAGCTTCCATAAAATCTAGTTAAATATAATTTTAAATTCTATATATATATTTTTATATATAAATACACTTTTAAAACATAAAACGATTTATTTAACACATTCTTAACGAAAAATTCACTTTTTTGTGATATAAATCCAAAGCTCAATATTTGTAAGAGCGAATTGTATTCTGTAGAAGCAAATGTATTCAAGGACAACTCTCAAATTTTGATGATCCCCTATATTTTTGCGCCATAGCATGAATGCAATAAAAAAAGAAATCCTTAGGATTTCTCACATTAAGGAGTTTTAAATGAAAAAAGTTTTTTTAGGTATGGCATTAGCCTTTAGTGTGTCTATGGCAGAAAAAAGCGGTGCGTTTTTAGGAGGGGGGTTTCAATATTCTAATTTAGAAAACCAAAACACCACCCGCACCTCAGGTGCTAACAATAACACCCCGATAGACACTTCAATGTTTGGCAGCAATCAAACAGCTCCAGCCCAAGAAACGCAAAGCGCTTCCAAACCGGACACTAAAGTCAATCCAAGCACAAGCTGGATGAAAAAATAAGAAAGAAGTTATGAAAAAGTCATTCAAAAAATTAGGCTTTGTCTCTTTAGCGGCTAGTGGCGTGCTTTTAGGGAGCATGAACGCTACCGATTTAGAAACCTACGCGGCATTGCAAAAACCATCGCATGTTTTTGGTAATTATGCTGAAACTAAAAAGGATAAGGATAGTAAAGATACAAATAGCGACAAAGACAAAGGTAATAGCGGTGGCACATTAACCCAACAAGATCAAGCCCAAACCACCGCTTCAAGCGGCACACCAACCCCATCAACCCCACCAACTAAAAAAGATGACACAAGCGGCAGTGGCGATAAAGACCAACACACCGCTAGCACACCAACCCCATCAACCCCACCAACTAAAGAGGAACCAAAACACACCGTTAGTAACACACCAAGTTCAAGCGGTAGCGGTGTGGAAAGTCAGCTGGTTAAAGACACCACTACGGTTAATAATCTTAAGAGCGTGAGCGTGAGCGGCATGAACACCACTTTAAGTGGGGTAGAAACCATGTATCAGCAAACCGCAACGATTGGCAACCTTTTGAATAGCAGCACCGATTTAAGCAGTGTGATTCCCAACGCTCAAGGGCTAAGCAGCACGTTTAGCGCATTAGAAAGCGCTCAAAACACTTTAAAAGGCTATTTAGATTCTTCTAGCACGACGATCGGGCAATTGACAAACGGATCTAATGCGGTTGTGGGCGCGTTAGATAAAGCTATCAATCAAGTGGATATGGCTCTAGCCGATCTTAATGCAACTGATACGCAAAAAACGCAAGCCGTTACGCTTGCGGCTACCGGTAACAGCACAACGACAGATGCCATCAATTTCTTAAACGCGCTAAAAACCAATCTAACGGCTCAAAAGGACGCTTTCATGAATGTGCATAAAAACATCCAAACCGCTGTCGCTCAAGCCCAAGCAACCTACACGCCAAGCGTGGTTAACACCAATAATTACGGGCAAATGTATGGGGTAGATGCGATGGCAGGGTATAAGTGGTTCTTTGGTAAAACCAAACGCTTTGGCTTTAGGTCTTATGGATACTACAGCTATAACCATGCGAATTTAAGCTTTGTGGGGAGTCAGCTTGGAATCATGGAGGGAGCGTCTCAAGTGAATAACTTCACTTATGGCGTGGGCTTTGATGCGCTCTATAACTTCTATGAAAGTAAAGAGGGCTATAACACAGCAGGGTTGTTCTTAGGCTTTGGATTGGGAGGGGATTCGTTTATCGTTCAAGGAGAGAGCTACTTGAAATCTCAAATGCAAATTTGCAACAACACCGCCGGCTGTTCAGCGAGCATGAACACAAGCTACTTTCAAATGCCTGTTGAATTTGGTTTTAGGAGCAATTTTTCTAAACACAGCGGGATTGAAGTGGGCTTTAAATTGCCTTTATTCACCAACCAATTCTATAAGGAAAGGGGCGTAGATAGATCGGTAGATGTGTTCTATAAAAGGAACTTCTCTATCTATTTCAACTACATGATCAACTTCTAAGCCTTTCTCTTCTTTTCAATAGAGGGTTTTCTCTCTGTTGGTTTCTTTTTTCTTTTTTTGTGGTGTTTGTTTTGTTGGGGGTTAGGTTTTTGTTTAAGAAAGTTTTTTAAAACTAAAGAAGCGTTTAAAACAGAACCTTTTGTTTTTTAGATTTTATTTTTTACTTTGGCTTGTTTTCAAAAGTCATTTTGATTTCTAAAAATAGTCTATAATGCTCGCAAGAGATATTTTTTAAGGTTATGAATGAAAGCTATAAAAATACTTTTTATAATGACACTCAGTTTAAACGCTATCAGCGTGAATAGGGCGTTGTTTGATTTAAAAGATTCGCAATTAAAAGGGGAATTAACGCCAAAAATAGTGAATTTTGGGGGTTATAAAAGCAGCACCAAAGAGTGGGGAGCTACGGCTTTAAACTATATCAATGCGGCTAATGGCGATGCGAAAAAATTCAGTGCGTTAGTGGAAAAAATGCGTTTTAACTCCGGCATCTTGGGGAATTTTAGAGCGCATGCACGTTTGAGGCAAGCCCTAAAATTGCAAAAGAATTTGAAATATTGCCTTAAAATCATCGCTAGGGATTCTTTTTATAGTTACCGCACCGGTATTTATATCCCCTTAGGTATTTCTTTAAAAGATCAAAAAACGGCTCAAAAGATGCTCGCTGATTTGAGTGTGGTAGGGGCGTATCTTAAAAAACAACAAGAGAATGAAAAGGCTCAAAGCCCTTATTACAGGAGCAACAACTATTACAACTCTTACTATAGCCCTTATTATGGTATGTATGGCATGTATGGAATGGGCATGTATGATTTTTATGACTTTTATGATGGCATGTATGGTTTCTACCCTAACATGTTTTTCATGATGCAAGTTCAAGATTACTTGATGTTAGAAAATTACATGTATGCACTCGATCAAGAAGAGATTTTAGACCATGACGCTTCCATTAACCAACTTGATACGCCTACTGATGATGACAGAGACGACAAGGACGATAAATCCTTACAGCAGGCAAATCTTATGAGCTTTTATCGTGATCCCAAATTCAGCAAAGGCATTCAAACCAACCGCTTGAATAGCGCTTTAGTCAATTTAGACAACAGCCGCATGCTCAAAGACAATTCGCTTTTCCACACTAAAGCCATGCCCACTAAAAGCGTGGATGCGATAACTTCTCAAGCCAAAGAGCTTAACCATTTAGTGGGGCAAATCAAAGAAATGAAGCAAGATGGGGCGAGCCCTAGTAAGATTGATTCGGTTGTGAATAAGGCTATGGAAGTGAGGGACAAATTAGACAATAACTTGAACCAACTAGACAATGACTTAAAAGATCAAAAAGGGCTTTCAAGCGAGCAACAAGCTCAAGTGGATAAAGCCTTAGACAGCGTGCAACAATTGAGCCATAGCAGCGATGTAGTGGGGAATTATTTAGACGGGAGTTTGAAAATTGATGGCGATGATAGAGATGATTTGAATGATGCGATGAATAACCCCATGCAACAACCTACGCAACAAACGCCTACCAACAACATGGCCAACACCCATGCAAATGACAGCAAGGATCAAGGGAGTAACGTGCTCATAAACCCTAACAGCGCCACTAACGATGATCACAATGATGATCACATGGACACTAACACCACTGACACCGGCAACGCAAACGACACCCCCACTGACGATAAAGATGCTAGCGGCAACAATACCGGCGATATGAATAATACTGATACCGGCAATACGGACACCGGCAATACTGATACCGGTAACACTGATGATATGAGCAACATGAACAACGGCAACGATGATATGGGTAACACTAATGACGACATGAGCAACGGCAACGACATGGGTGATGACATGAACAATGCGAACGACATGAACGACGACATGGGTAATGGCAACGATGACATGGGCGATATGGGGGACATGAACGACGACATGGGTGGCGATATGGGAGACATGGGGGATATGGGTGGCGATATGGGGAATTGAGATTAAACCCCAACATCAAAGAGTGATAGCCAAAACTTAATATTTTTATTTATAATTCTTTTAAGGGGGATACTTTGGCGATGAATACCCCTTTAACCCCCAACTAACTCCCTTTAAGAACGCTTTTAAAAATCCAACCAAAGCTTTTTATCATCAAACTAGTGCAAAAAACTCCGTCCTTTAGGGTGCAAGATGTAAGCGCTTAGGCTATATTCAAGCTAACAAAATACCTCTAGTCTTTTTAGGGTAAGAAATGCCCATGCAGGCTTTAAAGAACAAAGCCTTTCGTGTTAGCATTCAATGGAATGCTTTAGTTAGGAAGCTCCTTGCTTTAGAAAAAGGGGGCGGTTCCACATTTTAGACGCTCAAAATTAAAGGCAGAAATTAAAATTTCTTCTTGCTAACATCTTCTAAAATATCTTGGGAGATCCCATCAATTTTGGTGCTGACTTGTAAAGAATAATTAGCGATAGTTAAATTATCCTGCACATCTTGTTGCAAGGCGTTAATGGAGTTGTGGATGTTTTCTACGCCCTTATTTTGCATTTTAATAGACTCAGCGTTATCGGCGATGCTTTGAACTAAAATATTAATATTGGCTTCAATCTCGCTGAGGGATTTTTGCGTCCTTTCAGCGAGCTTCCTCACTTCATCAGCCACCACCGCAAAGCCTCTGCCATGCTCGCCGGCCCTTGCGGCTTCAATAGCGGCGTTTAGGGCTAATAAATTCGTTTGATCAGCAATATCTCTAATCATATCCACCACACTTTTAATGTCTTCGCCTTGAGAGATCATCTCTTGGCTTTTAGAATCAATGGTTGTGATAATATTCGTGATTTCTTCTAAGGATTGGGTGGTGTTTTTTAAGCTTCTTTCTTGTTTATGAGCGGTCTTGGTTAAATTATCCACGCAAGTTTTTAAATCTTTGGATTCATGATTGAGCGCGTTCGCAAACCCTAAAGAAGCTTTAAGCATGCTAGAAATTTCTTGCCCTAAAGTGTTGAGCGTTTTTTCCATGTTGGCTTTAGGATTTTGGATGTGGTGGGTGAAATCCAGGTTTTTATAATGCTCTAGAGCGTTATTTAGGGTTTCAATATTGGCGCCAATTTGGTTACGAAAATACTGGATAATGCTGTTAATCGTGTTTCTTAGAGCTTGCAAATCTTTATTTTTAGGCACGCATGCGATTTCTTGCGTGAAATCCCCATTTTCCACATAATTTGTTACTTCAATGCTGTTTTGAATGGCTTTGTTATCGGCTTGAATGTTTTCTTGGGTTTTAAGGATATTTTCATTAATGGAAGCTTGCATCTGCCCGATTTCATCATAAGCGCTTGGGGGCGTTAGGCTTATGGCATGGTTATTTTTGGGGTTATTGAGCAAGTTGAAAAAATCATTTAGGGTGTTATTGACCCTACTGATGCGTTTAGTTATGAGATTAGAAATGATGATAAAGACTAAAAGGGCTAACACCAGCACGCCTAAAATCAAAGTGGTGATAATGATGTATTTGGTGTTTGTGGCTTCTTTAAAGACTAAAGATTTATTGACATATTTTCCGATTGCCCAACGCCAATGAGTGCCGTTATTCCCTTTTCCTTCAAAAAAATCAAAGGGCTGTATGGCTAAAAAAGTTTCTGTATTCCCGCTCAATGAATGGCAGCTCAAAGTGCCCGCTTCGTTTTGATTGTAATACTCCACAGCTTTAGCGACTCTTTTATCCGGATTGATAGCGCTTAAAATCTTATCTTGGATCTTATGATTAGGATTGATTAAAAGCCTGCCATCTTTCCCCATTAAAAAGGTGTTACTCTTTTTCTCGCCTACCACATCCGTATAAAAAGCGTCAATGTTTAAAAAGAGATTCAGCGCACCTATAATCTTTTGATTCTTACCCATTAGGGGGAGGGTAATATCCATGCCATAGATTTTAGCGCCATTAACCTCTTTATAATAGGGATCTGAACGGGTTATACTTTTGAGCGAACGGATTTGATTGGCCATGTTTTCATTGAGCGTGGTATTAGGGTAAGCGATTTTTGAATCCATGCTCATGGCAGTGATAACTCGTTCGTTATTATTCGTATAAATCGCGCTAATCAATAACACATGAGGGTTTGCGAGCAAAAACTCAGAGAGCATGCGCCTTTTTAGGGTGTCGTTGATAGCACTATTTTCATCGCTTAAAAATTTTTCAAGGGTATTGGCACCAATAAAAATGTGCTTAATGATGCCTTGAATTTTAAAACTGACTAACTGAGCCTTTTTTTGCAGCAATTCTGTGGCTTGGCTTTGCAACACGCTTTCAACCTTGTAGCTGATAATAACGCCCATAACAGCGCTAATGACAATAACGACCGCACACACCATCATGACGATTTTAGAACCAATTCTTGTAGATTTCATTCCCTTTGCCCTTTTAAAACGAATTGATAGAGAGCGATTATTATACATTATTATTTTGAAAATTTTAATAAAACAAGAGAGAAAAAAAAGCAGAAAATAAAAGAGAGCCAAAGCCCTATAAAGCTCCCCCAAAGAAGAGGCAAAAAGAAATAAAGGAGAGGCAAAAAGAAATAAAAATTACCTTTTGGAGAATTGCGGGCTTCTTCTGGCCTTTCTTTTACCATATTTTTTGCGTTCAACCACTCTTGAATCCCTAGTGAGCAAGCCTTTAGGTTTTAAAATGGCCCTAAAAGCAATATCATAAGCGTTCAAAGCTTTAGAAATGCCATGCCTTAAGGCTTCCGCTTGCGCTGAGTAGCCTCCACCAAAAACCACCGCTTTAATATCCACAGATTGCTCTTGCTTGGTTAAAAGTAAGGGCTGCATGACTTTCATTTTAATGGCTTCATGCCCACCTAACCATTGATTCAGGCTCTGTTCGTTGATACTCAATTCGCCTTTACCCGGAGTGAGCCACACTTTAGCGATAGCGGTTTTTCTTTTACCGGTAGCATAGATTTTTCTCATTTAGCGTCCTTTTTGCTAGTTTGTGCGGTGTGAGGGTGCTTATCATCACGATAAACTTTGAGTTTTTTAATCATCGCTTTCCCTAATTTCGTTTTAGGGAGCATGCCCCTAACGGCTAAGTGGTAGAGCTTTTCGGGGGTTTTTTCTAGCATCTCTTGGAGAGTCTTGCTCTTAGTACTGCCAAAATAGCCTGAATGGGTAAAATACTCTTTATCCTCTAATTTCATGCCTGAAAATTTAACCTTATTAGCGTTGATAACCACCACAAAATCCCCACAATCCACATTAGGGGTGTAAAAAGGGCGGTGTTTGCCTCTTAAAAGCACAGCGATTTCAGTGATTAAGCGGCCAAAAACTTTGTCTTTAGCGTCTAAAACGACCCAATCACGAACGATGTCATTGACTTTAGCAGTCTTTGTCATGAGAATCCTTTGATAAAATTAAAGCACCCATTATAAGGAAATAAGCTTAAATATTGCTGAATTTAAGGAAAGTTTAAAGATAAATAATAGAGAACTTGATCTTAATCAAGCGGTAGTTTTTTGTGGTGTGATCTTAGGGGAGGGTGATTTCAAAACACCCCTTATCCCTTTAAGAAAATGAGCTTTACTGCAGAACAGAGCTTTAAAAAAACAAATGTTTTAAAAAAATATTGAAATGGAGAAAAAGCCTTTATTTTTGCCCTTGATTAAGCCTTTCTTCTATCTTTTTGATTTGTTGGCTCATTTTAGTGCTCGCATTGATTTGATTGATGAGCATGTAAAGGTTTATCATCATCAAAAGCACCACCACAATCCCTAAAAAAAACACGATTTTAACGGCTTTTTTAGCGATTTCTCGGGCTTCTTGTTCTTTTTGCATGCGTTTTTAATTTTCCAATTCTTCTGGGGATAAATCTTTGTAAAAGCGTTCTAATTCAAAGCTCTCGCCCAAATACGCAGCGATTTCTTGAGAATCCACAAGGGCGTTTTGCAAGCAACTCGTCGCACCTGGAGAAGGGGTCATGTTAAAAGTGATGCCTTTATGGGTGCAAATCTTTTTTTCGCCTAATTCTAACTTTTGCTTGGTTCTGTCTAGAACTTGCGGGCGCACTTCGCCAAAACCATGAGCGTATTCTAAATCTTCTAGGCTAAGAGAGGGGATGATTTTTTGAGCGTCTTTTAAAAACTTCCTTTTACCGATAATGGGCAATTCAAAAACCATGTTTTTAAACACATAATTACGGATTTCTTTATCGCTCATCAAATCAAACGCAATTTTAAACACATCTTTATTCAAATCCATTTTCAACAATTCCAAGCTAATGCCCTTGAGCCAACATTTGTTGCGCTCTAATTTAGGCATCGTTAAAGCCGTAGGCCCAATTCGTGTTTTTCCTTTAATGACAGCATCAGGGTCGCCATGCACGGCTGCAAAAGGGAGCTTGGGGTTTTGAACGGTATAAACCTTACCTCTTAATAAATCCGGCACAAAATAAAAGCTGCCCGCCACAGGCAAGCACCCTAAATCCAAGCCATAACCCATGCTCTGAGCCAAAGGCAAAGCGTAAGAGCCGGCATTGACCAGCACGAATTTAGCATACACTTCTTCAGCGTCTTCAGAAATGAGCGCGTAAGTGTCGTTGCGTTTTTCAATCTTTTTCACTTTGAAATTCAAAAACACCTGGTTGTTAGGCTTTAATTTTAGGGCTTCTTCAACGAAGTTTTCACTCAACTTCGCAAAATTCATGGTGCTCCAATCTTTTTGATACCCATGCCCGACAATATTTTCATGCCTGTCTATGCCATTAGCCCCTAAAATCACATTAGGCTCTAATTCTTTAATCTTTTGCTTGTCAAATTCCTCTAGCCCCACAAAGATTTCTTTAAAGGATTCATAGCGTTTTTTCATGAACTCGCATTCTTCATCGCCCACGCCTATAGCCATTTTCTGGGTTTCAAAAATCACTTCATTTTGCAAGCTTTTATTCAAAGCGTATTGCCTGGTTTTATAAGCGCTCAAGCGCACTTTTTTAGCTTTTTCGGGAGTGTAATTCGTTTCAATAGAGCCATCATGAATAGTTTGTGAATTAGCCTTAGCGCTGGAGCTGATTTGAGCTAATTTAGAGCATTTTTCCACGATAGCCACGCGTTTTAAAGAGCTGTATTCGCTCAAAGTATAAAAGGTCGCGCACCCTGAAACCCCACCTCCAATAATAACGGCATCAAATTCCATACTCATTGTCTTTCTCCAAATGTTTTAAATTGATAAATCGTAATCATAGTATAAGAAAATCAATTCGCATTCAAAGGGCTTGAAGTTTTATTGACGAAATCTTTCAAATCGCTCATTCCAAGCACCCTGTCAATCAATAATTTCTTTTTAGAAAACGCCCCGTTATGTTCTTCCGCTAACCATAATGAAGTGATCACCACGCCTCCTATTTTATGGCTCAAGGTTTTAAAATGCTTTTGGGTTTGCACCGACCAAATGCTGTGAGCGACTATCGCTTGATGGTTGTGTGCGCCTAAATAGAGCATGATATGCCCTTTTAAATAGATGAGCGTTCCAAAAGGCGTGGCGTTTTTAAGGATGTAGTCTTCTTTTTCTTTGGCTTTCATAGAGCTTAAATCCACATAATTGTTCGCGTAACGGCTTTGCGTGTAGGAATTTCTGGGGAGCAAAATACCAAAATTAGCGAAACTATCCCTAGTGAAAGCCGAGCAATCCCTGTTACCCAATAGCCCGCCCCAGCCGTATTTTTGCCCTAGCATGGTGTCTATAAAATACGCCATGTTCTCGCTGTTAAAAGCCTTAGGGAAAACAAAAAAATCCTTTTCTTCTAAGATCACGCTTTGTAAGATCGCATAGCCCTTAGCGTCCCTCAAAAAACCATAGGCTTTTAATTCCTTTTTTTGGGGTTTTTGAGGTGTTTTTTGGCTTTGGGGGATGAGAGCGAACAATTCGCCCACCCTGGCACTGGTGTAAAAATCCCCATAGTCTGTATAAAGGGGGATTTTATCTTTTATAGGCATGACATAATCTTTAAGATGAGTTAAAAGCTCTATGTCTTTATCATGCATGTAGGCTAAATCGCTGACTTTGATCCAACCATAAACAAAACTGCTTTGAATGTGGGCGTAAGTTTTATCCGTATTGAAATGCGTGATTAAAACCGGCGTGCCTTGAAAAATCAGCGAATTTTGATACCTGTCAAAAGGATAGCCTTTTGGAGAAAGATAAAAAGGTTTGTTAGTAGGCACAGCCCTAACATCGCTATCTCGCGTTACAACAGCCTTAATCTTAGCGCTCGGATAATGCTCAATATCCATGCTTTTAATGAGCTCATCATTGAAAGCTTTTGCGTTGGGTTTTAGATCTTCGCCATAACCGGTGGATTTATTCATCTCCTTAAGGATCCAAAACACTTCTTTTTTATTGCTTTTGACTTTCATGTCTAGCCATGGGGAATACCACGCTTTGAGATAGCTCTCTTTTAATTTTTCTCTTAACGCTTGGGGGTCAATGCTTTGGTTATTATGACTGCCATTTTGAGAGCTTGCAAGATAGCTTGAAGCCTCTTGGGGCAAGGATAAATCTTTGAGCGTGAAATCCTTTTTCATGCAACCCACAAACAAAAACAAGAAAACTACAAGAAAATAACGCATGCTTTAGAGAACCTTAATGTCAAATACGCAAATAGTTTCTTAAAATGCGCCCGTATTGCGGGCTTCTCAATTTTTTGATCGCAGAGCTTTCAATCTGGCGCACCCTTTCTCTAGTAACATTCAATTCCTTGCCGATTTCTTCTAAAGTTCGATCGCTTTCATCGTCTAAAAGCCCAAAACGCATGCGGATCACCGCTTTTTCTCGCTCATTCAACTGATCCAAAACGCTTTCAATTTGCGCTTTTAAATCTTCGCGCATGATGTGATCAATGGAGCTAACGATATTCTTATCTTCCACGAAATCCCCAAATTTGCCGTCATCATCATTGCCGACTGGGGTTTCCAAACTGATAGGCTCTTTAGTAACCTTAATCACATTCTTCACTCTATCTAACGAAAGCCCCACTTCTTCAGCCACCACTTCTAAATCAGGCTCTTTGCCGTTTTCTTGAATGTGTTTGCGCATGACTTTATTGATGCGATTAATCGTGTCAATCATGTGAATGGGGATGCGGATAGTGCGGGCTTGATCGGCTATGGCTCTGCTGATAGCTTGTTTGATCCACCAAGTCGCATAGGTAGAAAACTTGAAGCCCTTTTCATGCTCAAACTTATCTACCGCTTTCATCAAGCCAATATTGCCCTCTTGAATCAAATCCAAGAATGGCAAGCCTCTGCTCGTGAATCGTTTAGCGATGCTCACCACCAACCTTAAATTGGATTTAGCCATTTTGTTTTTAGCGCGATCGGAAATCAATTTCCCTCTTTTGATTTGCTCTAAAATTTCTTTTAGCTTGTTAGGGGCTAAATCAAAGCCTTCTTCGCTCGCTTCTTTAGTCAAAAAGAGTTTTTTGAGATCCATATACACGCTCACCATAGTCGCTTCTGGCACTTGAGCGATAATATCTTCTTTAGTCATGTTAGTGATATTGGCAAGGATCTTTTTATGGTTAGCGATGAGAGTGTCATTGAATAAGGGCAATTTGTATTCCAAGCGTTTCAACTCTTTTTCAAACCCATCGCCGCTTTTTAAAGTGGTCTCCATCGTTTTGACTAATTCATTAATCAGTTTGCTGGTAGGCTCTAAATCATAGAGTCTGTCTTTGAGCGTTTGGCGTTTGTAGGCCAGAGTCAATAAACGCACCAATTCGTCTTCTTTTTCATCTATGGGGGCTTCAAGGGCTTTAAGCCATTCTTTTTTAGCCTTGTCTAGGGCTTTAAAGCTTTCTTGAACCTTTTCTACGCGCTTCTTGTCTTTTTCGGAAACGACTTTTTTCCTTTCTTCGTTTTCTTCGTCTTCTTCGCTGTTATCGTCTTTTTTAGAATCGCTCACGCTATTTTCATCGTCATCATCAAAGCTCCTGAAAAGCTCTTTAACCCTTCTTTCACGATTGATTAAAGCGTCTTTATACGCATAGATAAAATCAATCAAATACGGCACCGAGCAAATCGCATCTAAAATAATGTCTTCGCCCAAGCGGATCTGCTTGCTCAATTCAATCTCTTCATCTTTGCTTAAAAGTTTTATATCCCCCATTTCTCGCAAATACATGCGCACCGGGCTATCGCTTCTGCTCCACTCTAAAAAATCCTTTTCTTTCAAAAAGTCATAGCCATCTTCTAATTCTTCATCTAAAACTTTTTGCTTTTCTTCAGTTTTTTTAATCTTGTCAATCGCATTGAGTTTTTTAGCGTATTCTGAAGAGCTGACCAATTTCTTTTGGTATTTTTGGTGCAATTCTTTGATTTTTTTGATTTGGGCCAGAGTGGGGACTTTCGCGCTGATTTGAATGATAGACTCATAAGAAACGCAATCGCTCAAGGAATTAGCGAACAATTCTTCTAACGCTTCATTGAAACTAAGCTTTTTAACAGGAACAGGTTCTTTCGCTTTAATTTCTTTGAATTTGCTTTCTTTGGCTTTATTGTTTTCTTTAGTTTTATTGCTCTCTTTGGCTTTATTTTCTTGTGCGGCTTCTGCTTTGGCTTCCTGTTTAGCTCTTTTGGGGGCTTTTTCTTCGTTAGCTTTCTTTTTCATTGGATACTCCATAAAATAAAGAACCCATGCTTTCAATCAAAAGCTAGGTCTATAAGATAAGATACACCTAATCCTTTGTTATTTTACTAAAAAATAGCTTAAATTCTAATTATAAAATGAGTTTAAAATAAAATTTAAAAACCTCCATTCTTTAAAAATAGGGTTTTAATGGTTGGCGTTTGGTAAAAACAAGCCCTAAAGCTTATCCACCATGCTTTTTAAAAATTTCGCTGAAGTTTGAGCGCTTTTTTCTAAAAACGCATCAAAGCTCATGTTGGCTTCCTCATCAGCGTTATCGCTAATGCTCCTTAGCACACAGCATGGCACGCCAAATTTTTGGCACACAAACGCCACGCTCGCTCCCTCCATTTCCACCGCGCTCGCTTTAAACTCGCTAACTAAAAACTCTTTCCTTTCTTTGCTATGCACAAACTGATCGCCTGATGCGATGACGCCTTCTTTGAGTGCGATATGTTGCTCATTAGCGACTTTTTTAGCCAAAGCGTTCAAGCTTTCGCTGGTTTCAATAAAAATTGCGCTTTCTGGAATAAACCCTAAAGGGTGGTTAAACGCGCTCAAATCCACATCATGTTGGACTAATTGAATAGCCACTAACAAATCATTGATTTTTAAGCCTTTAGTTAAGCTTCCAGCCACTCCGCTAAAAAGCACCTTTTGAACGCCAAACGCTAAAATCATGCTCGTTGTGGTTAGAGTGGAATGCACCTTGCCAATCTTGCTATAAGCGACAATGATTTCCTTGTTATGATAAACGCCTTTATGGAAAACATTCCCCCCTAAAGGGATCTCTTCAAAATCCACGCCAAACAATTCTAAAATAGGGGTTATTTCTTCTCTCATCGCCCCTAAAATGCCAATTTTTTGCACCATTTTCTCCCCATCACACGTATTCTTCTAAAAACTCAATCGCTTCATCAAGCCCTTTATTATCCCCCACGCTTATGGTAGGCTTGTTGCTCAATCGCTTGTTAAGCCCCTTTAACACACTCCCACAGCCTAATTCAAAAAAGGCATCCACTCGGTCATTATTGGATTTCACGCAGTCTTGATAACGCACCGGCTGAGTGAGTTGCAAGCTCAATAATTCAACGGCTTTGGCTTTGTTGTGATACGCTTCGTTAGTCGCATTGGAGATGATTTCAAAATGGAATTTATCTTTCAGGCTTTTTTCTAGCAATTCCTGGAATTTAAAAGTCATAGGCTCTAAAAAAGGGCAATGGCTCGCCACGCTCATTTCTAAAAAAACCACTCTTTTAGCCCCCATTTCCTTTAAAGTCGGCTCTAGGGCTTTCAAATCGTCTTTAATCCCGGCTAAAACCACTTGCATGCCGCCATTGAAATTCGCGCACCACACATTTTTGGTCCTTTGACACAAACTCAAAAGGCTTTCTTCAGAAACGCCCAAAACGACCATCATGGAAGCGTCTTTATTCGCGCACGCTTCTTGCATCATTTTGCCTCTTTGGTGTGTGAGTTTAAGGGCTTTTTCAAAATCTAGCGCCCCGCTCAAAGACACCGCGCTCACTTCGCCGAGCGAATGCCCTAAAGCAAAAACGGGTTTTAACCCCCCATTGACTTGCTTGTTGAGTAATTGGTAAGCGATATAGCTCACTAAATAAATGGCAGGCTGGGTGTAAGCGCTCTCTTTTAAAAGCTCATTTTCTTCAAAAAGCGTTTTTTTCATATCCACTTTAAGCGCACTAGAAGCCCTTTCAAACAATTCTTTAGCTAGGGTGTGGCTCTCATAGAATGATTTTCCCATTCCTATACATTGCGAGCCTTGCCCTGGAAATAATAGCGCGTATTGCATGGTGTTATCCTTTAAATTTTATTAATCCATAATTTAAAATTGTAATATAAAAGCCCTTAGTTTTGTTTAGAAACCATTAAAGTTTAAGCTTTATTTTAACTTATTTTTACTATAATTCTACTTTTTGAAGGACAGGTGGGTGAGTTGGCTGAAACCACATCCCTGCTAAGGATGCGTAGCCGTCAAGGTTACCGAGGGTTCGAATCCCTCCCTGTCCGCCAGCCTTTTTGCCTTTAAAAACTTTTTGTTTAGAATGTATTAACGAGACACCATAGTTTCTAAGCATTCCTTTTACGACACTCCTTTTACAGATTTTACAAATACAAATTTTAGGTTGGGTGAAGAGAGACACCCAGCCTAAACCCTATAAGGGTTGTATAAAGCGCAAAAAATATATAATAAAGAAAAACATTAAAGCGGAGCAAAAATGAAAAACCATCTGCTCTTTGATACTTTTTTAAAAAGCCTTAAGACAAGCAATAGGACTTTAGGCTTTTTTACCGATTGGCAAAAGTGTCTCAAAAATAAAAATGGAATAAGCATCGCTTTAAACCACTTGAATTTTTTACTTGGGAAAGATACAAAAGAATTTAAAAGTTGCGTTAAGAGTCTTTTTAAAGAATACCCCAAAGCTTTTAATGTTTTAAATATTCTCATTGCTGTGAGAGATAAAAATGATATAGCGCTTGATGCTAATGGCAATTTTTACCCCTTATATTCTTATTTTGAAGATGATGAAAAAGTCTATGAATTTATTCGTCAAACGGGGTTGGAGCAAATTTTTTGTAACCGAAATATTAAAGATTTAAATGATTTTGTTTTTGGTATAGAAGTGGGGCTTGATAGCAATGCAAGAAAAAATCGCAGCGGAAAAGTTATGGAAAATCATCTTAGCGGTCTTTTTTTTCAAGCTCAATTAAATTTTAAAGAACAAGTAGATATTAGAGAATTTGAGGATTTATGCCAAGCTTTTGGAAATGATATTAAAAAATTTGATTTTGTTGTTTGTGGTAAAGATCAAACTTATTTTATAGAAGCTAATTTTTATACTATTAGTGGGAGTAAGCTTAATAAAGTCGCAAGATCCTATCAAGACTTAGCTTTAAAATTTGAAGCATTCCCCAATTACGAATTTATTTGGATAACCGATGGCATAGGTTGGCTAGACGCTAAAAACAAACTTCAAGAAGCTTACAAATCTGTGGAGATCTACAATTTGAGCAATGTGGGTGATTTTATATCAAAGGCGCAAAAATGCTAATCGCGCATTCTAATGAAATCGCACGCCCCATTTTTAAAAGCCAAGACCAGCTTTTCACCATTTATCAAGGGGATTGCAATGAGGTTTTGCCCCAATTTGAAAATGCTTTTGATTTGATTTTTGCCGATCCGCCTTATTTCCTTTCTAATGACGGCTTAAGCATACAGAGCGGTAAAATCGTGAGCGTCAATAAAGGCGATTGGGATAAAGAAGACGGGATTAATGGTATTGATGAGTTTAATTACCAGTGGATAAACAACGCCAAAAAGGCTTTAAAAAACACAGGAAGCCTTTTAATCAGCGGGACTTACCACAACATCTTTTCTTTAGGGCGTGTTTTACAAAAATTGGATTTTAAGATTTTAAACCTCATCACTTGGCAAAAAACCAACCCTCCTCCCAATTTCAGCTGCCGTTATTTGACACATTCAGCTGAGCAAATCATTTGGGCGAGAAAAAGCCGCAAGCATAAGCATGTTTTTAACTATGAGGTTTTAAAAAAGATCAATAACGATAAACAAATGCGCGATGTGTGGAGCTTCCCAGCGATCGCTCCTTGGGAAAAAGCAAATGGCAAGCACCCCACTCAAAAACCCCTCGCTTTATTAGTGCGCTTGCTTTTAATGGCGAGCGATGAAAATTCTCTCATTGGCGATCCTTTTAGCGGGAGCTCTACCACAGGCATTGCGGCTAATCTTTTGAAGAGGCAATTTATCGGCATAGAAAAAGAAAGCGAGTTTGTCAAAATATCAATGGACAGGAAATTAGAATTAGACGCTCGCTTTAAGGAAATCCGATCTAAAATCAAAGATTTAAATCTCTAATAAGCCTTTTTTAAGCCGCTTTAAGCGTTATATTTTTGGGATTTTATCTCAAAATGGGATTCTATTTTCACCCATTCCTTACAAAGGATATTTTCATGCCCAAAAAGCCAGTGTTTGGGGCCAATAATGATTTTTTCCGGATTTTTTATCAAATAAGCCGCCCACCAGCTATAAGTGCTATTAGCGATAATGCCATGCTGACAAGATTGCATGAGCAGCATGTCCCAATACGCCTCTTCTTCTTTATCCCTAGTGGTCATGTCTGTAAAAGGGTAGCCCAGATCAAGGTTTTGCGTGAATTTTAAGTCTTCGCAAAACACAAAAAGCTCCATGTTTGGCACGCGCTTTGCCATATACTCAAGCGCCTTTTTTTGATAGTCAATACCAAGCTGACAGCCAATCCCTACATAATCCCCTCTTCTTATATGCACAAACACGCTGTTTTTAGCGGCTAAAATCAAAGAAAGCTTGCGGTGGTATTCTTCCTCTTTTTTTTTATTATTCTTATTATTTTCGGGGGGGGGGGGGGTAGGGTGAAGGTTTGCTTGATTAAAGGGGATATAGCATCAAAATATCGTGGATCTTGGAAGTAACCATAAAAATAAGTCAAGCGGCTTGGCTTTAATAATTTAGGCTCGTATTCAAAAACGATTTCTTGACTCACCCTATCAAACCCCATGCATTTGAGCGCCTCTCTTGCTAGCTTGGGGAGGTGTTGCATTTTAGCTATAGCGATTTCTTTTTCACTCGCATAGGGCAAATCAATAGGGAAAAGCTCTAATTGCATTTTCCTATTACTCCAATCAAAAGAAGTAATATCTAACAGCACAGGCGTATTAAGGTGTTTTTGCAAACTTTTAGCGAAAGCGTATTGAAACATTTGATTCCCAAGCCCCCCGCAAATTTGCACCACCTTAAAAGCCATTCAATCCCTTTATATTTTCAAATAAAACGCTCATTTTAGCTCATTTTAAAGCCCTTTTTCAATAAAAACCTAAAAAGTGGGGTAACGCTTTCAAATCATTTGAATTTTTTATTTGAAAAAGACGCGTATGAGGGTTCTAGCAAGCGTTCTTGATATTCTAAAAGAATCCTGTCTTCGCTATTGAGCGAGTAGGCTTCATCGTATTTGCGCTTGATGATGCCCTTTAAAATGGTGTGCTGGACTTGGTATTTATCTTCTTTAAGCATTTCATCCACTAAAGCGTAAAGCTGAATGTCTTGAATGAGTAAATCTGAAATTTTAACGCTCTCTTTATCAAGCAATTCTTCATTAGCGCAATATTCATTCACTAAAATAAGCACTCGGTTATACACATCCGATGCGATTTTAGCGTTTAGGGTTCTATAAATGTAGTCTTTGATTTTTTTGAGTTGCTCTTCTAAATCTTCACTAGCCTTGCTCGCTAAAGCTAAAATGCTTAAAATTTGAACCAGCGTCATCATTTTATGGCTTAAAGAGCGGGTGCGCCATTTAATGAGAAGACGCATGAAATAAGACATTTTGATAGAAAGGCTACAGGGGAGGGTGTTTTTCTTGGGTTTTGGCATGCTTAGTTTCTTTTAAAAAAGGATTTTATGGTTTAATTATATAACTTTAAAACTAAATCTAGGAGTAAAGAGATGCAAACATTCAAAAAAGGCGTGGTCTTAGACGCTAAAAGCGTGGGGTTAAAAGCGCTAGAAGTTTTAAAAGAAGTGGCGGATTTTGATTTTTATGAGATCACTTCGCCTAATCAAGTGGTTGAGCGTTGCAAAGACGCTGAGATTGTAGTATTGAATAAAGTCGTTATCACTCAAGAAATTTTAAGCCAATTGCCTAAACTCAAACTCATTTGCATCACCGCTACAGGCACGGACAATGTGGATATAAAAAGTGCGAAAGCTTTAGGCATAGAAGTCAAAAATGTGAGCGCCTATTCTACAGAATCCGTAGCCCAGCACACTTTAGCGTGCGCGTTGTCTTTATTGGGGAGGATTAATGATTACGATCATTATTGCAAAAGCGGGGAGTATAGTCAAAGCGATATTTTTACGCACATTAGCGATATTAAAATGGGGCTTATTAAAGGGGGTCAATGGGGGGTTATTGGTTTAGGCAATATCGGTAAAAGAGTCGCCAAGCTCGCTCAAGCTTTCGGGGCAAAGGTGGTGTATTTTTCCCCTAAAGATAAAAAAGAAGAATATGAGCGCTTGAGTTTAAAAGATCTGCTCACAACAAGCGATATTATCAGCATTCATGCCCCTTTAAATGAAAGCACGCGCGATTTAATCGCTCTAAAAGAATTGCAAAGCCTAAAAGATGGGGCGATTTTAATCAATGTGGGGCGTGGGGGCATTGTGAATGAAAAGGATCTGGCTGGAATTTTAGAAACCAAAGATTTGTATTACGGGAGCGATGTGTTTGTGAAAGAGCCTTTTGAAAAAGATCATGCGTTTTTGAACCCAAAAATCCAAAATAAATTGCTTTTAACCCCCCATATCGCATGGGCGTATAGCGACAGCTTGAAAACCTTAGTGGAAAAAACCAAAGAAAATATCCAGGATTTTTTAGCTTCTCAAAAATAAACGCAAAAAAAGGGGGTTTAATTGTTGGGCTTTTCTCCCCGCTTTTCTCCCCTTTTGCCATAAAGTGAAACCCGCCCCTTTCTAAAGAAAGAAACTTCCTAACTAAAGCATTGAACGCTAACACGAAAGGCTCTTTATAGTCTGCATGGATATTTCCTACCCCAAAAAGACTAGGGGGATTTTAACCTCTTTTAGCTTGAATATAGCCTAACGGCTATGCACTCTTGCGCCCTAAAGGACAGAGTTTTTTCGCACTAGTGGGATAAAATCTAAACAATGGAGTAAGGTTTAATCGTTTTTAGCCCAATTAAGAAAAAACCTTTAGGTGGGTTAGCCCAAAGGCTTTTATTAAAGAGAACGATTACATCTTAGAAATATCAATTTTAAAGGTGTGGATTTCATCTTCTAAAAAGACTTTAACCACCACCACACCCGGGGTTTTAAGGTTTTTGGTATCCACTACCACAAACCCTCCCTTAGCCTTACCTTCAACATTAAGGGTGTTTTTCTTAAGGTAATTGATCGCTAGGATTTTTAAAGCTTGGCGGCTTTCTTGCATGATTTCTTGCTCTTCCACATCATCCACCATCATCATGCCAAAGCCTGGCCCATACAGACCCATTCCCCCATACATCATGGCATAAGCTAAAAATCCCCCTTGCCCGTAATAAAACATAGGCGGGGTGATCATATTGACATTATCAATAGGGGTGGTCGGCACGGCAATATTAAAACTTTGTAAAATACTCTCAAAATCAAAACTGGATTTCATCACCTGTCTCAAGCTTAAGACCGGTAAATTCGTTTGGTTGATAGACACTGAAATGGCTTTACGGCCAAACACCACAGGATTTCCCTCTAAAACTTGTGCCGCTACATACAGCACTAAAGGGGATTCGCTCAAGCCTTTTAATTTGCTTTGAGCGATTTCTAGCTGGACTTTAGATTTGGCTTGCGTGGAAGTCATCACTTGAATCCCATTGTTATAGGATGTAACATGTTCAGGCGTGATCTTATAGCTCGCACAAGCGCTCATCAGTAAGGCTATCGCTACTAAAATGATTTTTTTCATTCAAACTCCTTTCATTCAAAGTTTAATCTTCGTTTAGAATTTCCTTATTATAGTGTAGTTTGACTTAAAATTAAGATTTTATTAAAAGCAAGAGCTTAAAAAGATTTAATGTAGGCTTTCTAGCCACAAAAGGATAGAAGATTTGATCTCATTGAGTTTTAAAACTTCTTGGTGCTTGATTCCTTTCTCAAATAAATCATCAAGGCGCTGGCTATCTGGGGTATTGTAGCTGTTTTTAAGCGTTTCTAGGGCGGTTTTGTCGTTATCGTTTTCCTTTTGCTCGTTTAGGGCTAAAAGGGTGGTTCTAGGGAATTTTTCATAAGAGGCGGTGGCAGAAACAAGGGTTTTTTCATTGGTTTTCAAGCTGGCGTTTAAAGCGGTGGCGGTGTGGGGGTCAATCAGGTATTGGTGCTCTGCATAAACTTCTTGGATTGTTTTCAAACAGGCTTCATCTGAGCAGCTCGCGCAAGAAAAATACTCCTGTAAAAGGGCTAATTCTTTAGGCTTTAGTGCATAAAACTTCTCTTCTTCTAAAGCTTGCATCAATTCTAGCGTGCGTTCAAACCCAAAGAGATCAAAAAGCGCCCTTTCCACATTAGAGCTTTTTAAAATATCCATAGCCGGCGAGTAAGTTTGCTTTAAAGAACGATGGGTTAAATCGTAACGCCCTGTTTCTATAAACTCCCTTAAAACATCATTGCTGTTGGTTACAACTTTGATTTTAGCAATATTCAAGCCCATTTTTTTGGCATAAAACGCTCCTAAAGCGTTCCCAAAATTACCGCTAGGTATGGCTAGGGTGATTTTTTCTTTAGAATTGATCGCGCCTTTTTTATACAATTCTAAAAAGCCCCAAATATGATAGACGATTTGAAAAGCGATGCGCCCAAAATTCACGGAATTAGCCACGCTTAATTTTAATTGGCGCGCTTTTAAAGCGCCGTTAAAATCATCGTCTTTTAAAAGGTTTTTGAGTGCGTTTTGCGCATCATCAAAATCCCCACTGATCCCAAAGACCTTTAAATTGCTAGCGCTTTGGGTAACCATTTGGAGTTTTTGGACTAAACTTGTGCCGTCTTTGGGGTATAAACACACCACAAAAACATTAGGCATGCCCGCCAAACTTTCTAAAGTCGCAGGGCCGGTATCGCCGCTTGTAGAAACGAGCATTAAATACTTTTCATTTTTTCCTACCGCTAGATTAGAAAACAAGCTCGCTAAAGGCTGCAACGCCATGTCTTTAAACGCCAAACTAGGCCCATGGTAGAGCTCTTGGACAAAAAGCCTTTCATTGAGCGCAAAAATGGGGGCCGGGTTTTTAGGGTTATCAAAATTTTCATAGCGTTTTAAAGCGCTTGTCAATAAACCCTTAGGAATCTCTAAACCCAACCGCTCAAACACGCATTCTACCAGCTCGTTATAGCTCAGATTCAAACAATCCTGCCATTCTAGCGTTTCAAAACGCTCTAAAGTGTAAAGCCCGCCTTTTGGGGCGTTGGGGTTTAATATTGCTTCAATAAAATCAATCTTTTTTTCTTTCAAAGAGCGCGTGGGGACAAAAGGCATGATGATTCCTTATTTATATTGGGATAATTTCAAGTCGTAGCATACCCTAAAAGAGCGAATGCAACCTTAAATGGTTTTTTAATGAGAACGATTGATCGCCTTTTTTAATTCAGTTTAATTTTGGATCTATGCTTATAATACTATAATGCGGTTTAAAATTTTGCCGCAAATGGGCAAAAAATCCATCATAGTGAGGTTATTTTATGTCTAAAGGTTTGAGTATCGGTAATAAAATCATATTGTGCGTGGCGTTGATTGTGATCGTGTGCGTGAGCATTTTAGGGGTGTCCTTGAACAGCAGGGTGAAAGAGATTTTAAAAGAAAGCGCTCTGCATTCTATGCAAGATAGTTTACATTTCAAGGTTAAGGAAGTGCAAGGGGTTCTTGAAAACACTTATACGAGCATGGGCATTGTCAAAGAAATGCTCCCTAAAGACACCAAAAGAGAAATCAAAATCCACTTGTTAAAAAACTTCATTCTAGCCAATTCGCATGTCGCTGGGGCGAGCGTGTTTTTTAAAGACAGAGAAGATTTAAGATTAACGCTTTTAAGGGATAACGATACGATTAAGCTAATGGAAAACCCGTCATTAGGGAATAACCCTTTAGCACAAAAAGCGATGAAAAATAAAGAAATTTCTAAAAGCTTGCCTTATTATAGGAAAATGCCTAACGGGGCGGAAGTTTATGGGGTTGATATTCTTTTACCTTTATTGAACGGAAACGCTCAAGAGGCTATAGGGGCTTTGATGGTTTTTATTTCCATTGACAGCTTCAGTAATGAAATCACTAAAAACAGGAGCGATTTGTTTTTAATTGGCGTTAAAGGTAAAATGCTTTTGAGCGCGAATAAGAGTTTGCAAGACAAATCTATCGCCGAAATTTATAAGAGCGTGCCTAAAGCCACTAATGAAGTGATGGCTATTTTAGAAAACGGCTCTAAAGCGACTTTAGAATACCTAGATCCCTTTAGCCATAAGGAAAACTTTTTAGCCGTTGAAACCTTTAAAATGCTAGGCAAAACAGAAAGTAAAGACAATCTCAATTGGATGATCGCTTTAATCATTGAAAAAGACAAGGTCTATGAGCAAGTCGGCTCGGTGCGTTTTGTGGTGATCATAGCGAGTGCGATCATGGTGTTAGCCTTGATTATAGCGATCACTCTCTTAATGCGAGCGATCGTGAGCAGTCGTTTGGAAGTCGTTTCTAGCACCTTGTCTCATTTCTTTAAATTATTGAACAATCAAACCCATTCTAGCGATATTAAATTGATTGAAGCGAAATCCAATGACGAATTAGGGTGCATGCAAACAGCGATCAATAAAAATATCTTGCAAACCCAAAAAACCATGCAAGAAGACAAGCAAGCCGTTCAAGACACCATTAAAGTGGTTTCAGATGTGAAAAAAGGGAATTTTGCGGTGCGCATCACAGCTGATCCCGCAAGCCCTGATTTGAAAGAATTGAGGGACGCGCTAAACGGGATCATGGATTATTTGCAAGAAAGCGTAGGGACTCACATGCCAAGCATTTTCAAAATCTTTGAAAGCTATTCTAGTTTGGATTTTAGAGGCCGGATCCAAAACGCTTCGGGTAGGGTGGAATTGGTTACTAACGCTTTAGGGCAAGAAATCCAAAAAATGCTAGAAACTTCGTCTAATTTTGCCAAAGATTTAGCGAACGATAGCGCGAATTTAAAAGAATGCGTGCAAAATTTAGAAAAGGCTTCAAACTCCCAACACAAAAGCTTGATGGAAACTTCTAAAACGATAGAAAATATCACCACTTCCATTCAAGGCGTGAGCTCTCAAAGTGAAGCCATGATCGAGCAAGGGCAAGACATTAAAAGCATTGTGGAAATCATTAGAGATATTGCCGATCAAACCAATCTTTTAGCCCTAAACGCTGCTATTGAAGCCGCACGAGCCGGCGAGCATGGCAGAGGCTTTGCGGTGGTGGCTGATGAAGTGAGGAAGCTCGCTGAAAGGACGCAAAAATCGCTCAGCGAGATTGAAGCCAATATCAATATCCTCGTTCAAAGCATTTCAGACACGAGCGAAAGCATTAAAAACCAGGTTAAAGAAGTGGAAGAAATCAACGCTTCTATTGAAGCCTTAAGATCGGTTACTGAGGGCAATCTAAAAATCGCTAGCGATTCTTTAGAAATCAGTCAAGAAATTGACAAAGTCTCTAACGATATTTTAGAAGATGTGAATAAAAAGCAGTTTTAATGCTCATTCATATTTGTTGCTCAGTGGATAACCTCTATTTTTTAAAAAAGGCTAAAGAGGCTTTTGCGGGTGAAAAAATTGTAGGGTTTTTTTATAACCCCAATATCCACCCTTATAGCGAATATCTGTTGCGTTTAGAAGATGTGAAACGCACTTGCGAGATGCTAGGAATTGAATTGCTTGAGGGCGATTATGAATTAGAAAAATTTTTAGATAAAGCTAAGGGTAAGGAATTGTTAGGGGAAAAAAGCGAGCGCTGTTTTGAGTGCTTTGACTTACGCTTAGAAGCGAGCGCGTTGAAAGCCTTTGAATTAGGGGAAGAAAAATTCACCACCACCTTACTCACAAGCCCTAAAAAAGACCCTAACCAGCTCATCGCTAAGGGACAACACATCGCGCAAAGGCACAATTTGGAATTTGTTGTGTTTAGAAACGATAATTTTGAACATTTTAAGAGCGAGTTGGATTTAAACTTGCAAGCTTTAGCGAGAGAAAACGAGCTTTATCGGCAAAATTATTGCGGTTGCCAATTCGCTTTAAAAATCCAAAAAGAGTCCCAAAACAGAAGCCCCTTTGAGCTTTACTCGCCTTTAAAACGCCAGATTTTACCCGCAAGCGTTGAAGAAAGAACGCAAGTTTTTAGAGAACTAGACGCAGCTAAAAAGGATGCTAATAAGCCTTCTTTAGCCCAAAAAACGATCGCAACTTACCGCTTATTGAATGGGGGCGTGTGGCTTTCTAAAAATTCAAACCCCCTGAATTGTTATATTCTAGCGCGCTCTAAAAGTAAGGCTAGAGTAAGGATTAACGATTTAAGGTGGGTTTTTTCCCAGCGTTTAAACGCGCTAGTGGGTTATAGCCAAAGAGATGAAACCTTGTTTTTAACTTTAGAAGGCCTTAATACTCTTATGGCAAAAAACTACGAAAATTTAAAAGAGTTAAACCTTAACCCTTTAAATTATGAAGAAGAGTTGTTTTTAAGGGCGTTAGTGAGCGGGAGCGAGAGCATAAACCCTATTATCGTGCTAGAAGAACGCATAGAAAAAACCCTTTTTGTGGAAATTAAAAGCATTTTTCAAGAAGAAAAGGTGTTTTATTTGCTCTAAGCTAAACTTTAATTGAGCGGTGAAATCTCAATAGATTGTATTTTAAAATATAGTGTTGTGTGCGGGTGGGGGTTATAGTAAAAACATACAAGTAATTTAAAATCAATTTAAGATAATTAGGCACAATAGCCGTAAAAAGTTTAAGGCTGTATTTGAAAACTCTATTTAGTATTTATCTCTTTTTATTGTTGAATCCACTCTTTTTAGAAGCTAAAGAAATCACTTGGTCTCAATTCTTAGAGAATTTTAAAAACAAGAATGAAGACGACAAACCTAAACCCCTAACCCTTGATAAAAACAATGAAAAACAGAAAGTTCTAGACAAAAACCAAGAAATCTTAAAAAGGGCTTTAGAAAAAAGCCTTAAATTTTTCTTTATTTTTGGATACAACTATTCGCAAGCCGCTTATTCAACCACTAACCAAAACCTGACTCTTACGGCGAATAGCATAGGGTTTAATACCGCTACGGGCTTGGAGCATTTTTTAAGAAACCACCCTAAAGTCGGTTTTAGAATCTTTAGCGTCTATAACTATTCCCATTCCGTTTCGCTCTCTCAGCCTCAAATCCTAATGGTGCAAAATTATGGGGGTGCGTTAGATTTTTCTTGGATTTTTGTGGATAAAAAAACCTATCGTTTTAGGAGTTATTTAGGAATCGCTTTAGAGCAAGGGGTGTTATTGGTGGATACGATTAAATCCGGCGCTATCACAACCATCATCCCAAGAACCAAGAAAACCTTTTTTCAAGCCCCCTTTCGCTTTGGTTTTATCGTGGATTTTATCGGCTATTTGTCCTTGCAATTAGGGATTGAAATACCCTTAGTGAGGAATGTTTTTTACACCTACAACAACCATCAAGAAAGATTCAAACCACGATTTAACGCTAATCTTTCTTTAATCGTTTCGTTTTAATCCCCCTTTTCCCCTTTTAAATAAGCCCATGATTTTCCTAGGGTATTTTAAAAACATGGAAAAAACATTCGCTTGAATGCCGTTTTCTTTACATGCTCTTATGTTTTCTTTATTTCTTAATAAAAGGCTTTTAAACCCATTTGCGCTAGCCCCCCCGGTGCGCATCACCACTAACACTTCTTTCAAGTAAGAAAAGCTTATTTTTTGCACCACAAACAAGCGGATGATCATCTCAAAATCCGCTGAAATCTTATAATCGGTTTTGTATAGCCCGTAGCGTTCATAAATGGCTTTTTTGACAAAGAGCGTGGGGTGGGCTGGCACCACGCCATAAAGCAAGGTTTTAGGGTTAAACTCCCCGCTTTCATAATAACGGACCACTTTTTCTAAACGATCCGGTTTGACAAACACCAGATCCGCATACACGCTATCGCAATTTTTCTTTTCAAACTCGTGCACCACTTTTTCTACCACAAACTCATCTTTGTAAAAATCATCGCTATTCAATAAAGCGATAATATCCCCACTAGAACGCTTTATGCCTTTATTCATAGCGTCATAAATGCCCTCATCTTTTTCACTTATTGCGCAAGCGATTTTATCTCTGTATTTTTGAATGATTTCTAAAGTGCTATCCGTGCTAGATCCGTCTATAATGATGTATTCAATGTTTTTATAAGTTTGATGAAGCACGGAAAGAATGGTGTCTTCAATGGTTTTTTCGCTGTTAAAACACGCTGTGATCACAGAAACTTTTAACAATCCAACCCTTTTTTGATAAACTCCCCCTAATTAAGTTTTAAACAAATTCACTTGTTTGTCTAAATTCATGGCCGTTTCGCTCACATGCGTAGCGATGTTTAAAATATCTGAAGAATCCGCTAAAGTTTTAGAAACCACTTTTTCCACTTCTACAAAATCGCTTACCATAGCTTCAATTTGGCGTCCGGATTTAGCGTAATCGTCCATGCTTTGATTGCTGTCTAAAACGACTGAGCTTAAATTAGAACTCATTTTTTCGTAAGTTTCTTGCACGCTTTTACTCATATCGCTCAAGCGCTCCATTTTTTGCGAATTGAGATTCATTTGCGAGCTCACGGCATTGATTTCTTGGACAATCACCATGATAGTGGAATTGATTTCAGCTAAAGACTTTTGAGTGCGCCCGGCTAAATTCCTAACTTCATCAGCCACCACCGCAAAGCCTCTGCCATGCTCGCCGGCCCTTGCGGCTTCAATAGCGGCGTTTAGGGCTAATAGATTCGTTTGATCGGCAATATCATTGATAATATCCAAAATGGATTTGACATCATCAGCGTTACGGCTGAGTTGCTCCACTTGGCTAGAGAGTTCCTCTTCAGTGTGCGCGCTCTCTGTGATTTGAGAAAATAAATCCCCAATCGCATCCTTGCTCTCTTTGACAAACGCTTGCGTTTCAATCAAACGCTTCCTTAACCCTTGAGACTGCTTTATGGAAGCATTCATCATGCCCGCTATATCAGTGGCTTTATTTTTCACGGAATTTAGGGTGGTTGATGAATTTTTCATACTCTTTTGGGTTTCTTGCGTGATTTGGACTAATTTATCCATTGAAGTTTTATTGAGGGTGGAAATCCCTTTAATCTCTCCCATAATCAAGCGGGCGTTTTCCACAAACAAATTGACCCCACGGCCCACTTGCGAGATTTCATCGTTGCGATCACCCACATCAATTTTGGCCCTCAAATCCTTATCCCCATGGCTAAAAGCATTGATTTTAAGGACCAGTTCATCAATGCGTTTCACGATCCTTAATTTAGCGTATACGAGCGTCAAAACCACTAACGCTATCGTCGCTGTCAGTATCCAAAGGAATAATTTCGTGGTGTTTTCATTAAAAACCTTATTCACGCCTTCTTTAATCGCTTTATTTTCGGTGTTAATGTCAGTGTAATAAGAAGTCGCTGCGATCACCATTTGAGACACCTCATCATAATGCGAGTAGGCGAATTTTTTCTCCGGCACGCCTCCATCGTATTTAGGCATTTTGTAATAAGTGTAGCCTCCCCCTTTTTTAGCCGCTTCCAAATACCCCCTAACATAATACACCCCATCAACGCTCTGAGCGTCAAGCCCTGATTGACCTACGGTTTTAGGATTGACCGGATCAAACAATACTACCCCATTTTTATCCACCACCACCATGTAAATCATGCCCTTATCGTCGTTGATGCGTTTAAAATAATCCAACGCCATTTTTCTTGCAGTAGCATTGTCAAAACTTTTGTAATACTCATGAATGCCCTGTTCAAGAAGTTTTGTCATGTAAGCGAGCGTTTTTTCACGCTTTTTGTATTGCCCGTTTTCTAAATGTTCCATGAGTTGCGCTAGCACATCTTTTTGCATAACCTTTACAAAACCAATAAAAAGCCCCCCTAAACCTAAAAGAGCGGCTAACACGACTAACATGATACGAGTCCCCAACGAAGAAAACATTGAAAAAAACACCATTCATCTCCTATCAATCATTTTTAAGTCAAACCCTAATTTTAGAGTTTAGCTTCTAAATGCACCCCCCCCCCCCCCCCCGAAAAATGAGTGGTGGCACAAAACAAAATTAAAAACCCGGTTGTTTGAAAACCACTGTAAACAGAGAACAAACGAGACAAAATTATAAAACACCTTTTTTTAAGTTAGGCTTAAAAATAAACATAATAAAAATAAAAATCTTATTTAACTTCACTTTCCTTAATGGATTTGACATTCAAAGTCCTCCCATCTTTTGAAGTGGGGATTTTGATGCTCCCCTCTTTTAATTTTTCTCTCAATTTTTCCAACAACGGGTTTTTGAAATTGTAGTTGATGATTTCCCAGTTATGTTCCAGTTCAGGGGTTACCTTCCCGCCTTTTTCTTCCGTGATGTATTTGATGATTAAATCTCGTATTTGCCCGTTATCTTGTAACTCGTCGTAAGAATTATAATACCTGTTGGCGTCTGTAACCAATTTTAATGTCGTGGATAATGTCCCGAATCGGTAATTGTTGATCGCTAATTTATAGACCGCTTTGGGGTCAAGGGGTTTGTTGTTGATTGTAGGATTAATAATCCTTGATCCGGCGGGTTTTGTAACATCAACTTGGTATTTCACGCCAGAAAACATATCAAAGTTATAACCACGAATATTTTCATTAAAACTGATCGTTAAATCGCCTGGCTGCAACTGATTGTAAAATCGGTATGACCATTCCATGTATTTCAACAGATTTTCACCCGTGATATGCACCCCAATAAGCGTATTAGCGAACTTATAAATGTAAGCGACATCTTTTCTTTTGAAAGGCCCTTTTTTCAAATTCGCCCCAAAATTGAATAAGGCTACCGCTGAAACATCGGCTTTTGCGTAATATTTTTGCACTTTATTAATCAATTCTATCACCGGTGTTTCTTGCAAGGCGGCGGTTGGCATCGTGGTGATTTTTTCTCCTCCTGTGATAAAATCAGGCCTGTCAATAAAGGTTTTTGTAACTTCGCCAACCACTTCATTAGCGTATTCTTTTGATTTTTTATCCACATATTCGTATTTTTTCGCTAATTCTTCATCTTCTAAAATATCTTTTGTGGGTAAATTTTCAGTCGTTACGATTTTTTTCTTCGTTTGGGTGTCAAACACCACCACGCCCTTTGCCAGATAAGCCCCATACGCTCCAGGCTCAATGGTATGCACCTTTCCTATTTTAGTGTTATAGACCGCATGCTCATGCCCTGCAAAAATGATGTCAAATTGCGGGAATTTTTTCGCCAAATCAGGTATCCCGTCGCCACCTTTCTCATCTTCTCGCCCCAAATGAAAAGCGCCAATCAAAACATCATACTTCCCTTTCAGCTCTTTCAAAGTCTTTTTTAACGCTTCTTTGGCGTCCAAAAACTTCAAGCCTGCAAAATGTTCAGGCGTAGCGGCCTCCCAAGTGGGGATGTGTGGCACCACATATCCCACAACCGCCACCCTCACGCCATCAATTTTTTTAATCATATAAGGCTTCACAAACGGCTTATTGTCCGCAATTTTGATAATATTCGCATTCACGACACCGCCATTAAACCCCTTAATATTTTTTTCTAAAAAATCTTTACTGAAGTTAAACTCGTGATTGCCAAGCACACGAACATCAAATTTTAAATCGTTTTCGGCTCTAACTAGCGGGTGAACAGGCTCATCATTAAACAACTCCGCGCTATTACCCTGCAACAAATCCCCGCTGTCAATCAAAATCACATTTTTATTCTCAGCCCTTTGCTTTTTGATTAAAGTCGCAATCCTTGTCAAGCCGTTATTGGGTTTTTGTTCGCCAATTGCATAATCATACGAAAAAAGCCGCCCATGAATGTCTGAAGTTTCTAAAAACACGATTTTGACTTCTTTTGCAGATATTGAAAGCGTTAGCGTTAAAAAGATGACCAAAATCAATTTTTTCATTGAAATCCTTTTAATACAAGAGATTCATAACATTAATTTTTACATAATATTAACACCGATACGATGATTTTTGATTGGCATTTAACGCTTATGGGCAAAATGGGTAAGGGGGTAGGGGAGTAAAATCATTCCCCCATTTATCAAACCCCCACTTCAGACCACTCAGCGCGTTTGTCTAAAAAAGCGCGTGCTAAATCCTTGGCGCCCCCTAAAGTGTGGTTAGCCGCCCAACCGCATTGTTTTTCATTGCTGGCAGGCACTTCTGTAGCCTTTAACACATCTTGCATCGTCTTTTCTAAAACCTCTAAAACCTCTGTGTAATTGTCATGGTTTAACACCGTGAGATAAAATCCCGTTTGGCAACCCATAGGCGACCAATCCACGACATAATTAGCATGGTTGCGGATGATCTCAGCGACTAAATGCTCTAAAGAGTGTAGGCTCGGCATGTCCATGTGATCTTTGTTGGGCTGCTTGAAGCGCACATCGTATTTGACAATCAAATCCCCATTAACGCCCTTTTTGCGATCAGCGACACGCACATAAGGGGCTTTGACTTTGGTGTGATCCAAATTAAAACTCTCTACATTCATTTTTGGTGTTTTCATGTTTTTAACTCCTTTAGTTTATAAGTGGCAAATTTTAGCCTATTTTAGCGAACGCTTGCTCTAAATCTTCTAACAAATCCTGTTCATGCTCAATCCCTACAGACAAGCGCACCAGGCCATCTCTAATCCCTGCAGCTTCTCGTTGTGTTTTAGGGATACACGCATGGGTCATAAATGCCGGAATCCCCACCAAACTTTCCACCCCGCCCAAACTCTCGCCTAAAATGAATAGTTTAAGGCTTTCTACAAAAGCAACCGCTTCGCTGTCATTTTTGAGAATGAAAGAGAGCATCCCGCTAAAGCCACGCATCTGTTTTTTGGCTAGCTCGTGGTTAGGGTGAGTGGGAAGACCCGGGTAATAAACCTTTTCTACTTTAGGGTGTTTTTCTAAAAACTCAGCCACGCAAAGGGCATTTTTTTGGTGGGCTTCCATGCGCAATCCTAGCGTTTTAATCCCTCTTTGCAACAGCCAGCTGTCTTGAGGGCCTAAAACCCCACCGATAGCGTTTTGGAAAAAAGCGATCTCTTGGGCTAGTGCTTCATTATTAGTGGTTACAAGCCCAGCGACCACATCGCTATGACCGCCTAAGTATTTGGTGCCGCTATGCGCCACAATGTCCGCCCCCAAAAGAAGCGGGTTTTGGCAATAGGGGGTGGCAAAGGTGTTATCCACAATAGTGAGCAAACCATGATCTTTAGCAACACTAGCGCATTGCGCTAAATCCGTGATTTTAAGCAAGGGATTACTAGGGGTTTCTAAATAAAGGGCTTTGGTATTTTGCCTGATAGCCTTTTTGATTTGGGATATATCGCTAGTGTCTATAATGGTGCAAGAAAGCCCGTTTTTGACAAGCACTTTGTTAAACAAGCGAAAAGTCCCCCCATAAACATCATCACCCAATAACACATGATCGCCTGATTGCAAGAGGGAAAAAACGGCGTGGATTCCAGCTAAGCCAGAGGCAAAAGCAAACCCCTTAACCCCCCCTTCTAAATCGGCGATGAGTTCTTCTAAAGCAAAGCGCGTGGGGTTGCCTGAGCGAGAGTATTCATAGCCCTTATGGCGGCCTATGGCGTCTTGGCGGTAGGTGGAAGTTTGATAAATAGGCACGCTCACCGCCCCCGTTGTCGCGTCCTCACTAATGCCCCCATGGATTAGTTTTGTTTGCATGTGCATGGTTTTTCCTTTTTTATTGAATTTTTATGAATAAATACCTTTAGAAAGATAACGATCGGCAACATCCGGGAAAATGGTTAAAACCTGGCTGCCTTCTGGGAGGCGTTGCACCTCTTTTAATGCTGCTACAAAAGCTGCCCCACTAGAGCTCCCCACTAATAAGCCGTTTTTCTTGGCTAACTTCCTAGTGTAGCTAAAACCCTCTTCATCTGAGATCGTTTCAAAGCCATCAATATCCAAGTTTGCAAAAAAAGGAGGGATAAACTCCACGCCAATGCCCTCAATCTCATGAGGCCCAGGCTCTCCCCCATTCAAAATAGAACCCTCCGGCTCCACCCCAATCAAGCGAATATTAGGAATGCGTTCTTTCAAATACCTAGCCGTGCCTGCAAAAGTGCCACCACTCCCTATCCCGGCTACAAAGCTCGTAAGATTTGTGCCTAATTCTTGGACAATCTCAGGGGCTAGGGTGTGGTAGTAAGCGGCGGGATTATCAGGGTTTTCAAATTGCAAGGGCAAATAGCTATCAGGGATACTTTCGGCTAACTCTTTACTTTTTTTAATGGCGCCAGAAATCCCCTCGCTAGTAGGCGTGTTGATCACTTTAGCCCCCAAAGCCCTCATGATTTGCTGTTTTTCTGTGCTGAATTTTTCCGGGACAACAAAGATGGTTTTGAGATGATGCTTGAGCGCGACTAAGGCTAGAGCGATGCCGGTATTGCCTGCGGTAGGCTCAATGATGGTTGTTTTAGAAGTGATTTTACCTGTTTTAAACCCTTCTTCTATAAGGTATTGGCCTAAGCGATCTTTAACGCTCCCTCCTGGGTTTAAATGCTCCAGTTTGGCGTAAATAGCGGAATTTACGGGAATGGGGTAATCCTTGTTAGTGAATTTAAAAACGGGAGTGCGGCCTATGGCGTCTTGCATTGTGGTGATAATCATCATTCCTCCTATAACAAACAATAAAATTCAATTTTGCGATTATGCCTAAACTCATTAAATGGAATAAGTTTAGGATAAAATGTTGGTTTATTGAAATGGATTAAGGAGTTTTCATGAAAACGATAGAATGGAATGAGGAGCAAAGAAAAGCGTTTTTAGGACTTGTTAAGAGAATTTGTAGTGCTAATAGACGCTAAAGCGCAAGAGGAAAAACAAACAGGTAAAAGACCAAAAATACCAAAGTATGGTTCATGCCAAAACGGGCTGAACAAGTTTTTAACGCCATGGGGTTATGCGTGTAAAATCAGTCTTGGCTCTGGGAACTTATCCCATGAGCCATCCATCGCTTTTTGCCGTCAGGATATTTTAGGGGAAGGATTTGTCAATGGTGAAAAACCAACCCCAAAAAAAGGTTTTTACCTTTGGTTTGCTTACTATTGGTGCAACGATTTTGAAAAGTTTTATCTTTGTATAGGGCGATCCACAGAGGATGATGAGAAAAAAGAGTGTCAAAAATGCCTGGCGTATGACAAGATCGTTAAGCCTAATGGAGGCGAATATTATCAAGAGTTCTATGACAATTTAGAAGCCGATCTTGAAAACATTACCAACGATTTTTTACGCTTTGCTAATGAATTTAATCAAATCCCCACTGCGTGTTTTGAATTAGAACCATCTGGCTCAAACCATTAAGAAACAACCCCATACAAAAAACTCCCCCATAAGGGATTTTCCTAAAATCCCACTAATGCTTTTTAGTCTAAACCTTGAAAAGCTACCGCTTGATTACAATCAAGCTTTGATACTTGGATTAAAAAACGCTACTTTTTAGATTTTGCAATCGGTATCCCATTGATGAAAATGAGAAAAGCAAGCGGATTTTCATTGAAACCGCCCACTTAAAAGAAGTTTTAAAAGCGTTTCACTCCACTTCCGCATCAATCACATCATCGTCTTTTTTCTTGGGCTGCTCGGCGTTGTTTTTATTCGCCATGGCTTCGCCTAATTTTTGAGC
This sequence comes from Helicobacter pylori, assembly GCF_030323545.1. Taxonomy (NCBI): domain Bacteria; kingdom Pseudomonadati; phylum Campylobacterota; class Epsilonproteobacteria; order Campylobacterales; family Helicobacteraceae; genus Helicobacter; species Helicobacter pylori. The sequence goes on along the minus strand of NZ_CP122954.1, from coordinate 1,416,590 downwards.
CACTTGCGCTAACGCTTTTGTCTTGTCTTCAAGCTCAGCTTTAGTAGCGTTATCGTTTTTGACGCAATCTCTAAGAGCGTTAATGGCGTTTTGGATCTCGTTAGCGTCGTTTTCATTCAAATTCGTTTTATGCTCATCAAGGCTCTTTTGGGTCTGGTGTGCCAAACTATCGGCATGGTTTCTCGCTTCAATCACTTCTTTTTTCCTAGCGTCTTCTTCTTTGTGCAATTCAGCGTCTTTCACCATTTTTTCAATTTCGCTATCAGACAACCCGCTAGAGCCAGAAATTTTAATCTCCTGGCTTTTACCGGTATTTTTATCTTGCGCTGACACGGTTAAAATCCCGTTAGCGTCAATGTCAAAGGTTACTTCAATTTGCGGCACGCCTCTTGGAGCTGGAGCGATGCCTTGCAAATCAAATTTACCCAACGATTTATTATCCCTTGCCAATTCCCTCTCACCTTGTAAAACCATAATGGACACAGCGGGCTGGTTGTCTTCAGCGGTTGAGAACACTTGAGATTTTTTCGCTGGGATAGTCGTGCCTCTATCAATCACTTTAGTCATCACGCCCCCTAAAGTTTCAATCCCAAGGCTTAAAGGCGTAACATCTAATAAAAGCACATCTTTCACATCGCCTTTTAACACGCCCCCTTGAATGCTCGCGCCCACCGCTACGACTTCATCAGGATTGACGCTTTTATTCAATTCTTTATGGATAAACGCTTTCACCCTTTCTTGGACTTTAGGGATACGAGTGGAACCGCCCACCATCACCACTTCTGAAATCTCATTTTTGGTTAGCCCTGCGTCTTTGATCACGCTTTCAATTTTAGAAATCGTTTCTTCCACGAGATCTTCTGTCAAGCTTTCAAATTTAGCCCTAGTGAGTTTTTTAACCAAGTGTTTAGGCCCGGTAGCGTCTGCTGTGATAAAGGGCAAATTGATTTCAGTCTCCATCGCAGAGCTCAGTTCTTTTTTAGCGTTTTCAGCCGCTTCTTTCAGGCGTTGCAACGCCATCACATCGTTTTTAATCTCAATGCCCGTTTCGCTTTTAAACTCAGCCGCTAAGAAATCAATCACACGATTGTCAAAATCATCGCCCCCTAAAAACGCATCGCCCCCTGTGGCTAAAACTTCCACGACATTATCGCCTGTTTCTAACACGGTAACATCAAAAGTCCCCCCACCCAAATCATAAACCATGATTTTTTCGCTCTCTTTTTTATCCAAGCCGTAAGCTAACGCCGCACTAGTAGGCTCATTGATGATCCTTAAAACATTAAGCCCTGCAATCGTGCCGGCTTCTTTAGTCGCTTTTCGTTGGCTGTCGTTAAAATAAGCCGGAACGGTGATCACCGCTTCCGTAACGCTCTCGCCTAAATAACTTTCAGCGTCTTCTTTGAGCTTCATTAAAATTTTGGCTGAAATTTCTTGAGGGGTATAAACTTTACCCGAAATCTCAATCGCACAAGCCCCATTCCTATCCACAATCTTATAAGGCAAGCGTTTTTCAGCTTCTTTAGCCTTATCTTCATTAAACATCAAGCCCATGATTCTTTTAATAGAATAAATGGTTTTTTCTGGGTTGGTTACCGCTTGTCTTTTCGCGCTCTCGCCCACTAAAATCTCGCCCTTATCCGTAAAGGCTACAATAGAAGGAGTGGTGTTTTTACCCTCTTTATTAGCAATAATCTTTGCTTCATTGCCTTCATAAACCGCCATTGCGGAGTTGGTTGTCCCTAAATCAATTCCAATAACTTTTCCCATGCGTTATCCTTTCTTATTAAAATAAATGTTTTTAATCGTTTTTAGCAATGCTCACCATTGCTGGCCTCAAAACTCTACCCTTATACTTGTAGCCCTGTTGCAAAACTTGCACGATTTTCCCGTTTTCTTTTTCTTCGCTTTTGACTTGCATGATCGCATTGTGGAAATGAGGATCAAATTCTTCTAAGCATTCAATCCCCTCAATGCCATGCCTTGCCAAAACTTCATGCAGCTTTTCCATCGTAAGCTCCAAGCCTTTGGTTAAAGCGCTCTCTTTATCCACTTCTACAGCACTCTTGTAAGCCCCAAGAAGCGCATCAATCACCGGCAATAGATCCAATGCGATTTTTTCATACGCATACTCTAACGCCATGCTTTTGTCTCTTTCTAAGCGCTTTTTCACGTTTTCAAAATCCGCATGCACTCTTAAGTATTTTTCGCGCATTTCCTTATATTTAAGCTCAAAATCTTCCTTAATCTCGCATTCTTTTTGGCCCGCTTCTTGATTTTCTTCACCTTGTTGTTCTTTGCAAGCGCAAGCCTTTTCACAAGATTCTGGCTCTTTTTGGCTTAAATGATCGTGTTCTTGGTTGTGTTCATCTTTCATTATTCCTCCTTAGAAATCGTTTGAAAAAACCCTTCATAATCGCATTCTAATTTCCCCACGCAAAGCAGTTGCATCCGCTTGTTTTGAAATTCTATAGGGCGTGTTACTAGCATGCAATCAGGCTCTATAAAATGCAAACCATTTTTCAAGCGCTCTAAAACCTTACCCCCTAAAATGTCAAAAAATAAAGGGCTGTTTAAAAGCGTTTTTAACCCCATCAGATTAAAGCGTGTGATTTGTGTGTTGGAATACTCCAAACGCTCTAATTGCCTGGCCAAACTCAACGCATTGACAGAAGCAGCGATTGAGCGCACTTCTTTAACGCTTCTACCCACAAGCTCTAATAAAAACTTCTCCATTTTAACGCTGTAACCCAGTGTGCAAGAAAACGCCAAAAAATCCAAAATCAAAAAGCGTTTTTCGCACTCAATGACTCTTTCTAAACGCTCCAAACTCGGTTTTTTTAACAGCGTAAAAAGCCCAAAATTTTCACTCGCGCTTTTTAAGCGTTTTTCATTCACCTTTAAAATTTCAAAGTGCAACGACTTTTGCCAATAGTTTTCAAACGCTTTAAAAGTGGGCAATCTAGCGCCACTAGAATGGGCTTGAAAGAGCATGCCATCTTTAGAAAGGATTTGAAAATAATTCCTGATCGTGGCGCAAGATATTTTCAAGTTTGCCAACTCTTTTAAGCGTTTAGAGCTAATGGGTTCTAAAATCTGCAGATAGGTTTTAACAAACGCATCTAACAAACTCTCTTTTTTATTCAAATCAGAACCTACTTTAATTCTTCTTAACATCATTATTTGATTTGAAAAATCTCGTCAATCACCATTCTTGATGAAAGAACCCTCGCATTATAGCATAAAAAGTTAATAATCTATCACTTGTTTTAAAAAAGTGATAAAAATTACCCGATTTTTCTTTAAAGTTTAGTCTATATCACTAAATTTATTTACTAGCATTAAATTAGGATTTTTTATAGAGTTGATTTAATTTAGATCTGTTAGGAAACCAATACCTTTTATTAAAAAAAACTTGTTATCATGATAAACATGAACACACATACAAGAGGCATTGACAGCAATCTGATTCATTCGCTCAAAAGCATTTCATTATCCATGTTTAGAAAGGGTTTTTTTGGGCTTTATCAAGGCTCTATTTCAGCGCGCATTGGCACAAATCAATTTGTGATCAACAAAAGAAACGCTGTTTTTGATCAATTGAATGAAAACACCTTACTGGTTTTGCATGACAAGATAGATTACCGCTGGAAAGAAGCGAGCCAGGATTCGCCCATTCATGCGAGCGTGTATAGGGAGTTTTTGGACGCTAAATTCATCGCTTACGCACGCCCTCCTTATAGTTTGGCGTATTCCTTGCGCCACAACCGATTGCTCCCTAGAGATTATTTAGGGTATCGTTCTTTGGGCGAAGAAATTTCCATTTTTAACCCCAAAGACTATGACAGCTGGCAAGAAAGAGCGGATACAGAAATTCTACGCCAACTGCAAGAGAGCAAAAAATATTTTGTTTTCATTAAGGGGTGTGGGATTTTTGCCTACCACAGAGAGCTTTCTAAACTCATGGAAGTTTTTGATTTGATTGAAAACTCATGCAAGGTTTTACGATTGGGCGATTTAATGGATTATTGCTATAATGATGATCCACGATTGAACGTGTAAAAAGCTAAAAAGGATAAAACATGACCATCAACACCCATTACACCCCTAATTTCACACAGCTCCAAACCTTGAACAACATCAATAATGACGCAACCATAAAAGACAGGAATCAAGCAGAGCAAAATTTACAACAAAGCAATATTCAAGATGGTTTCAGCCAAGATAATGCGCCAAACGCCCCTGATTTTGACAGGTTACAAGCTTTAAACGCTATCAATAACGACGGCGAGATTAAAGATAGATCCCAAGTTGAGAAAAATCTTGTTGATGGTGAAAATATCCCTGAAATTTATTCCAGCCTAGACACATACGCTTAAAAAGGGGTTTTACCATTCTTTCAAAGCCATTTTGATCGCTTCTATCACGCAGTCCATCCCACCCGCTAAACTAAAGAGCCAGTATTTGTGCGCGTAAATGTATTCCAATTGCTTAGCCCTTAATTCGTCTTCATTATTCGTTTTTTTACACACGATTTCAGCGATATGCAATTCCTGGTGGAAGATGTAAGATTGTATCGCATCCATAAAATACGAATTGAATTGTTTGTCGTCAAAAAGCTCTTTAATATTATCAATTTCAGCACTCAAATTTTCTAATTTTTTAAAATCCAGCTCTTCTAATTTTTTTTCTTCATGAAGCTTTTCCACTTCTTCTAAAAATGGCGCCACTTTTAAAAACACTTCTTCAACTTGAGTTTTTTTCTCATTGGCGTATTTGATGATCTCTTCGCATTTTTGTTTAGCGATCTTTAAATTTTTAGCCTGTTCTGATTGAGTGGGATAAATCAAATTGATAGGAGACTTTGGCTTGGATTTGTCTATTTTTTCGCACACTTCTTTAAAAGGCATTTCTTTAGTCCCTTTAATCCTAGCCCCCCCTTCAGTAGCGTTAATGACTTCTAATTTATAGGGCGTGTTGAAAATATCTTTTTCAAAAAATTCTAAGAAAAGTTTCCACACTAAAGTGGTTTCTACTTCCCCATTACCCCCGTATTTTTCTATAAAAATCTTATCTTTATCTTTTTTAGGCTTGATCTCTTTATCGCCATAAATCGCCCCACTAGCGTGGCTGTTACCGCTTTGTGAAAAGCTCAAATCCTGCCCAATAAACACGCATCTTTTGAAACGAGAATGCACTACTAATTCATACGCCATGTTCGCTGCGCTCATGCCTATGCCCACATAACCATACTGGTGCAAATCAAAAAGGTTGGTATAACCAAAGGGGCGGAAACTGAATTGCTTAACCCCCTTTTTAATCGCTTGAATCAATCGTTTATGCACAATGGAAGTCAGAGCAAAAATAACGCCTTCTTGAAAATCTAAGGGGGTTTCTTCGTAGAATTTCGCCGTTAAATCCACCCTTTCTAAAGACAGCACAATATCAGGCTTGATACCGGCTTTAGCCAAAATAGGGAAAGAAGCGTCTATGCAAAAAAGCGTCGCGTAAGGAGCGATTTCTTTTAAAAGGGGGAGTTGCTTGTTCAAACTGGGCCCGGTTGAGACAATGATAGCGGTGTCTCTGTTTTTTAAAGCGCTCACAAAATCCACTAAACTAGGGCTTTTGATGACTTCAGGCAAATTAGCGGCATGCTGTTTGATGCCTATGAGCGCGTCTTTAGCGTCATTGCCTACGCTAATAGCGCCATGCTCTAAAGCACGCGTGAAATGCTGGTTGATTTCTATCATTTGACTAGAGTATTGTTCATAATAAGCGTTAAAAAGTTTTAAATCATACATTCTTGCGTATAAACGAGACTTTTTATCCATATCAAACAACGAAGCGATCATGTTGTAATTGCAAAAATCCGCATGCAATAAAATCAAACGATTTCCTAAAATCTCAGTGGAAAAATCCAAGAGATTCAGCACGATGAAAATAATTTCTATTTCAGGCTCAATGACCACCAAGCGTTTTAAATTGCCATTGCCTAAAAGCAAGCGGTAAAACACCCCATTACCCAAGCCAAAATAATACAAATAAGGATAAAGCATGTAAATTTCGCTATTTTTGTATAACTCTAAGCTTGAATCTAGCGGGCTTTTTTCAAATAAGGGCGTGTTTGTTTCTTTATCTAAGAGGTTGAAATTCGCGCTATCATTCCCTAAAAACACTTCGTATTTTTTGTTTTCTTTAACGGCTTTGAGCTTTGCGAACAAAAGAGGGTCTTTTTTGAAAAGAGCTTGTAAGTTTTTTTGATAAATATCCATTATTTTAACTTATAAAAATAACTTATAAAAAAGACTAACGCCCCCTTAAATCAAGGGCTGTTATTGTAAAAGCCTTAAGACATTTTGTTGCACCGCATTCGCTTGCGCCATAGCAAAACTCCCGCTTTGCGCCAAAATATTGTATTTAGAAAAGTTTGCGCTCTCTTCAGCAAAATCCACATCTCTGATTTGAGATTCAGCCGCTTTAACATTCACTTGGGTTACAGAAATATTATTAATGGTTGTAACCAATTCCATTTGCACCGAACCCATATCAGATCGGATCTTGTCTAATTGCGTGCGCGCAGAATCTGCCATATCCATCACAATCATCGCCCCTTTAAGGCTTGTTACCCCAGCCCCTATGCCTTGAGAATTGGTCTCAGCTTGCGCACCATTAGCGTTCGCTCCGGCTGCTGAAGCCACATTCGCATCAAAAATGCCCCTAACCGCTCTCAAATTCACGGTGTATTCTGCCACCCCTTGAGCGGAATGCAAGCCTACATGGCTAAAATTCACACCGCTCACAATGATGTCTCTAGCGTCGGTTCTGGTCAAGGTTAAGCGCCCAATCACCGCATGCTGTGTCCCAGAAATCCCTGCAAAATTCCCTCCCCCAAAAACCTGACCGCTCGCGCTCGTTGCATGCACAGAAATCGCGCGCCCGTCAATGGAGTGTAAATTAATGCGCCCTTGAATATCCAAGCTCGCTTCCACGCCGGTGCGGTCCTTGACGGAGTTGATCGCATTAATCAACCTCCCGTCAGCGTCGTTTTTATGCACATCATTCACGGTCCCAATTTCTACGCCATTAATGGTAAGATCTTTCACGGTTCCTGATTGCACAGGAGTGCCACCGGTAGCCATGACATTATAAGAAGCCCTAACGCCTAAAGTGTTAGAGAAACGATTGATGATTTCGCTTAACGCTCCGATCCCAGTGCCAGCGCTTGTAGAAATGCGCACGGTTTCAATCTTGTAATCATTCACGCCATTGACTTGTTTGAAATTCAATCCCACTTCAGTCAAGTTTTGTGCCGCCGCGCTAGCGAGCATGCCTGCACCGCTAAAAGAAGAGGTTTCCATGCGCACATGCCCAATCTTATCTGAGCTCGTTGAGCCAATGGACGCTTTAACTGTGGTGTTAGAATACGCACCAATTTGAAATTCTTTGTTAGAAAAACTTCCTGAAAGCATTTGTTGGCCGTTAAAGCTTGTGGTGTTAGCGATATTGTCTAGTTCTTCTAACAACCTTTGAATATCGCTTTGGAGCGCTCTTCGGCTTTCTAAAGTTTGCCCATCTTGAGCGGCTTGAACGGCTTTGGTTTTAATGGTGTCTAAGATTTTGATTTGCTCATCCATCGCTTTATCAGCGGTTTGAACCATACCAATAGCGTCATTAGCGTTGCGGATCGCTTGACCCAAATTCGCGCTTTGACTCCTTAAGCTATCAGCGATCGCCATCCCGCTAGAATCATCAGCGGCTTTATTGATCCTAAGCCCTGAGCTTAACTTTTCAAGCGAGCTTGAAAGGTCTCTGTTGTTTTGAACCCCTACCGCATGAGAAGTTAAAGCGGCGATATTGGTATTTATCCTAAAACTCATGTTTGCATCCTTTGCATAGATATTTGCTGTTAGTCAAGCAAAGGGTGTTCCAACTCTTTGATTTTTAGTGCTGTTATCGTTTTTATGGTTTAATAGGGCGTTCAGTCAAAATTCTATGCTACAATCATTCCTAATAGGTATAAACATTTCATTAAAGGCGTTCAATGAAGCACCTTATTATCGTAGAATCCCCAGCAAAAGCCAAAACCATTAAAAATTTTTTGGATAAAAATTATGAAGTCATTGCCTCTAAAGGGCATGTTAGGGATTTATCCAAATTCGCTTTAGGCATTAAGATTGATGAAACCGGCTTTACTCCTAATTATGTCGTGGATAAAGACCATAAAGAGCTTGTCAAACAGATCATAGAGCTTTCTAAAAAGGCATCTACCACCTACATCGCTACCGATGAAGACAGAGAAGGGGAAGCGATAGGCTATCATGTGGCATGCTTGATTGGGGGGAAATTGGAGAGCTATCCTAGGATTGTTTTTCATGAGATCACGCAAAATGCGATTTTAAACGCTCTAAAAACCCCACGACAAATTGACATGTCTAAGGTCAATGCCCAACAAGCCAGACGCTTTTTAGATCGGATCGTGGGCTTTAAGCTCAGCTCGTTGATTTCATCAAAAATCATTAAAGGTTTGAGCGCTGGGCGGGTGCAAAGCGCCGCTTTAAAGCTTGTGGTTGATAAAGAAAGGGAGATCAAAGCCTTTAAGCCTTTAACCTACTTCACGCTAGACGCTTATTTTGAGTCGCATTTAGAAGCGCAACTCATTAGTTATAAAGGCAACAAACTCAAAGCCCAAGAACTCATTGATGAAAAAAAAGCTCAAGAGATTAAAAACGAATTAGAAAAAGAAAGCTACGCTATTTCCAGTATCGTTAAAAAATCTAAAAAATCCCCCACACCGCCCCCTTTCATGACTTCTACTTTACAGCAAAGCGCTTCCAGTCTTTTAGGCTTTTCGCCCACAAAAACCATGAGTATCGCTCAAAAATTGTATGAGGGCGTAGCCACCCCGCAAGGGGTTATGGGGGTGATCACTTACATGAGGACCGATAGCTTGAATATCGCTAAAGAAGCTTTAGAAGAAGCGAGGAATAAGATCTTAAAAGACTACGGCAAAGACTACTTACCCCCTAAAGCCAAAGTCTATTCCAGCAAGAATAAAAACGCCCAAGAAGCCCATGAAGCGATCAGGCCCACTTCTATTATTTTAGAGCCAAACGCTTTAAAAGACTATCTTAAGCCTGAAGAATTAAAGCTCTATACTTTAATTTACAAACGCTTCTTAGCTTCTCAAATGCAAGACGCTCTTTTTGAAAGCCAAAGCGTGGTTGTGGCTTGCGAAAAAGGCGAGTTTAAAGCGAGTGGCAGAAAACTCCTTTTTGATGGCTATTATAAAATTTTAGGCAATGACGATAAGGACAAATTGCTCCCCAATTTGAAAGAAAATAACCCCATTAAATTAGAAAAACTAGAGAGCAACGCCCATGTTACAGAACCTCCAGCGCGCTATTCAGAAGCGAGCTTGATTAAAGTTTTAGAAAGTTTAGGCATAGGCAGACCTAGCACCTACGCCCCAACGATTTCCCTTTTGCAAAACAGAGACTATATTAAGGTAGAAAAAAAGCAGATCAGCGCTTTAGAGAGCGCGTTTAAGGTGATAGAAATTTTAGAAAAGCATTTTGAAGAAATCGTGGATTCCAAATTCAGCGCTTCTTTAGAAGAGGAACTGGACAATATCGCTCAAAATAAAGCCGACTACCAGCAAGTCTTAAAGGACTTTTACTACCCTTTTATGGATAAAATTGAAGCCGGGAAAAAGAACATCATCTCTCAAAAAGTGCATGAAAAAACCGGCCAATCATGCCCTAAATGCGGTGGGGAATTGGTCAAAAAAAATAGCCGTTATGGGGAGTTTATCGCTTGCAACAATTACCCTAAATGCAAATATGTCAAACAAACTGAAAACGCCAATGATGGAGCCAATCAAGAATTGTGCGAAAAATGCGGAGGGGAAATGGTGCAAAAATTCAGCAGAAACGGGGCGTTTTTGGCTTGCAACAACTACCCTGAATGCAAAAACACCAAATCGTTAAAAAACACCCCTAACGCAAAAGAAGTAATAGAAGGCGTGAAATGCCCAGAATGTGGGGGGGATATTGCCTTAAAAAGGAGCAAGAAAGGCTCGTTTTATGGCTGCAACAATTACCCTAAATGCCATTTTTTATCCAACCATAAGCCCATCAATAAGCGTTGCGAGAAATGCCATTATTTAATGAGTGAAAGAATCTATCGCAAAAAAAAGGCGCATGAATGCATTAAATGCAAAGAGCGCGTGTTTTTAGAGGAAGATGATGGCTAAAGAAAATCTGCCTATCGTTTTTGGACCCATTTTATCTAGGCGTTTTGGGAAGTCTTTGGGCGTGGATCTATCGCCCTCTAAAAAACAATGCAATTACAATTGCATTTATTGCGAGTTGGGTAAAGCCAAGCCCATTGAGTGCATGGAAGAAGTGATAAAAGTAGAAACCTTGATTAACGCCATTCAAAACGCCCTAAACAACCTTGCTACCCCCATTGATGTTTTAACCATTACCGCTAATGGCGAACCCACGCTATACCCTCATTTATTAGAGCTTATCCAAAGTATCAAGCCTTTTTTAAAGGGCGTTAAAACTTTGATTTTAAGCAATGGCTCGCTCTTTTATGAGCCAAAAGTCCAGCAAGCCTTAAAGGAATTTGACATCGTTAAATTTTCTTTAGATGCTATTGATTTGAAAGCCTTTGAAAGAGTGGATAAGCCTTATTCCAAAGACATTAACAAGATTTTAGAGGGGATTTTGAGCTTTTCTCAAATCTATCAAGGGCAACTGGTGGCTGAAGTGCTGTTGGTTAAGGGCGTGAATGATAGCGCGAACAACTTAAAGCTCATCGCTGAATTTTTAAAACAAATCAATATAGCCAGAGTGGATTTAAGCACCATAGACAGACCCTCAAGCTTTAAAGCCCCTAAATTAAGCGAAGATGAATTGTTAAAATGCTCTTTGTTTTTTGAAGGGCTTTGCGTGAGTTTGCCTAAACGATCCATTACTCAAGCCAAAAAATTGATTTCTTGCGGTATAGACGAATTGCTCGCTTTAATTTCTAGGCGCCCTTTAAGTGCAGAAGAAGCCCCCCTAATACTAGATCCTAACACCTTTAAGCATTTAGAAACTTTATTAAACCATAAGCAAATTACGATTAAAAAAGTCGGCTCTTTGGAGTTTTATTGCACGTTTTAACCTCCATTGGTAACCCATAGTTTTACCTTACTTTAGGGATAGCTTAAGCTTTTAAATAAGGATCTCTTTTATTACCAAATAACGCCACCATAAAAAATGATCTCAAAAGCCGACAGATCATTAAAAACTTAATGTTTTTAAGCGCTACATCCTTTTACTATAGCCATAACCCGCTTTTTCTGCTTTTTTCTCGGTATTAGCAACTACTTTTATTTCTTTATTGACATCAGCAAATATTTTTTGAACGAACAAAAGGCTTTGAGAGGTTGAAAGGTTGGCTTGTGTTTTTCTCATTTCAAGCATTTTAGCTTGAGCTTTAGAGCGTATTTTTAGATTTTCGTTTTGCCATTCTTCTGTAACCTTAAAATCTCTAGGATCTAGTTCTAAATAGGCGATAGAACTTGGTTTATAAAAATCCACTTGTTTAGCGATAGCTTTTTGTGAATAGGGCAGAGATTCTAATTCTTTTTGCAAATAAGCTACAAGCTCTTGCGCTTTTGATCCTCTTTGAGAGCGGGGTTGTTTGGAGTTTGGAAGGTGTTTTGGCTCTTTAGGGGTTTGATTGGTTTTTGTAGGTTTAGGGGTTTTGCATTCAGCTTCTATTTCTATAGCAATACCACCCTTAATCCCTAATTTTTTAATAAAGAATTGACTATGATTTTCTTGGCAATTTTGTTCTGCTTTTTCAACCAAATCTTTCTGTGTATTGCTTGTCTTTTGTTTTTCTTGTTCTGCTTTTATTTGACTATTAGCGAGTTCTATCCCACTCTTGTTTGTTTTCTGTCTTTCTTGTTCTAACTCTATCTCACTCTTATTTGTCTTTTGCCTTTCTTGTTCTAACTCTATCCCACTCTTGTTTGTTTTCTGTCTTTCTTGTTCTAGTTCTATTTGTTTATCAATATCACCAGCATTACAAGCGGCTAACAATAAACTTGTCGCTATGGTTAATCCTGAATATTTCCACCAATTGATTTGATTTTCTTTTTCAGTTTGTTTGGATTTATCTTGGACTTTATCGTCTAATTCTTTTGCTCTCTTGCATGCAACATGGGTTAATACTACTAACGCCACATTGCTTTTCTTGGGGTGTTTTTTGAAAAGCTCTCTGACTTTCTTTACAATTTTTGTAAAAATCCCACCAATTGATCGGAGTGTATTTGTAATGGTGCTCACTTGTTTAAAATGAGTCTCTTTACTTGTCTTTGTGTTAGCCATCTCTGTGTTCTTGCTAACTTTATTTGTTTTTCCTATTTTTACTGATTCCATTACCAACCTTTTTTTTAAAAAATAATCTTACCCATCAAAACTACATCATGGAAACCAATACGAAAAAACCCACTCAAGTTAGATCAACCCCTTTATTATCAATGTGCAGTTAAGCCATGTTCTTTCAACTCTTTTTCTAACTTGGCTACAGCGTTCCAAGTGGGGATCACGCTATCGGGGTTTAAAGAAATGGAAGTGATGCCCTCTTTGACTAAAAACTCTGTCACTTCAGGGTAATCGCTTGGGGCTTGCCCGCAAATCCCGCAATATTTGTTGTGCCTTTTACAAGCTTCAATCGCTTTTTTAAACATTTTTAGCATCGCTTCATTCCTTTCATCAAAGACATGGCTGACCAATTCGCTGTCTCTATCCACGCCTAAAGTGAGCTGGGTTAAATCATTAGAGCCAATAGAAAAGCCATCAAACAAGCTTAAGAAATCATCAGCCAAAATGACATTCACCGGTAATTCGCACATGATGTAAATTTCAAGCCCGTTTTTACCGGATTCTAAATTGTTTTTTCTTAAGATTTCTAGGACTTTTTTACCCTCTTCAATGGTGCGCAAAAAAGGGATCATCACTTTCATGTTGGTTAATCCCATTTCTTCTCTCACTAACGCTAAAGCTTCACACTCCCATGAAAACGCTTCATTATAGCTTTCTGAATAATACCGACTAGCCCCCCTATAGCCAAGCATGGGATTTTCTTCATTAGGCTCATAGCTAGAGCCGCCAAGCATGCGCATGTATTCATTGGATTTGAAATCGCTCGTTCTCACAATCACAGGTTTAGGGTAAAACGCTGCACTGATCATGCCAATGCCTTCAGCGATTTTTTTCACAAAAAAATCTTTAGGGTTAGCATAGCCTGCCATGAGGTTTTCAATTTCATTTTTTTCTTTCACGCTTTTTTTGTGGTGCAAATCCACTAAGGCTAAAGGGTGGGCTTTGATTTGATTTAAAATAATCATTTCCATTCTGGCTAGCCCTACGCCGTGATTAGGGAGCTGAGAAAAGCCAAAGGCTTTTTCAGGGTTTCCAATGTTAATGTAAATTTTTGTTTGCGTTTCTTGCATGTTAGAAAGCTCCACCCTTTCAATTTCATGCTCATAAATGCCCGCATACACATAGCCCTCTTCGCCCTCAGCGCAAGAAACCGTGATTTCCATGCCGGTATAAAGGCTATCAGTCGCCCCGCTCACCCCAACAATCGCTGGCACGCCAATTTCTCTAGCCACAATAGCGGCATGGCAAGTGCGCCCCCCACGATTGGTGATAACCGCGCTCGCTTTTTTCATGCAAGGCTCCCAGTCTGGGTCGGTGTTATCCGTAACTAAAATTTCGCCCTCTTTAAAAGAATTCATGTGCTCCAAATCATTGATGATACGCACTTTCCCTGAGCCAATTTTACTCCCAATCGCTCTGCCTTGTAAGATAATCTCTTTCTTTTCGTTAGGGTTTTTGAATTTGAATTTTTCAAAGACTTGACTTTCTTCTTTGGTTTTTTGGCTTTGAACGGTTTCTGGGCGCGCTTGAACGATAAAGATTTCCCCGCTATCGCCATCTTTAGCCCATTCTATATCCATAGGGCGGTATTGTTTGGCTTCTTTAGAGTAATGTTTTTCAATTTCAATGGCGTATTTGGCTAAAATCAGCACGTCTTCATCGCTCAGTGAAAAGGATTGCCATTCTTTTTTGGTGGTTTTAATGTTTCTGGTGGGGTGTTCGCTACCCCTTGGGGCATAGACCATTTTTTGCGTTTTGTTGCCGAGTTGGCGTTTGATAATGGGGCGTTTGTTTTGCTCTAAAGTGGGCTTAAACACATAAAATTCATCAGGGTTTATCGTGCCGCCCACCACATTTTCGCCTAACCCCCACGCTGAAGTGATAAATACCGCATCCTTAAAGCCGGTTTCGGTGTCAATAGAAAACATCACGCCCGCGCTACCTTTATCCGCTCGCACCATTTTTTGCACCCCCACACTCAAGGCGACTTTTAAATGATCAAACCCACGGCTCGCTCTATAGCTAATCGCTCTATCGGTAAAAAGCGACGCTAAACAGGATTTGATATAGTGGATCAATTCTGTTTTACCCTTAATGTTTAAATAGGTGTCTTGCTGCCCGGCAAAAGAAGCGTCCGGCAAATCTTCTGCGGTAGCGGAGCTTCTTACCGCCACATCGGCTTCTTTCATGTGGTATTGCTGGCTTAAAATTTCATAAGCTTGAAAAATCTCATCTCTTAAATCGCTAGGAAAAGGCGTGCCAAAAATAAGCTCTCTGATTTGTTTGGAGCGGATTTTTAACACATCAATTTCCGTGGCATCAACATTCTCTAAAAGCTCTATGATTTTTTGCTTAGCCCCCCCTTGCTCTAAAAGATACCAATACGCTTCGCTTGTGATCGCAAAGCCATCAGGCACTTTGATGCCAATAGGCACTAATTCTTGAAACATCTCACCAATGCTAGCGTTCTTGCCCCCAACCAGATTCACATTCTTATTGTTCAACTCTTTGAAAAACTTGATATATCGCACAAAACTCCCTTAAAAATGATCATTAAGTCTCTTAAAACAAAAATATAATAATGATAGCATGATAGAGCTTTAGTTTTAGCCAGTTTGTATTCCAAGCTTTTTAATAAGGGGTGTATTCTTTTTGGTTTATGATTTTATTGTATAATGGGCGGTTAGTTAGGTATTTTTGAATAGAAAGGGTGGTTTTGTATAGGCGGTTGTTATTGAATTTGCTTTGTATGGTGTTTTTACAAGCGTGTTTAAAGCCTATGAGCGACCCTAAAGCTGAGAAAGTGGATTCGCAAGTGCAATGTGGGTTTGGCTCAAAAGATTGCTAAATTTTAAGGTTTATAAGAAAGGAAACATAAGTTTTAAAGAATGAGTGCGGAACTGATTGCTGTTTATAAAGATGAGCAAATAATAGATTTAGAGGGCGCGAAGGTCTTAGGGCTGAGCGATGGGATTAAAGCGTTAAAAGGGAGCGAGCCGATATATTTTGATGATTCGCCTTTGGCTTTAGAAGTGATCAGGCATTCATGTGCGCATTTGCTTGCACAAAGCTTGAAAGCCCTTTATCCGGACGCAAAATTTTTTGTAGGCCCTGTGGTAGAAGAGGGGTTTTATTACGATTTTAAGACTGCTTCAAAAATCAGCGAAGAGGATTTGCCTAAAATTGAAGCGAAAATGAAAGAATTTGCGAAGTTAAAGCTCGCTATCACTAAAGAGGTTTTAACCAGAGAGCAAGCCTTGGAGCGTTTTAAGGGCGATGAATTAAAGCATGCGGTCATGAGTAAAATCAGTGGCGATGCATTTGGCGTGTATCAACAAGGCGAGTTTGAAGATTTGTGTAAGGGGCCGCATCTCCCAAACACTCGTTTTTTAAACCATTTCAAGCTCACTAAACTGGCTGGGGCTTATTTGGGTGGCGATGAAAACAATGAAATGCTCATTAGAATCTATGGCATCGCTTTTGCCACTAAAGAGGGCTTAAAAGACTACCTTTTCCAAATAGAAGAAGCGAAAAAACGAGATCACAGAAAGTTAGGCGTGGAGCTAGGACTTTTTAGTTTTGATGATGAGATAGGGGCGGGCTTACCCTTATGGCTGCCTAAAGGGGCAAGACTCAGAAAACGCATTGAAGATTTATTGAGTAAAGCGTTACTTTTAAGAGGCTATGAGCCGGTTAAAGGTCCTGAGATTTTAAAGAGCGATGTGTGGAAAATCAGCGGGCATTATGACAACTATAAAGAAAACATGTATTTCACCACGATTGATGAGCAAGAATACGGCATAAAGCCTATGAATTGCGTGGGGCATATTAAAGTCTATCAAAGCGCTTTACACAGCTACAGAGATTTGCCCTTAAGGTTTTATGAATACGGCGTGGTGCATCGGCACGAAAAAAGTGGCGTGTTGCATGGGCTTTTAAGGGTTAGGGAATTTACCCAAGATGATGCGCATATTTTTTGCTCTTTTGAACAGATTCAAAGCGAAGTGAGCGCGATTTTAGATTTTACGCATAAGATCATGCAAGCGTTTGATTTTAGCTATGAAATGGAATTATCCACAAGGCCGGCTAAATCCATAGGCGATGATAAAGTGTGGGAAAAGGCCACTAACGCTTTAAAAGAAGCCCTAAAAGAGCACCGCATTGATTACAAGATTGATGAAGGCGGAGGGGCTTTCTATGGGCCTAAGATTGACATTAAGATCACTGACGCTTTAAAGCGTAAATGGCAGTGCGGCACGATTCAAGTGGATATGAATTTGCCTGAACGCTTCAAGCTCGCTTTCACTAATGAGCATAATCACGCTGAACAGCCGGTGATGATCCACAGAGCGATTTTAGGCTCGTTTGAAAGGTTTATTGCGATTTTGAGCGAACATTTTGGGGGGAATTTCCCTTTCTTTGTCGCGCCCACTCAAATTGCTCTCATTCCTATTAATGAAGAGCATCATGTTTTTGCTTTGAAATTAAAAGAGGCACTAAAAAAGCGCGATATTTTTGTAGAAGTGCTGGATAAAAACGACAGCTTGAATAAAAAGGTACGCTTAGCCGAAAAGCAAAAAATCCCTATGATTTTAGTGTTAGGGAATGAAGAAGTGGAAACAGAAATTTTATCCATTAGAGACAGAGAAAAACAAGCTCAATATAAAATACCCTTAAAGGAGTTTTTAAACATGGTTGAATCTAAGATGCAAGAGGTTAGTTTTTGAGTAGAAACGAAGTGTTGTTAAACGGAGACATTAATTTTAAAGAAGTGCGTTGCGTGGGCGATAATGGCGAAGTGTATGGGATCATTTCTTCCAAAGAAGCGCTCAATATCGCTCAAAATTTAGGTTTGGATTTGGTTTTGATTTCAGCGAGCGCGAAACCTCCCGTGTGCAAGGTGATGGATTATAATAAATTCCGCTACCAGAATGAAAAGAAAATCAAGGAAGCCAAGAAAAAGCAAAAGCAAATTGAAATCAAAGAGATCAAGCTTTCCACTCAAATCGCGCAAAACGATATTAACTACAAAGTCAAGCATGCGAGAGAATTTATTGAATCCAATAAGCATGTCAAATTCAAAGTGGTTTTAAAGGGTAGGGAGAGCCAAAACTCAAAAGCCGGGCTTGATGTGCTTTTTAGGGTCCAAACGATGATGCAAGATTTAGCCAACCCTGAAAAAGAGCCAAAAACCGAGGGGCGTTTTGTTTCGTGGATGTTTGTGCCTAAGGCTAAAGAAGCCCCCAAAAACGAAAAGAAAACCAAAGAAAATAACCCGCCTTTTAATCGTATTAACCTTATGAAAGGAGAAAATCATGCCAAAAATGAAGACTAATCGCGGCGCGTCTAAGCGTTTCAAAGTTAAAAAAAACTTGATTAAGCGTGGCAGTGCTTTTAAAAGCCATATTTTGACTAAAAAAAGCCCTAAGCGTAAAGCCAATCTAAACGCGCCAAAACATGTGCATCACACTAACGCGCATTCTGTCATGTCGTTGCTTTGCAGGGCTTGAGAATGCTGATTAGAAAGTGGAGTTAATCCCCTTATTTAAGGGAAAGTCGTTGTAAAAACGCACCTAAAAATATTTTAAAAAGAAAGGTAAAGAAATGAGAGTTAAAACAGGCGTTGTGCGCAGAAGACGCCATAAAAAAGTCTTAAAACTCGCTAGAGGGTTTTATAGTGGCAGAAGAAAGCATTTTAGAAAGGCTAAAGAACAGCTTGAAAGAAGCATGTATTACGCCTTTAGGGATCGCAAACAAAAGAAAAGAGAATTCAGGAGTTTGTGGGTGGTAAGGATCAATGCGGCTTGCAGAATGCACAATACAAGCTATTCGCGCTTCATGCATGCCTTGAAAGTGGCTGGCGTGGAGTTAGACCGCAAGGTTTTAGCAGACATGGCGATGAATGACATGCAAGCTTTTGAGAGCGTGTTAGAGAGCGTGAAAGAGCATCTTTAATCTCTATTGGCTGTTAGGTTTTAGTTTTAGCCTAAAAAAGGGAGAGGATTTAGGACTTTTTACTAAAAAGTTCCTAAAATTGATTTTTGTTTCAATTTATTCTCATTCAATCGCTACATTTAATCAAAAAGAAAGCAATTTTATAGTAGAATGTAGCATTTAGAACTCAAGTAGAGAAAATGTAGAAGGAAGGAATACATGAAGAAATCTGTTATAGTAGGTGCTGTCTCTCTAGCAATGACAAGCTTATTGTCAGCGGAGACCCCTAAGCAAGAAAAAGCTATTAAGACTAGCCCTACCAAAAAAGGTGAAAGAAATGCTGCTTTTATAGGGATTGATTACCAGTTGGGTATGCTTAGCACTACCGCTCAAAATTGTTCCCATGGGAATTGTAATGGTAATCAAAGTGGGGCTTATGGCTCTAATACGCCTAACATGCCTACAGCGTCAAACCCAACAGGAGGTCTTACTCATGGTGCTCTAGGGACTCGTGGGTATAAGGGCTTAAGCAATCAGCAATACGCTATCAATGGTTTTGGTTTTGTTGTAGGGTATAAGCATTTTTTTAAGAAATCCCCGCAATTTGGAATGCGTTATTACGGATTCTTTGATTTTGCAAGCTCTTATTATAAGTATTACACTTATAATGATTATGGTATGAGAGACGCTCGCAAGGGTTCTCAAAGTTTCATGTTTGGCTATGGGGCTGGCACAGATGTGTTGTTTAACCCGGCTATTTTCAATCGTGAGAACTTGCATTTTGGGTTTTTCGTTGGCGTTGCGATCGGTGGCACCTCTTGGGGTCCAACAAATTATTATTTTAAGGACCTAGCTGATGAATACAGAGGGAGTTTCCACCCATCAAATTTCCAGGTCTTAGTTAATGGTGGGATCCGATTAGGCACTAAACACCAAGGTTTTGAAATTGGCTTGAAAATCCAAACTATTCGCAACAATTATTATACCGCTAGTGCGGATAATGTGCCTGAAGGGACTACTTATAGATTCACCTTCCACCGCCCCTATGCCTTTTATTGGCGTTACATTGTAAGCTTTTAAGGTGTTTTAGGGTTAATCTTATGGGGGCATAGAAAAGGGCTTTTGCTCTTTATGGCCTTTTATAGTTTTCTTGTATCAAAGGCTTCAAAAAATCAATACGGCATAAAAATTAAAGCACAATCCTTACAGGCAATTAAACTTACCAACAACAGCACACAAACAAATCTTTGAAAAATCAAAAATGAATTAATGATTTTAACGGAGCGCTGATCATAAAATCTAAAAATCAATTCGCTGTTAAAGCACTGTAAGTTATCTTTAATCAATCAAATGATAGAATTTGTCTTTTATTTTTGAATTGGGAGCATTTGATGAAAAAATTGGCGTTTTCTTTATTATTTACAGGGACTTTTTTGGGGCTTTTTTTGAATGCGAGCGATTTTAAGAGCATGGATGACAAGCAACTATTAGAGCAAGCAGGGAAAGTTGCTCCTAGCGAAGTTCCAGAGTTTCGCGCAGAAATCAATAAGCGATTAGCAGTGATGAAAGAAGAAGAGCGTAAAAAATATAAAGCGGATTTTAAGAAAGCGATGGATAAAAATTTAGCTTCTTTAAGCCAAGAAGATCGCAACAAGCGTAAAAAAGAAATTCTTGAAGTGATTGCTAACAAAAAGAAAACAATGACCATGAAAGAATATCGTGAAGAGGGGCTAGATTTGCACGATTGCGCATGTGAAGGTCCTTTTCACGATCATGAAAAAAAGGGAAAGAAAGGGAAAAAACCAAACCATCATGAGCATTAACGCTTAAGGTGTGCTGACTTTTTGATTTTTGTGAAGCCACGCCGTAAGTCCCTAGCTTTTGGCTAGGGGGATATAAGGCGTTTTTTTGTTATGATTCGTCATAGCGTTTGGGCATTGACTCTTAAAATAGAGGCTACTTGCCTGGTGAGTGGGCTTTGCTACTCTTAAAATCCTTTAGCTGTGAAGGGCATGCCAATTTTTTAGAGTTAAAGTTTTTGGAGTGTTTGTATTTTTTGGATATTTATAGTATCATACCCAATAGTAAAGACCCTTTGAAAGTCTGTATTTTAAGACGGCTAAAACAGCTTGAATTCTAGGTGGTTTTTTATCAATAGAAGAAGATTTCAAAAGAGAGCTTATGAAGAACAGTATTTATTTTTGTTGCGGTTATATATTTATTAGGAGTTTGGTGTGAAACGGATTTTATTTTTTTTAGTAGCTACGACTTTTTTGTTGAGAGCAGAAACGGATTCTGCCACTATTAACACTACGATTGATCCCAATGTTATGTTTTCTGAAAGCTCCACAGGGAATGTGAAAAAAGACCGCAAGAGGGTTTTAAAGAGCATGGTTAATTTGGAAAAAGAGCGCGTGAAGAATTTTAACCAGTATTCTGAAACCAAGATGAGTAAGGGCGACTTATCCGCTTTTGGAGCTTTCTTTAAGGGGAGTTTGGAAAGTTGCGTGGATCAAAAGATTTGTTATTATGAGCATAGAAATGGCAAGGTTTCTTTTGTGGTGAATGACAGGGAGAAGTTTTATAAACATGTGCTTAAAGACTTAGGGACAGAGCTTTCACTCCCTTTGTTTAACTGGCTTTACAAAGGCTCGGATTTTGGGGCTTTGCATGAGCAGTTTGGGGATATGTATGATGGGTATATCAAATATTTGATCAGCATGGTTAGGATAAGCCAAAGAGAAAAGACTAAAAAACTGGATGCAGTCACTCTTAAAAAAATGGAAGATCAGGCTGAGAAAGACACTAAGGCAGCGTTTCAAAAGAGGAGTAGTGGGGAGATTCAAGACCATACTGATAGCCCTGAATTTATAAGCTATTCTAAGAATACACAGAACGCTTCTAATTCGGATCTAGATCCTACGACCAATGCTAACGCGCTCAAAGAAACAGCTTCAAAAGAGCCGGAGACTTCTTCAAAGAAAGAGAAAAAACCTAAGAAAAAACGCCGTCTTTCAAAGAAAGAAAAGCAACAACAAGCCTTGCAACAAGAGTTTGAAAAACAAATTAGCGACTCTAGTAAGTCTGAAAAATAGCTAACTTACTTTTTTAGTAGGGGGCTTTAAATGAGTCTCTTAAACACTCCTTTTTAAGCTTTTAGCTCCCTATCACTCCGTTCTGTGTTAGGACTATCTTTTTTAAAAACCACCGCTTTTTTAAAACCTTTAGACTTTAAGCTTTTTAGTTTTTTTGCGGTAAGCTTAAGGTTTTGTTGCGCAAAAATCTTTGAAATACAGCGGTTGATAGAGTTAAACATAACCTTAAGACATTCCAACGCATTTTATAAAGCCTATAAAATTTTTAATGGAGTATTGGTAATCAAATGAATGCCTTTGAGTGTTTTTTACAATCAAAATAAAAGAGCCTGCACCAACATAATTTCTCATAACGCACTCTTATAGGGTTAGGGGGAGTTATTTCAAAATACCTCCTTATCCCCTTATGAGTTTTAAATAAACTTTTTACTATAAAATGGAATCCAGAACAATAAAATAACGCTTTAAAACCCTATGTTTAAAATTTTTGAAGGATATTAAAGTTGGATAAAGCTTGTTTGCATTTGATAAAAATAAAGCCTTTTTTAGGAAATAAAACCCCTAAAGATTAGAGCTATCCATTAGCATTCTAAAGTCTTAGCTAACCCCCCTAACGATGTCTCTTTGTATTTTTCATTCATGTCTTTTCCGGTCGCATACATCGTAGCGATCACTTCATCTAGGCTCACTTTAGGCTTGTATTCATCTTCTAGGGCTAATTTAGAAGCACTGATCGCTTTAATCGCTCCTAAAACATTGCGCTCAATGCAAGGGATTTGCACCAAGCCCCCCACCGGATCGCATGTCAATCCTAAATGGTGTTCCATAGCGATTTCACTAGCGATTAAAACCTGTTGCGTGGTCGCTTGGCACAAACAGGCTAACCCCCCCGCAGCCATAGAGCTTGCCACGCCAATTTCAGCCTGACACCCCGCTTCTGCACCGCTTAAGGAAGCGTTTTTCTTGTAAAGATAGCCAATCGCTGCACTGGTGAGTAAAAAATCATTGATGACCTTTTGCGATAAATTTTCAAACAAATGGTTTTTAGCGTATAAAAGCACGCTTGGCACCACCGCGCACGCTCCATTAGTGGGAGCGGTTACCACCTTTCCTCCACTAGCGTTTTCTTCAGCAATGGCGCGAGCGTAAAGCGAAATGTAATCAATCAACGCTAAGGGGTCTTTCCCACTTGTGGGGTGTTTTTCTAAACGCGCTTTAATGCTTGGAGCTAATCGTGTTACTCTCAAAGAACCGGGCAGATACTTTTCTTTAGAATTAGCCCCATTATCATAACACTCAAGCATCGCATGATAAATTTTAGCCATCATTGCATCAGGGCGGTTTTTGAGAGCGTCTTCTCTCAAACGCACGATTTCAGCGATGTTTTTTTGGTGTTTTTGGCATAATTCTAGCAATTCCTTAGCGCTTGAAAAATCATAGGCAATACTTCCATTCCCGCTCTCTTCAGACAAGTTGTCTAATTCTTTTTCAGTATAGACAAACCCTCCACCGACAGAATAATAAGTCTCTTCTTTTAAAACCTCATTTTTAGTGTTAAAAGCTTTTAGAATGAGAGCGTTTTGGTGTTTGGCTAAAGGTTTATTGTCAAAAATCAAATCTTTAGAATAATCAAAATGGATGCGATGCTGGTTAGCGAGTTTTAAAACCTTGTTTTCAAAAACTTCATGCAATAAGGCTTTTTTGGTTGTTACCTCTAATTCGTTAGCATAAATACCATGCAAGCCAATTAAAACCGCCTCATCGCTCAAATGCCCTTTGCCGGTTAAAGCTAATGAGCCATGCAAGGTGATTTGAACGCGCGCAACCTGCTCTAAAACGCCTTTTAACAACCCGCAAAATCTCGCTCCCGCTTCCATAGGCCCTATGGTGTGTGAAGAGCTAGGCCCCACGCCGATTTTAAAAATGGATAAAATAGAAAAACTAGCCATTAAAATAGTCCTAAAAACACGCTCAAAGCCGTTAAGCTCCCAAAGACAAACACAAAAATATCCACTTTGAAATTTCTAAAACGCTTCAAACTAGAAACGCTATAAAAAGCTATCATGGGCATCACAAACAGAATGAGCGCGATAATGGGGCCGCCTAAATTCTCAATAAAATCCAAGATATTAGGGTTAATATAAGCCACAATCGTGATAGTCAGCCATAAAAAAATCGTTACGCTAACGCCCAAGGTTTTAGAAGCTTTTTTCAATTTTAAACTTTGAATGATAATGCCTTCTAAACCCTCTTTAGCCCCATAATAATGCCCAAAAAAAGATGAAAAAATTGCTAAAAAAGCCACCACAGGCCCCGCATAATTGATTAAAGGGTTGTTTAAAGTGTTAGCAAAATAGCTTAAAATGGGGATATTTTGTTCCCTTGCTTTCACAAAATCATCAGCATTCAAGCACATGACGCACGAAAACACAAAAAACATCACAAACCCTAAAAGCATCAGCGATGTCCCTAATTCAATTTGATTGAGTTTATACTCTTTGAAAGCACCGTATTCTTTTCCCACATTTTGGGTGAAGGTTGAAATAATGGGGCTATGGTTGAATGAAAACACAAGCACCGGTAAGGTTAGCCAAATCGCTAACACAAATTCTTTAAAACTCGGCACCACAAAAAGATTAGCGCCTTGCCAATAAGGGATAAGATACAAAGAAAAAAGCAATAAAATCAAGCATAAAGGATACACTAAAGCGTTACAAATGCGCGTAACAATCGTAGCGTTAAAAACCATCACCAACATCATTAAAGAAACTAACACCACAGCCAGTAAGCCCCGATGAAAAGGTACTAAATGCAACTGGTTAGTGAAAAAATGATCAAACACATTAGTGATACCCACCCCATAAGCCAAGCAAATAGGATAAATCGCCAAGAAATAAAGCAAAGTGATAAGAAAACCCCATTGAGCGCCAAAATGAGAGCGAACGACCATGGTGATGTCTTCTCTGTCTTTAGATCCTATGAAATAAGCTAAAGCTCTATGCCCTAGATAAGTTAAAGGGAAGATGATCGCACTCATCACCACAATAGCCCATATCCCATGCCCACCGGCTCTAATAGGCAAAAATAAAATCCCAGCCCCCACCGCCGTGCCAAATAAAGACGCTATCCAACGCAAATCAAACAAATTGAGTTTTTTAGGATCTCTTATGACCGCTTTTTCTTGTGCCATGCTATTAAACCGCCCTTTTATCGTGTTAAAGAGTTCTCATTGTAGCATAAAGCTTTTTATGATTGGGGTTTTTTGAGATTAGGGGGGTGGTTTTTAGCGTGCATTTATTTTCTAAAATCCACGATTTAACCCGCACAAGCTATAATAACGCTTAAAAAAAGATTAATAAAGGATGGTAGAAATGTCAAACACAACTTGGTCGCCCGCTTCATGGCATTCTTTTAAGATAGAGCAACACCCCACTTATAAAGATAAACAAGAATTAGAAAGGGTCAAAAAAGAATTGCGCTCTTACCCTCCCTTAGTGTTTGCTGGCGAAGCGAGGAACTTGCAAGAGCGCTTAGCTCAAGTCATTGACAATAAGGCGTTTTTATTGCAAGGGGGCGATTGCGCTGAGTCGTTTTCTCAATTTAGTGCTAACCGAATTAGGGACATGTTTAAAGTGATGATGCAAATGGCGATTGTCTTAACTTTTGCTGGCTCTATACCGATCGTGAAAGTGGGGCGCATTGCCGGGCAAT
Organism: Helicobacter pylori; assembly: GCF_030323545.1. NCBI lineage: Bacteria > Pseudomonadati > Campylobacterota > Epsilonproteobacteria > Campylobacterales > Helicobacteraceae > Helicobacter > Helicobacter pylori. Next base: position 1,391,407 of record NZ_CP122954.1, on the reverse strand, counting down.
TTGCCAAGCCTCGCTCCAATGCGACTGAAATACTAGATAATGAAGAAGTGCTAAGCTATAGGGGGGATATTATCAATGGGATTTCCAAAAAAGAAAGAGAGCCAAAGCCTGAAAGAATGCTTAAAGCTTATCATCAAAGCGTAGCGACTTTAAACCTTATCAGAGCTTTTGCTCAAGGCGGGTTAGCCAATTTAGAGCAAGTGCATCGTTTCAATTTGGATTTTGTCAAAAACAACGACTTTGGGCAAAAATACCAGCAAATCGCTGACCGAATCACGCAAGCTTTAGGGTTCATGCAAGCATGCGGGGTGGAGATAGAAAAAACGCCTATTCTTAGGGAAGTGGAATTTTACACCAGCCACGAAGCGTTACTGCTCCATTATGAAGAGCCTTTGGTGCGTAAGGATAGTTTGACTAACCAGTTTTATGATTGCTCCGCGCACATGCTGTGGATTGGCGAAAGGACAAGAGACCCTAAGGGTGCGCATGTGGAGTTTTTAAGGGGGGTTTGTAACCCTATTGGCGTGAAAATCGGGCCTAATGCGAGCGCGGGCGAAGTGTTAGAATTGTGCGATGTTTTAAACCCGCATAACATTAAGGGGCGTTTGAATTTGATCGTGCGCATGGGTTCTAAGACGATTAAAGAGCGTTTACCTAAACTTTTACAAGGGGTGTTGAAAGAAAAACGCCATATTTTATGGAGCATTGATCCCATGCATGGCAACACGGTTAAAACCAGCTTGGGGGTTAAAACAAGGGCTTTTGATAGCGTGTTAGATGAAGTGAAAAGCTTTTTTGAAATCCATAGGGCTGAAGGGAGTTTGGCTTCAGGGGTTCATTTGGAAATGACAGGTGAGAATGTTACAGAATGTATCGGTGGCTCGCAAGCGATCACCGAAGAGGGTTTGAGTTGCCATTACTATACGCAATGCGATCCAAGGCTAAACGCTACCCAAGCCCTAGAACTCGCTTTTTTAATCGCTGACATGCTTAAAAAACAACATGCTTAGTTAAAAAGAGATTAATCTTTTTTTAACTCTTTTACTTTATAATTATCGTAAGCATTTTAATATTCAAAGGAGCTTGAAATGAGAATTTCTCTTTTAGCTGTAATTTTAGCGTTATTGTTTGTGGCTTGCCACGAAACTAAAAAACAAATCTTACAAAACGAAGCCGATAGCACCCCTTCAGAAAAAACCATTTGGCAACCTGAACAAAAATAAAAATTGTAAAAATACTCAAAAGCGTTTTTAAAATAACACAATCAAAAAGCTAGTGGGTGGTCGTCTTTTGTAAAGCGGTCTTAAGGGCTATTAAAGGGGAATGATTTCAAAACACCCCCTATCATCCCTTATGAGTTTTATTATAAAACTAAAACAAAATTTAAAACAACAAGTTTTTAAAAGTGAGAGAATGGCTAAAAAATCTCAAATTAAAACGGGCGAAAGTTAGAAAGTTAAACTACAAACTCTCTAAAACCTTTTGAGCATGCCCTTTCGCTTTGACATTGTAGAAGCATTTTTCTAAAACGCCTTGCGTGTTGATAATGAAAGTGGAGCGGATAATCCCCAAATGCTCCTTCCCATAAAGCATGCGTTTGCCATAAGCTTTGTAAAGATTGGCGGCTTTTTTATCTTCATCGCAGAGCAAGATCACATTCAAAGAGCATTGGCTGATAAATTTTTGATGCGATTGAGCGTTATCAGGGCTTACGCCTACGACAACAGCGTTTTTCTTTTCAAATTCACTAAACAGAGTGCTAAAGTCTTTGGCTTCTAGAGTGCATCCGGGGGTGTTGTCTTTAGGGTAGAAATACAGAACCACTTTTTTATGGAGCAAATCTTTTAAAGAAATCTCTACGCCATCGCTGTTTTTCAACCTGAAATCAGGGGCTAATTGCCCCACTTCTAATTTTTCCATTCGTATCCTTTAGTAGAGAATGATAGCGACTTTTTGAGGCCCATGCACCCCAAAAACGGTTTTTAATTCAATATCGGCTGTCCGGCTAGGCCCGCCAATAAGGAGCATGTTGGTGGGTAATACGCCGTTTTTACTTTGGTTTTTTAAAGCTTGCACGCCTTCGCTTAAATTGCGTACAATGGATTCTTTTTTCAATAAGATAATGCAATTAAGGGTAATGAGCGAAAGCAATCGTGGGCTTGCATGCGAAGAAACCGCCCCGATCATGCCCAAGCTTGAAATCCCACAAACCCCATGCAATAAAGCCGTATCAATCTCAAACAACTCTTCACGCATCGCTTCAATTTCTTTATCATAAGGCTGTAAAGTAAAATCCTTAAACGCTTCAAAATTCAAATTTAAATCTGTAGAGTGTAAGACTTTTTTGCTCTTAAAATTTTCTAAAGCCTTTAAAATTGCTTGCTCTAAATTTTCTTTAGCGCTTTCAATGACTTCAGCTTTATTCAACACTTGGAAATGTTTGTATTCTTCCACCAAGTCTTCAAACTCCACTTTAATGATATTCCTATAAATAGGGTTTGCTCCCTGAATGGCATGCTTGGCTCTGGCTTCTTTAATGCACTTTAAAATAAGCTCTTTACTCATAAATCACCCCCTCTAAGTGTTGGACTTTTGCATGCAAGCTTGTGTCTATATTGGGTAAGGTTCTCACGCTCGCCCACTCTTTGACTAAAGGCAGTATGGGAGCTAAAAGCTTGCCTAAAGGCGAGAAAAATTGAGCCATTTTCAATTGGAAGCGCCATTTAGCCCCATCGCTTGCCATTTTGGCAAACATTTTCATAGAGAATTTTTCCATCCCGCTGTGTTGGGTGCTTTTAGCCCCCTTAACTACGCCTCTGCCCTCGCCCACTTTATCGGATCGTAAATCTCTAATGAGTTCGGCTAAAGGGATTTCTACAGGGCAAACTTCAGTGCAACGCCCGCAAAGGCTGCACAAATTAGGGATATGCCCGTAATTATTCAAGCCAAAGAGTTGGGGGGATACCACCACGCCTATAGGGCCAGGATAAGTAGAAAGATAGGCATGTCCACCGATTTTATCATACACAGGGCAGTGGTTCAAACAAGTCCCGCAACGAATACATGAAAGAGCGCGGTAATACTTTTCATCAGCCAAAATATTAGAGCGGTTGTTGTCTAATAAAATAATGTGGGCTTCTTTAGGGCCGTCTAAATCGCCCTCTTTTCTAGGGCCTGTGATGATGTTTTGATAACATGTGATAGGCACACCCACAGCGCTTGGAGCGAGCAGATTGTTTAAAATCGCCGCATCATCAAAGCTTTCTACTAATTTTTCAATCCCGCAAATAGCGACATGCACATCGCATGCGGTGGTGCTCATGCGACCATTGCCTTCATTTTCCACTAACCAGATCGCTCCCTCATTAGCGATAGCGAAATTCACCCCACTGATCCCCATTTTAAAGCTTTCAAATTCTTTGCGCATGTGTTTTCTGGCGATCGCATTAAGCTTTTCAGGTTCTTCTTCATAAGCGGCGTTGAGTTTTTCTTCAAAAATCTTACCGATTTGCTTGCGGTTTTTATGGATAGCCGGCACGACAATATGCACAGGGTGTTCATTAATGAGCTGGATAATCAATTCGCCCAAATCCGTTTCTTGCGCTTGAATGCCCTTTTCTTTGAGGTAATGGTTCAAGCCAATTTCTTCGCTCGCCATGGATTTTTGCTTTAAAATGCGCTTGATATTCTTTTCTTTAGCGAGGTTGTAAATGATTTCATTAGCTTCATTGCCGTCTTTAGCGTAATGGATTTTAAAGCCGTTTTGAGTGGCGTTTTTTTCAAACAATTCCAAATATTCATCAAGCCTGGATAAGATTTTAAGCTTGACTTCTTTGCCTAATTCCCTTAAATTTTCCCACTCGCTGTAACGATTCTTAATCAAATTCTTGCGATTAACCCTTAAGGTATCCATTGCAGAACGCAAATTTTCCCTTAATTGCATATCGCCTAATTGGTCGGTGATGATTTCTTCGTATTCTTGGTCGCTATGGTATTTTTCCATGATTATTCCTTAAAACAATTCTTTAATGTTAAAGCCCAAGCCTTGAGACTAAAAAGTCATAAAAATGCATGGGTTTTGTTAGAGAGCCCATTTTTTGCATAGCGGTGCTGATATTCATCAAACACCCAGCATCCGCTGAAACAATCACATCCACCTGACGGCTTTCTATGTCTTTAATCTTTTCTTTGACCATAACCGCTGAAATTTCAGGCTCTTTAACCGAAAAAGTCCCTCCAAACCCGCAGCATTCTTCTTCTTTTTCCAATTCAATGAGTTCCACATTTTTAAGCTGTCTGATGAGGTTTTTCGCCGAGTCAATCACTTTAGCCACCCTTAAGGCATGGCAATTAGAATGCCATGTGATTTTAAGGGGTTCGCCCTTATCTTCATACTTGACTTGCAATTTTTTATCCAAAAATTCGCTTAATTCATACACCCTAGAGCAAAAATCTTTAACCATGTTGAATTCCGCATGCCCTTCAAACAATTCCAAATAATCATGCCGCATCATCCCCGTGCATGAACCACTCGGTAAAATAATAGGGTAGTCGTTATTGGAATAAAGTTTGATATTGTATAAAACGACTTTTTTTGTCTCTTCATAATACCCTGAGTTGTAGCTTGGCTGGCCGCAACAAGTCTGGTCTTTTTTAAAAACCACTTCCAAATTTTCCTTACGGAGTAATTTGATAGCGTTAAGCGATGCGTTGCTGTATATGGCTGCTCCTAGACAAGTAGCAAAGAAATTGACTTTCAAAGAAGGCTCCTTAAAATTCCAAATTAAGAGTTTCAAACACAATATGATACTCAAAATTAGTAAGATTGTAACCACAAGTTGATCAACCCACTCGCTCAAACATTGTTACTAAAATAAACCACAAAACCATTAAATTTGACTTAATATTAAATGCTACTTAAAATTAGTTTTTTCTTTTAAGTAAGATAAAAAAGTACTTTTAATTATTCAAGGAAAATTTATGGAATTTTATCAAGTCTATGACCCATTAGGTAATATTTGGCTGAGCGCTTTAGTGGCGCTATCGCCTATTGTGCTCTTTTTTATTTCTCTTATTGTCTTTAAACTTAAAGGGTATAGCGCTGGGTTTTTAAGCTTAGTGCTTTCAATCATTATTGCATTATTTGTGTATAAAATGCCTGCTCAAATGGTGAGCGCGAGTTTTTTCTATGGCTTTCTTTATGGCTTATGGCCGATCGCATGGATTGTGATCGCTGCGATTTTTCTTTACAACCTTTCAGTGAAATCCGGGTATTTTGAGATTTTAAAAGAAAGCATTTTAAGTTTGACGCCGGATCACCGCATTTTAGTGATTTTGATTGGCTTTTGTTTTGGCTCGTTTTTAGAAGGAGCGATCGGCTTTGGAGGCCCGGTAGCGATCACAGCGGCGATTTTAGTCGGCCTTGGGCTAAACCCCTTATACGCTGCCGGATTGTGCCTAATCGCTAACACCGCTCCTGTAGCTTTTGGCGCAGTGGGTATTCCTATTACGGCTATGGCTAGCGTGGTGGGTATCCCTGAGTTAGAGATTTCTCAAATGGTGGGCAGGGTGTTACCCATTTTTTCCATTGGCATTCCTTTTTTCATCGTGTTTTTAATGGATGGTTTTAGAGGGATTAGAGAAACTTTTCCTGCAGTGGCTGTTACCGGGTTTAGTTTCGCTATTGCGCAATTTTTAAGCTCTAATTATCTGGGGCCGCAACTCCCGGATATTATTTCAGCTTTAGTGTCATTGATCGCTACCACTTTATTTTTAAAATTCTGGCAGCCCAAGCGCATTTTCACCAGCAATGGCAAAGAGCCTGCAATCAGCACAGAAAAACACCATATTTGTAAGGTGGTTGTGGCGTGGATGCCTTTTGTGTTGCTCACTATTACGATTATCATATGGACACAACCCTGGTTTAAAGCACTCTTTAAAGAAGGCGGGGCTTTGGCGTTTTCTAGCTTTGCGTTTGAATTTAATTCCATCAGTCAAAAGATTTTTAAAACCGTTCCCATTGTTACTGAAGCGACCAATTTCCCTGTCGTGTTTAAATTCCCTCTGATTCTAACGACAGGCACTTCCATTTTTGTAGCCGCTCTTTTAAGCGTGTTTTTGTTGCGCGTGAAAATCAGCGATGCGATAGGGGTGTTTGGGGCTACTTTAAAAGAAATGCGTTTGCCGATTTTAACCATTGGCGTGGTTTTAGCGTTTGCGTATGTGGCTAATTATAGCGGCATGAGCGCCACGCTCGCTTTAGCGTTAGCGGATACCGGGCATGTTTTCACTTTCTTTTCGCCTGTTGTAGGCTGGCTTGGGGTGTTTTTAACCGGAAGCGATACGAGTTCTAATCTTTTATTTGGCTCTTTGCAAATGCTCATCGCCACACAGCTTGGCTTGCCTGAAGTGCTTTTCTTAGCGGCCAACACTTCCGGGGGCGTTGTGGGTAAAATGATAAGCCCTCAAAGTATCGCTATCGCTTGTGCAGCGGTGGGGTTAGTGGGGAAAGAGAGCGAATTGTTCAGATTTACAGTAAAATACTCTATCGCTTTGGCAATCATTATGGGGATTGTCTTCACTCTTATTGCTTATGTCTTCCCCTTTATTATTCCAGTTACTCCTACTTAATGGAGGGGGTTTGGGGGAGTAAGAGAATATTTTTTAAAGGGATTTTTAGTGTCAGAATTTCATCAAATTTATGACCCTTTGGGTAATATTTGGCTGAGCGCTCTTGTAGCTTTATTGCCGATTTTGTTATTTTTCTTATCTTTAATGGTTTTTAAACTCAAAGGTTATACAGCGGCCTTTTTGAGCGTGGCCTTATCAGCCATTATTGTGGTTTTAGTGTATAAAATGCCTGTTAGCATGGTGGGATCAAGCTTTCTTTATGGCTTCCTCTATGGCTTATGGCCGATCGCATGGATCATCATTGCGGCGATTTTTTTATACAAACTCAGCGTTAAATCCGGCTATTTTGAAATTTTAAAAGAAAGCGTCCAATCCATCACTTTAGATCACCGGATTTTAGTGATTTTGATTGGCTTTTGTTTTGGCTCGTTTTTAGAAGGAGCGATCGGTTTTGGAGGGCCTATTGCTATAACAGCGGCGATTTTAGTGGGCTTAGGGTTAAGCCCCTTATATTCTGCCGGATTGTGCCTAATCGCTAACACCGCTCCTGTAGCTTTTGGCGCAGTGGGTATCCCTATAAGCGCTATGGCGAGCGCGGTAGGGGTGCCAGCGATTTTAATTTCAGCCATGACGGGTAAAATCCTCTTTTTTGTGAGCTTGTTAGTGCCGTTTTTCATTGTGTTTTTAATGGATGGCTTTAAGGGGATTAAAGAGACTTTTCCGGCCGTTTTTATCGCGGCTTTTTCTTTCGCTGGCGCGCAATTTTTAAGCTCTAATTATTTAGGGCCAGAATTGCCCGGTATTATTTCAGCCCTTGTTTCACTCGTTGCAACAGCGCTCTTTTTGAAATTCTGGCAGCCTAAAGTGATTTTTAGAAGCGACGGCAAAGCGGCCTCATTCACTAAGAGTAACCATCATATTTGTAAGGTTTATGTCGCTTGGTCTCCTTTTGTGATTTTGGTTTTAGTGATTGTGTTATGGATACAGCCTTTTTTTAAAGCTTTATTTGAAAAAGACGGCTTGTTAGCTTTTTCTAATTTTTATTTTGAATTCAATAACATCAGTAACCACATCTTTAAAAGCCCACCTTTTGTAGAAGCCAATCAAAGCGTGAGTTTTCCGGTGGTGTTTAAATTTTTCTTAATCAACACGGTTGGCACTTCCATTTTTTTGGCCGCTCTTGTTAGCATGCTCGTTTTAAGGGTGCGAGTGAGCGATGCGCTGAGCGTCTTTGGCGAGACTTTAAAAGAAATGCGTTACCCCATTCTCACCATTGGTTTAGTCTTAAGCTTTGCCTATGTGTCTAATTACAGCGGGATTTCTTCCACTCTAGCCTTAGCGCTCACCCATACGGGTCTGGCTTTTACTTTTTTCTCGCCCTTGATCGGATGGGTAGGCGTGTTTTTAACCGGGAGCGATACGAGTTCTAATCTTTTATTTGGCTCTTTACAGCAACTCACCGCCCAACGATTGCACCTCCCTGAGGTTTTAACCCTAACGGCTAATACCGTGGGTGGCACTTTGGGCAAAATGATAAGCCCTCAAAGCATCGCTATCGCTTGCGCGGCAGTGGGGTTAGCCGGGAAAGAGAGCGATTTATTCAAATTCACGGTTAAATACTCGCTTATTTTTGTAGCGATTATGGGAGTCGTGATCAGCGCGATTGCGTATTTGATCCCTGAAGTGGTGCCTGCGATAAAGTAGAGCCATTTTAGATTTGGAAGGGTTTAACCCCCAAATAAATTTTTTTGTTTTAAAAAATTCAAGATTTTAAGCGTCATAGAGCTTATGGGTAAAGTTTCTAAGTCTTTAAGGCTATAAAAACGAACAGGGTTTTTTAAATCCTTTATTGCAGCTGAATAGAGGTTTAAATTGAGCTTGAATTTAGTGTGGCTGTGTTTGATCGCGCCTAAAAAGGGGAGTTTGCATTCTAAATTTTCTTTTAAGTCAGGGAAATGGTGCATCCCCAAATAGAGTTTTTGCTCTATTTTTTCTAAAGCGATTTGATTATTTTTAATCACAACGCCCAAGTAACGCTCTTCTTGAATGATCTCTTGTTTTTTCTTAAGCGTGTGTTTTTCTAGGTGGTTTTTACCTAAACAATAAGGATTGAAAGGGCAAATCGTGCATTTGGGTTTAGGGGAGCAGATTAAAGCCCCTAGATCAATTAGGGCTTGGTTATGATTAAAGCTTTCATTAGGATTAAGAAAGTCATTCGCCTTAATTTGTAAGTCTTTAGCGTGGGTATTAGGATCTAAACCAAAAAGCCTTAAAAGCACGCGCTTGATATTAGCGTCCACGCATGCGGTTTTTTCCCTAAAACCAAAACACAAGATCGCATTAGCCGTGTATGCACCAATCCCAGGGAGTTTTAACAGGCTTTGATAGTCATTGGGTAATTGTGAGTTATGTTCTTTCACGCAAATTTCAGCGCTTTTTTTTAAATTTTTAGCCCTTGAATAATAACCAAGCCCTCGCCAGAGCAATAAAACCTCTTCTAATTGAGCGTTCGCTAAGTCTTTTAAAGTGGGGAAAGCTTCTAAAAAAGGGGAATAAAAACGCTCAACTACCGTGTTGATTTGGGTTTGTTGGCTCATCACTTCGCTGATATAGACTTCATAAGGAGCGTTAATGCCCTTTAAATTCCTAAAAGGTAAACCTTTGCGCCCACATTCTTCATACCATTTTAAAAGGGCGTTGTGTAAAGTTTCCAACTACAACCACCTATAAGCGATGAATTTGACCCAAGGCACGCACACGCTTAAAAACACGATTAAATACAAAAAGCCAAAAATAAACCCCCATTTCCAAAAATCTTTACTTTGAATATACCCGCTCCCGTAATAAATGGTGGATGGGCCTGTGCCATAGGGGGTTAAAATCCCCATAATCCCTAAAGAAAGCATTAAAAACAAGCTTAGTTCTTGCAAATTGACCCCTTGAAGGTGTGAACCAATCCCTACAAAAAGCGCGAATAACGCGCTCACATGGGCGGTGATGCTAGCGAAAAAATAGTGCGACAGATAAAAGAGGGCTACAATAAATAATACCGCTATTAACGGATCCAAGTTGGCATGCTCTAAAAAATTTTGAGCCGCATTGCCGATAAAATTTAAAAAACCCACATTTTTAAGCCCGCCAGCCATCGTGAGCAGCGATCCAAGCAATAAAAAAATGTTGAACACGCTCTTGTTTTTGATGATGTCTTCATAGCTTACAATCTTACAAAACGCCATTAAAACCATGACGATCAAAGCCGTCGCGCTCGCATGCAAGCCTAAAGGTTTGCCAAAAATCCAACCCAATAAAGCTAGTAAAGTGAGACTGAGCATTAAAATTTCTTTTAAAGAAAACCTCCCCATGCCCTCTAATTCTTTTTTAGCCCACAAACTCACTTCTTTTGAGCCTTTTAAGGTGGGTTTGCAGGTTTTATACGCTAATAAAGGCACAAGCAAGATCAAAACCACCCCACAAGGCAAGAACGCTAAAAACCACGAAAACCATGAGATTTCATTCACCCCCATTTTGGCAGCAATTTCCATTGCTAGGGGGTTAGGAGCGAGCGCGGTTAAAAACATGGACGAAGTGATGCAAGTTGAAGCCAAAGCGACCCACATCAAATACGCGCCGATTTTGTCAGGGTTATTATTTGGAGTCGAACCCATTAAAGGCGGGATAGAAGAAACGATTGGATAGAGTATGCCCCCACTTCTAGCGGAATTGCTAGGGATAAAGGGGGCTAGACACAATTCGCTCAAACCAATCGCATAGCCTAAACCTAAAGGGGTTTGCCCTAAAAACCTAATCAGTAAAAGAGCGATCCGTTTCCCTAACAAGCTTTTTTCATACCCTAAACCCAAAATAAAAGCGACAAACACAAGCCACACCGTTTTATTCGCATACCCGCTCAAACCCCACGAAATAGCCTTATTAGCGCTCGCTACTTTATCACTCGCTCCAATTTTTAACGCCACGCACAACACTAACGCGCTCAATGCCACTAAACCTGGTGGCACCGGCTCTAAAACTAGCCCTATAATCATGCCTATGAAAATACAAAAATAAAGCCATGCGTTAGGGTTTAACCCATCCGGTGCGCCTAAAAAATACAACAGCGTTGCGATAAAAAAAGGGGCAAGGATTGAAAAAATTGGTTTAATCATGTTTAGCCTTTAGCCAAAGATAGTAGTGGTTTGGCTTAAAAATGTTATTCAAATTGGATTAGGTTATTACAATGTTACAGAAAAAGATTAAAAATTAAGCTTTTTGAAAAAGATAAAATTTTATAATTGTGTTTATCTTTGTTGAATTTACTACAGATAGGAGTATTGCATGCAAGAAAATGTGCCTTTGAGTTATGATTATTCCATTAGCAAATTGTTTCTTTATGCGATGGTTGGCTTTGGGATAATAGGCATGTTAATAGGGATTGTGTTAGCCTTTGAATTGTCTTTCCCTAACTTGAATTACATTGCAGGGGAGTATGGTATTTTTGGCCGCTTACGCCCCTTACACACCAATGCAGTGATTTATGGATTCACTCTTGGGGGGATTTGGGCAAGTTGGTATTATATCGGTCAAAGGGTGCTTAAAATCACTTACCACCAACACCCCTTTTTGAAAGTTGTAGGGTTATTGCATTTTTGGCTCTGGATTCTTCTTTTAATTCTAGGGGTTATTAGCTTGTTTGCTGGTCTTACTCAATCTAAAGAATACGCTGAATTGATGTGGCCTTTAGATATTGTTGTGGTTGTGGCATGGGTGCTATGGGGGGTTAATATGTTTGGGAGCATGAGCGTTAGGAGAGAGAATACCATTTATGTGTCTTTATGGTATTACATCGCTACTTATGTGGGTATAGCGGTGATGTATATCTTCAATAACCTTTCTGTCCCCACCTATTTTGTCGCTAATATGGGGAGTGTTTGGCATTCTATTTCTATGTATTCAGGCAGTAATGATGCACTCATTCAATGGTGGTGGGGGCATAATGCGGTCGCTTTTGTCTTTACGAGTGGGGTGATTGGCACGATTTATTATTTCTTGCCTAAAGAGAGCGGCCAGCCTATCTTTTCTTACAAACTCACTTTGTTTTCTTTCTGGAGCTTGATGTTTGTTTATATTTGGGCGGGCGGGCACCATTTGATTTATTCCACCGTGCCTGATTGGGTGCAAACCCTTTCTAGCGTGTTTTCAGTGGTGTTGATCTTGCCTTCGTGGGGGACAGCCATTAACATGCTTTTAACGATGCGAGGCCAGTGGCACCAGCTCAAAGAAAGCCCTTTGATTAAATTCTTGGTTTTAGCTTCAACTTTCTACATGCTTTCCACTTTAGAAGGCTCTATTCAAGCCATTAAGAGCGTGAACGCATTAGCGCATTTTACCGATTGGATTATAGGGCATGTGCATGACGGCGTGCTTGGGTGGGTAGGCTTCACTTTGATTGCGAGCATGTATCACATGACGCCTAGGCTTTTCAAAAGAGAGATTTATTCAGGCAGGCTTGTGGATTTCCAATTTTGGATCATGACTTTAGGGATTGTGCTTTACTTTTCGTCCATGTGGATTGCAGGGATCACGCAAGGGATGATGTGGAGGGATGTGGATCAGTATGGGAATCTCACTTACCAGTTCATTGACACGGTTAAGGTGCTAATCCCTTATTACAATATTAGAGGCGTTGGGGGTCTTATGTATTTTACCGGATTTATTATTTTTGCCTACAATATTTTTATGACAATCACAGCAGGCAAAAAATTAGAGCGTGAGCCCAATTACGCCACGCCTATGGCCAGATAGGGGAGGTTGGAAATGTTTAGTTTTTTAGAGAAAAACCCGTTCTTTTTCACTCTTGCGTTTATTTTTGTGTTTGCGATTGCGGGCTTGGTGGAGATTTTGCCCAACTTCTTTAAATCCGCTCGCCCGATTGAAGGCTTACGGCCTTATACGGTTTTAGAGACAGCGGGGAGGCAAATTTATATCCAAGAAGGTTGCTATCATTGCCATTCCCAACTCATCCGCCCTTTCCAAGCTGAGGTGGATCGATACGGCGCATATAGTTTGAGCGGGGAATATGCGTATGACAGGCCATTTTTGTGGGGTTCTAAAAGGATTGGCCCTGATTTGCACAGGGTGGGGGATTACCGCACAACCGATTGGCATGAAAAGCACATGTTTGATCCTAAAAGCGTTGTGCCGCACAGCATCATGCCCGCTTATAAGCATTTATTCATCAAAAAGAGCGACTTTGACACCGCTTATGCAGAAGCTTTGACGCAAAAAAAGGTTTTTGGCGTGCCTTATGACACCGAAAACGGCGTGAAATTAGGGAGCGTAGAAGAAGCGAAAAAAGCCTATTTAGAAGAAGCTAAAAAAATCACAGCTGATATGAAAGACAAGAGGGTGCTAGAAGCGATTGAGAGAGGTGAAGTGTTAGAAATTGTGGCTTTGATCGCTTATTTGAATAGCTTGGGTAATTCCAGGATCAACGCCAATCAAAACGCTAAATAAGGGGTGAATGATGGATTTAGAAAGTTTGAGAGGTTTTGCGTATGCGTTTTTCACCATTCTTTTTACGCTCTTTTTGTACGCTTATATTTTTAGCATGTATAGAAAGCAAAAAAAGGGTGTCGTGGATTATGAGCGATACGGGTATTTAGCGTTAAATGATGCTTTAGAAGATGAGTTGATTGAACCACGCCATAAAGAAGTTCATGATAAGGGCATAAAGGAAAGTTGAAATGGATTTTTTAAACGACCATATAAATGTTTTTGGCTTGATTGCAGCGCTTGTGATTTTAGTTTTAACCATCTATGAATCCAGTTCGCTCATTAAAGAAATGCGCGACAGCAAATCTCAAGGTGAGCTCATGGAAAATGGGCATTTGATTGATGGGATAGGGGAGTTTGCCAATAATGTGCCTGTAGGTTGGATCGCAAGCTTTATGTGCACGATTGTGTGGGCTTTTTGGTATTTTTTCTTTGGGTATCCGCTGAATAGCTTTTCTCAAATCGGGCAATACAACGAAGAGGTTAAAGCGCACAACCAAAAATTTGAAGCCAAATGGAAGCATTTGGGTCAAAAGGAATTGGTGGATATGGGTCAAGGCATCTTTTTAGTCCATTGTTCGCAATGCCATGGCATCACCGCTGAGGGCTTGCATGGGAGCGCTCAAAATCTGGTGCACTGGGGTAAAGAAGAGGGCATTATGGACACCATTAAGCATGGCTCTAAAGGCATGGATTATCTCGCTGGGGAAATGCCCGCTATGGAATTGGACGAAAAAGACGCTAAAGCGATTGCGAGCTATGTGATGGCAGAAATTTCTAGTGTTAAAAAAACCAAAAACCCTCAACTCATTGATAAAGGTAAGGAGCTGTTTGAAAGCATGGGTTGCACAGGCTGTCATGGCAATGATGGTAAGGGATTGCAAGAAAATCAAGTGTTTGCGGCCGATTTGACCGCTTACGGCACAGAGAATTTTTTGAGAAATATCTTAACGCATGGCAAAAAGGGCAATATAGGGCATATGCCATCATTCAAGTATAAAAACTTTAGCGATTTGCAAGTTAAAGCGTTAGCCGAATTTATCCAATCGCTAAAACCCTTAGAAGATTAAAGGAAAAGAGATGAAATTTTTAAACGGATTAGCAGGGAATTTACTGATTGTGGTTATCTTGTTGTGTGTGGCCGTTTTTTTTACATTCAAAGCGATCCATATCCAAAAAGAGCAAGCCACCAATTATTACCGCTATAAGGATATTAACGCTTTAGAGACAAAAAGCACCCAAAACCGGGCTAATTATGAATTGATCAATCAAGGGAGTAAAAAATGAAATTCACCACTTTAGAAAAAATTTTAGCCTTAATGGTAGTAGCGACCATTTTAATGACGATTGTTATTTCTTTTGTGCCTAACTTGTTTTTGTTTAGCACATGAGGATCTTATGGCTTGTAATAGCCTTTGTTTGTTGTTTGGGGGCTAATGATTATGTTTTGAATAATTCTAAGGGGCGTTTGGTAGAAAAAAGCGTTGCGTTTGTAGAGGGCGTTTCTAAAGAGCTTTATCTTAAAACAGGCGTGCGTTTTGTGATTGATATGACGGATTTTGAAAAAAATCCTATCGCTTTGGCACTCAAAAAGGAACGCCAAAAGTATCAAGAGGGCTTTTTAAAACAGCTCAAACCCCCTTTTGTGGTATTCTTTTTCTACCATGACGCTCAAAAAATAGAATTAGTGGCTAACCCTAAAGATTTGCTAGACACTGATAAAATCTTTTTTGAAAAAATCGCTCCCTTACTCCCCACAAACGCTAAAGAATACACGCCCCAAAGGATTTCAGCCATGCTCATTAACGGCTATTCGGTCGCAGTAGATGCTTTAGCGGAAAAATATCATGTGAATATCGCGCAGAATTTTAACGCTCCTAAGGGAGTAACTTTTGTAAAGGTGATCATTTATATTTTGTTATTGACGCTTTTGGGCGCGTTTTTGGGGCTTTATTTTTTTAAAAAATCTTAAGAGGGAAAATTAATGAAAGAAAAAAACTTTTGGCCTTTAGGGATCATGAGCGTGCTCATTCTTGGGCTTGGGATCGTGGTGTTTTTGGTGGTGTTTGCCCTAAAAAATTCGCCTAAAAACGATTTAGTGTATTTTAAGGGTCATAACGAAGTGGATTTAAACTTTAACGCTATGCTTAAAACTTATGAAAACTTTAAGTCTAATTATCGTTTTTTAGTGGGTTTAAAGCCTCTTGCCGAAAGCCCTAAAACCCCCATTTTGCCCTATTTTTCTAAAGGCACGCATGGGGATAAAAAACTCCAAGAAAACCTTTTAAAAAACGCTTTGATTCTGGAAAAATCCAACACGCTTTATGCACAATTGCAACCGCTCAAACCCGCTTTAGATGCGCCAAATATTCAAGTGTATTTAGCGTTTTATCCCAGCCCATCACAGCCCAGATTGTTAGGAACGCTTGATTGTAAGATCGCATGCGAGCCTTTAAAATTTGATTTGTCAGAGAGCGATAAAATAGGACGCTATAAGATCCTTTTTAAATTTGTTTTTAAAAATAAAGAAGAATTGATTTTAGAGCAATTGGCTTTTTTCAAGTAGCGCGTTTAAAAAATGCCTTTAGCGTTTTTTATTAACGCTCAATCATTAAAAAGCCTGAATTTTCTATCCAAACGGGTATAATAAGACTATGGGTTTTTTAAAAGTTTTTAAACATGACGCCTTGGGGCAAGTAGGGAATGTTGTTGTGGGGAATTTTTTAATAACGCTCACTATTTTAGCGGTTTGTTTTTCCTCTCAAAGCGCTGAAGAAACGACCATGCTCACCCTAAGCTACACGCTCTTTTTTGTCTTGGGGGCGTTTTTACTGATCGCAATCAGTGTGGGAGCGATCAAAAATCTCAACGCGCTTTTTTCTAAAAGGGGGGTTTTAAGCTTTTCTTTACCCGTTAGTTTAGAGTCTTTATTGCTCCCTAAAATCTTGCTCCCTATGGTGTTTTTTATCTTTAGTTTGTTCTGGTTTGTGGTGAGCGTGCGTTTGGGCTATTATCTTTTTAACGCGCAATCTAGCGTGCTGTTTATCTTGCACACCGCTTTAAAAACCTTTGTGTTAAAACCTACTAAAACCATAGGCGTTGCTCTATTTTTAGGGCTTGTTTTAATGAAATTCTTATTTGTTTTGAGCGTTTTAAACGCTGCTAGGATCAAAAAAGCGCGTTTTTTACTAGGGGGGCTGTTATTCATTTTGGTGGGGGTTGTTTTGGAATTAGCGTTTAATTCGTTACTGCCCTTAATGAGTTCCAGTTTAAGCATCAATGAGGGATTTTATTATTTCTTGCAACAACAAGAATTGCAAGAAAATAAATACTACCTTTTATGGGGAGTGGATTTTTTAAAAATCCTTTTATTGTATGGGACGATCCGTTACTTGCTCACGCATAAATTAGAACTAGATTAAGAAAAGCGGTATTGCAAATATTCATCAGTGAGCAAGCAATCTTTAGTCTTTAACAAATTAGCGTAAAACCCATGCTGATAGCCTAATTCAAAAAGCTTGTCTATGGCGAGAATTTGAATCTCGCTTAAGCGCGTTGAAGTTTCGTTCGCATACAAGCTTAAATAAGTTTGTAGCTGCTCTCTATTGACACGAATGAGCGAGCGCTCTAACAACATGCCAGAGAGCAAATTTTGGTGTTTTAAAGCGACTTCAACCGCCTTAATCAAAGCCTTTTTAATCAAAATCGCACGATACAAGGGGATAGAGCGCCTAATCGCCATGCCCCCTAAAGGCAGGGGCAAATCAACTTTAATGAGTTCTTTCCAAACATCCCACAATTCTTTTTCCACTTCTAATTCATTATGGAAATCCAAGATACTTTCATGGATGAGCACGCCCGCATGCACTTTTTCTTCCAAAACCGCTTTTTCAATGTCTAAAAAATTCATGTAAGCGATGCGCGCATGTTTGTAATAGATCTTAAACAAGAGGGCGTTTGTGGTGTGCTCCCCGCTTAATGCGACTCTAAAATCTTTTTTCAATTTCACGCCCTTTTTTTTCACTAATTTAGGCCCATAGCCATTCCCAAAGCTCGTCGCTGTGGGGAGCAGGGCGTAATCGTTCGCAATTTTAGGGTATAGCCCAAAGCTGATTGCACTCACATCATAAGTGTTTTTTAGGGCTTCTTGGTTTAGGGTTTCAATATCAAGGGCGATATTGTGGAATGTTTTATTTTTAATGGGGCAATCTATCCAGCCAAACTTAATCGCATAATACATGAAAATATCATCAGCATCAGGGCTATGAGCGACACTAATCAAAGTAAAATCCTTTTGTGATAGGGTAAGTCCTTTTATTATAATAGATTTTAGGCTAGGATTTGATAGAATAAACAAATCAAATTCAATAAGGTGATTTATGGCAATAGATGAAGACAAACAAAAAGCGATTTCTTTAGCGATCAAACAAATTGATAAGGTTTTTGGTAAGGGGGCGTTGGTGCGCCTTGGGGATAAGCAAGTAGAAAAGATTGACGCTATTTCTACAGGCTCGTTAGGGTTGGATCTGGCTTTAGGGATTGGGGGCGTTCCAAAGGGTAGGATTATTGAAATTTATGGGCCAGAGTCAAGCGGGAAGACCACTCTAAGCTTGCACATTATCGCAGAATGCCAAAAAAATGGCGGCGTGTGCGCATTCATTGACGCTGAGCATGCCCTAGATGTGCATTACGCTAAGAGATTGGGCGTGGATACAGAAAACTTACTCGTTTCCCAACCTGATACAGGCGAGCAAGCTTTAGAGATTTTAGAAACGATCACAAGAAGCGGAGGGATTGATTTAGTGGTGGTGGATTCGGTGGCGGCCCTTACGCCTAAAGCAGAGATTGATGGGGATATGGGCGATCAGCATGTGGGCTTGCAAGCAAGGCTTATGAGCCATGCGCTAAGAAAAATCACCGGTGTTTTGCACAAAATGAACACTACTCTCGTTTTTATTAATCAAATCAGGATGAAGATTGGCATGATGGGTTATGGGAGTCCAGAGACCACAACCGGAGGTAACGCTTTAAAATTCTATGCGAGCGTTAGGATTGATATTAGAAGAATCGCTGCTTTAAAACAAAACGAACAGCATATTGGCAACAGGGCTAAAGCCAAAGTGGTTAAAAATAAAGTCGCTCCGCCCTTTAGAGAAGCGGAATTTGACATCATGTTTGGGGAGGGGATTTCTAAAGAGGGCGAAATCATTGACTATGGCGTGAAATTAGACATTGTGGATAAGAGCGGGGCATGGCTTAGCTACCAGGATAAAAAGCTAGGGCAAGGCAGAGAAAACGCTAAAGCCTTACTCAAAGAAGATAAAGCCTTAGCGAATGAAATCACTCTTAAGATTAAAGAGAGTATTGGCTCTAATGAAGAGATCATGCCCTTACCGGATGAGCCTTTAGAAGAAATGGAATAAAAAGGATTTTGATGCTAACCATTAAAGATATTCATGCTTTAGAAGTGATGGATAGTAGGGGCAATCCTACCATTCAAGCCAGCGTGATTTTAAGCGATAACACTAAGGCGAGTGCGATTGTGCCTAGCGGGGCGAGCACCGGTAAAAGAGAAGCGTTAGAATTAAGGGATAACGACAAAACCCGTTTTTTGGGTAAAGGGGTTTTAAGGGCATGCGAAAATGTCAATAGCGTGATCAAACACCATTTAATAGGGCTTGAAGCGATCAATCAAGCTTTTGTGGATGAGAGGTTAAGGGCTTTAGACGGCACGCCTAATTACGCTAATTTAGGGGCGAACGCTGTTTTGGGCGTTTCTATGGCGTTAGCAAGGGCTAGTGCGAAAGCCTTAAATCTGCCATTATACCGCTATTTAGGGGGGGCTAACGCTTTGACTTTGCCGGTGCCGATGCTCAATATCATCAACGGCGGAACGCATGCGAACAATTCCATAGACTTTCAAGAATACATGATCATGCCTTTAGGGTTTGAGAGTTTTAGAGAAGCCTTAAGAGCGAGCGCGGAAGTCTATCACACGCTTAAAAAACTTTTAGATGGAAAGAATCAGCTCACAAGCGTGGGTGATGAGGGGGGCTTTGCGCCTAATTTTAACAACAATGTAGAACCTCTTGAAGTCATTTCTCAAGCCATTGAAAAAGCCGGCTATAAATTAGGCGAAGAAATCGCGCTCGCTTTAGATGTAGCGAGCAGCGAATTGGTGGATGAAAATTTCAATTACCATTTAAAGGGTGAAAATAAGATTTTAGATTCGCATGAATTGGTGGCTTATTATAAAGAGTTGGTGGCAAAATATCCGATTGTGTCCATTGAAGATGGTTTGAGTGAAGACGATTGGGAGGGTTGGGCGTTTTTAAGCAAGGAATTAGGGCGTCAAATCCAGTTAGTGGGCGATGATTTGTTTGTAACAAATGCCAGTCTCTTGCAAAAAGGCATTGAAAAAAACATTGCGAACGCTATTTTAATCAAACCCAATCAAATCGGCACCATTAGTGAGACTTTAGAGACCATAAGATTAGCCAAACACCATGCCTATCAATGCGTGATGAGCCATAGAAGCGGGGAGAGTGAAGACAGCTTTATCGCTGATTTTGCAGTCGCGCTCAATACGGGAGAAATCAAAACCGGATCCACCGCAAGGAGCGAAAGGATCGCTAAATACAACCGCCTTTTAGAGATTGAACATGAATTAAAAGGGGGGATTTATATCGGTAAAGAGTTGTTTAAGCATGGCTAATGGCCTTTTTGAAAACGATGGAATCAAAGACAACAAAGCGCGAGATTTTTTCTATAGCCATAGCTCCCTTATTGTCTTTTTCCTTTTACTGCTTGGGTTTGGGTATTATTTAGGGAAGTTGCTTTTTGGGGGTTCTTCTTTGGAGGTTTATTTGGATTTAAGAGACAAGCATGAACGATTGCAACAAGAAATCACCGAATTGCAAAGCAAGAATGTGCGCTTGCAAAAGCGTTTGTTTGAGTTGAAGGAATTACGGCCTAGAGATTAGATTTAAGGAATGATTGTGTTAAAAAAGATGATAGGTTTGGTGGTGGTTTTAAGCGTTTTATTGGCTAGAGACAACCCTTTTGAGCCTGAAATCAATTCCAAGAATTTGCAAGGGGGCTTTAACGGGATCTATGATAGCTATTTTAAAGAAATTCATGTGGATTTGCCCACGAGTGCTAGAATTTTAAAACAAATCACGCTCACTTACCAGGATATTGATGGCTCTATCCATTCTAAAGTCGTGGGCATTGATAAAAGCATTGATTGGCATTACCCCTTAAAGCTCTCCCAACACCCCCTTGATCCAGCCGCCTTTGAAAAACGCTACCAGATCCAAGATTTTGATTTTTCCATGGCAAACAACACGATGATTTTGCGATCCCCTTATAAGATTTTGCGCTCTTTTGTGCTAGTCAATCCTTATAGAATCGTGTTAGACACGCAAAAAGGCCCTTTGGATATTTATCAAAATAGGGATTTAAACCAGAAGTTTTTTTCTCAAATTAAAGTTGGCACGCACAAAGATTATTACCGCATCACGCTCGTTTTAGATGGGAAATACCGCTATCTTTTGGAAGAAAAAAACGGGGCGTATGAATTAAAATTGAAATAAAAGCATGCAGCATTTAGTCTTAATCGGTTTTATGGGGAGCGGTAAAAGCTCTTTAGCGCAAGAATTGGGGCTTGCTTTGAAATTAGAAGTGTTGGATACGGATATGATCATTAGCGAGAGGGTGGGCTTGAGCGTGAGGGAGATTTTTGAAGAGCTTGGCGAAGACAATTTCAGGATGTTTGAAAAAAATTTGATTGATGAATTAAAAACACTCAAAACCCCCCATGTTATTTCTACCGGTGGGGGCATTGTGATGCATGAAAATCTTAAGGGTTTAGGCACAACTTTTTATCTCAAGATTGATTTTGAAACCTTGATTAAGCGTTTGAATCAAAAAGAAAGGGAAAAACGCCCCCTTTTAAATAATCTCACTCAAGCCAAAGAACTTTTTGAAAAACGCCAAGCCCTCTATGAAAAAAATGCCTCCTTTATCATTGATGCAAGGGGTGGTTTAAATAATTCTTTAAAACAAGTGCTACAATTCATCGCATAAATTTTTTTTAAAGGCCTTTTGATGTTAAGTAGAGACATTGTCCAGTATTCCAAGATCCGCACCGAGCTATACGCTTATCTTACCTATTTGTTTTCGCACAATATCCGCAACCATCTCCCTGAAATCACTTTGGATTATTTAAACAAGCAGATCAGAAAAATGCATGCTGAAATCAAAATGGCAAAAAATTTTTTTGTGTTAGACGCTAAAGGCATGCTAATTCTTAAGCCAAGCCAGCTTAAAGAGCAGGGGCATAAGGAAGGGATATTAGAGCATGATCTAACAGAAGGGATTGAATTAGAATCGCATGCCAGCTTTAGCGATAAATATTATTTTTATCAAGCCGTGAGTGAAAAGCGTTGCATTTTAACCGATCCCTATCCTTCTAAAAAAGGAAACCATTTAGTGGTGAGCGCGTCTTACCCGGTGTATGATCAAAATAATGATCTAGCGTTTGTGGTGTGCTTGCAAATCCCTTTGAGGGTGGCGATTGAAATCAGCTCGCCTTCAAAGTATTTCAGAACCTTTAGCGAAGGGAGCATGGTCATGTATTTTATGATTTCTATCATGCTCACTTTAGTGTCGTTGCTTTTATTTGTGAAATGCATTTCTAGCTTTTGGACAGCGATTGTCAATTTTAGCAGTTTTGACATTAAAGAAGTGTTCCACCCCATTGTGCTTTTAACCCTAGCCTTAGCCACCTTTGATCTAGTCAAGGCGATTTTTGAAGAGGAAGTTTTGGGTAAAAATAGCGGGGACAACCACCATGCGATCCACCGCACGATGATCAGGTTTTTAGGCTCTATCATTATCGCATTGGCCATTGAAGCGTTAATGTTAGTGTTTAAATTCAGCGTGAGCGAACCGGATAAAATCACTTATGCGGTGTATTTGGCTATTGGTGTGGCGGTGCTTTTAATCAGTTTAGCGATTTATGTCAAATTCGCCTATAGCGTGTTACCCAAACGAGAACGCTAAGAGTTAAAAAGTTTTTCTTTTAAGCGTTTGAAAATCCTATTCAATCTGAAAAAGACATATTCTAAAAGGGTCTTTGGGTTGAGTAGGGGGGCAAGAAATTCAAAGGTTTTTTGTTTGTCTTTAAGGCTTAAAAATTCTGTCATTTGTTTAAGGAATTTCACGGAATATTCGGCATAAAAAGGGGTCTTTAAAAGAGTCTCATGCCATTCTTTAGAATACGAAAAAGTAGGTAAAACCCAAGGTTTCCCTATAAAATAAAAATGCAGCATGACGATTTCTTTTTTGTCAGGAATGAAGCGTTTTTGATTGACCATGAAAGGGTGGGTGTTATAAATATAAGGCAAGATTAAAACTTTTTGATAGCATGCGAGCGTTAAAAGATCCTGTTCAGGGTAAAACACGCACTGGCCTTTTTGACGGGTTAAATTGAGTAAGCGCTCTTCTAAATGATCAGCACGCCATAGCTTTAAATTCACGATTAAAAACCCGGCGTTATAATTGCTTTCATAGATGATTTGCATATCGCTTTCATTAAGGTAATGCTCATAAAGGGAAAAGGCTTGACGAGGGTCTTTTTCTCGCACTATTTGAAAATGTTCAGGGCTTTTAGGAGAAGAAAAATCTTTAGCCACTCCAAAATAATAACCATCTAGCGGGATAAAAAAACTCTCGCTCACATCATTTAAAAACAAAGTGTCCGCATCAAACATGATGATTTTGTCGTATTGCGGGAATAAAGAAGCCAAAAACAAGCGGCACATGACCATTTTAGAAAAGCGAGTCTTAGCGTAAATATTGAGTTGCAAAAAAGCTTCATTGATCTTATCAACCGCAGAGGGTTCTATTGAAGTGGTGTAAAGATTAGGGGTTGAAATGTCTAAAAATTCTAGGCTCGCACAAGTGCTAAAGGGGGCTAGAGTCTCTTTTAGTTTGCGCTGGTTTTCAAGGCTTAAGTTATCCACCAGGCAGTGGATTTTATAAAAAAGTTTTTCACTATCATTTTGCGATCGGGGATTTTTTAATTTAGTGCAAGCCAGCATGGAATACAAGCTCACGCCAGCTGGAATGGCATAATGATTGTCAAAAGCGATGACAATAGGAATAATGATACTCATTTTAAGTGGTTTTCCTAAAATAAAATAGGTTTTTAATTGAATTTAATCCAAAGTTGAATTTATTTTTTTGAATATTATACTATAATAACCAATTAGATTGGGGTTTTACTGATTTTCTTTGTGTGAGTTTTGGCTTAGTTTTGTAAGGAATGAGATGATAAAGAGTTGGACTAAAAAGTGGTTTTTGATTTTATTTTTAATGGCAAGTTGTTTCAGTTATTTGGTGGCTACAACCGGTGAGAAATATTTTAAAATGGCTGCTCAAGCCTTTAAGAGAGGGGATTACCATAAAGCGGTGGCTTTTTATAAGAGGAGCTGTAATTTAAGGGTGGGGGCTGGTTGCACGAGTTTGGGCTCTATGTATGAAGATGGCGATGGCGTTCAAAAAAACCTTCCAAAGGCTCTCTATTATTACAGGAGAGGGTGCAATTTAAGGAACCATCTCGCCTGCACGAGTCTAGGATCTATGTATGAAGATGGCGATGGCGTTCAAAAAAACCTTCCAAAGGCTCTCTATTATTACAGGAGAGGGTGCCACTTAAAGGGTGGGGTGAGCTGCGGGAGTTTAGGCTTTATGTATTTTAATGGCACGGGCGTTAAGCAAAATTATGCCAAAGCCCTTTCTCTTTCTAAATACGCTTGCAGTTTGAATCATGGCATTAGTTGTAACTTTGCGGGGTATATGTATAGGAACGCCAAAGGCGTACAGAAGGATTTGAAAAAAGCCCTTACGAATTTTAAAAGAGGGTGCTATTTAAAAGACGGAGCGAGCTGTGTGAGCTTGGGATACATGTATGAAGTTGGCATGTATGTCAAACAAAATGGAGAGCAAGCCTTGAATCTTTATAAAAAGGGTTGTCATTTAAAAGAAGGGAGCGGTTGCCATAATGTGGCGGTGATGTATTACACGGGTAAGGGCACTTCAAAGGATTTAGATAAAGCCATTTCGTATTATAAGAAAGGTTGCACTCTAGGCTTTAGTGGTAGTTGTAAAGTGTTAGAAGAAGTGATTGGCAAGAAGTCTGATGATTTGCAAGATGACGCACAAAACGACACGCAAGATGATACGCAATAAGTTAAAGCTTAGGGGCTAATGATTAAAACTCATCTTATAGAAATCTTTCACCTTTCTTGCTATCAAATAGGGATTAAGCGTCTCTATTGGTAGGTATTGAGATTAAAAATCTAGGGTTTGGATTCGATCTCATATTGATAATAAAAACACTCAAAGGCGTTTTAAAATAAATATAAAAGAGTTTACAAGACACAAGCGATAATTTTTTAAAGCGCTCTTAGGGGATTTAATGGGGTTAAAGGGGGTGTTATTTCAAAATCCCCTATCCGCTTTAAAAAATACCACAAAATAAAAATTAACTATAAGAAAGCTTAAAAACAAGTTTTTTAAAAAAGAATATTGAATAAAGCTTTCATGTTTGAACAAAACAAAAACCTTTATTCAATCAAAATAAGGTTAAAATCCAATAAAAAAGGAGTTTTATAACTTTTTATAGGATTTTACAAGCTTATAGCAACAAAACTTTTTGTTGGTTTTCATTGGTGAAGCGCTCAAACGCTAAAGACGATTGAGTTTCCTGATGTTGGGGGAGAGTTTGGTTCTTGTTCTGTGTCCCTAATGGATTTTACAGAGTTTGATCTCCAACGCATTCCCTACAGCTCTCGCGCATCATATCTTATAAAGGCGTAACTTTGTGTGCTTCCCACGCTAGATACAAATGTATGGGGGTATTATAACAAATTAGCGGCATTTACCCCAAACGCTAAAGATGTTTAGGGTTTCTGCTTGAGTGGTTTAAAAAAATACTTTGAACCCTTTTGCATTTCACTCAATATTGGTATAAAGCGCGACCACATCATCATCGTCTTCAATCCTGTCCAGTAATTTTTCGGTAAGCTCCATTTGTTCGTCATTCAATTCAATGGGCGTTGTGGCGATGCGTTGCAAACTTGCTTTTAAAATGGGCAATCTCAAGCTTTCAAACCCCTCATTTAAGAGCTTGAAGCTGTTATAATCCCCCTTAATAATAATCTTGTCTCCCACTTCTTCTAATTCTTCCAAACCATAATCAATGAGGGCGAATTCCAAATCTTCTAGGCTGAGTTTTAAATTTTCCACTTCATTTTTCAAGCATTCAAACACGCTTTTTCTATTAAACATAAACTCTAAAGAGCCATTAGGCACGATGCTCGCTCCTGGCGTTTTATTGAAATAGCTTTTAAGGTTGGCAATGGTTCTAGTGGGGTTATCCGTCATGCATTCCATAACGATTAGCACGCCAAAATTCGCCTTACCCTCATAAGTGATTTCACTCAAATTCCCCTCTTTACTGCTCGCTCTTTTAATCGCTGCGTCAATATTGTCTTTAGGCATGTTTTGCGCTTTAGCGTTTAAAATCGCTGTTCGTAGTTTGGCGTTCGTGTCCGGCTCGCTCCCGCCATCTTTTGCCGCTAGAGTGATCGCTTTGGCGAGCTTGGGGAAAACCTTACTCATCTTATCCCATCGTTTTTCTTTAGCCGCTCTTCTGTATTCAAACGCTCGTCCCATTCAATTCCTTTGTAATAAGTTAGCCACTTCTTTAGCATGATAGCTAATAATCATATCCGCTCCCGCTCTTTTAAAACAAGTCATCGTTTCTAATAAAACGCTTTCATAGTTGATCAGGTTGTGTTGTTGTGCGAGTTTGAGCATGGCGTATTCCCCACTCACGTTATAGAGCGCTAAAGGGAGCAAAGTGTGATCTCTAATTTCTTTAACAATATCCAAATACGCCAAAGCCGGTTTCACCATTAAAATATCCGCGCCCTGTTTTTCATCTTCTAAACTTTCTAAAAGCGCTTCTTTTTTATTAGCGTAATCCATTTGATAGCTTTTGCGATCGCCAAAACTCGGCACAGAGTTTGCCGCATCTCTAAAAGGCCCATAGTAACTGCTCGCAAATTTAGTGGAATAGCTCATGATGGGCGTGTGGGTATAGCCGGCGTTATCTAGCGTTTTTCTCAAGCTCAAAACATTCCCATCCATCATGTTGCTTGGGGCTAGAATATCCACACCGCTTTCAGCCAAAATAAGCCCTTGAAGATTTAAAATCTCTAGCGTTTTATCGTTAGACACAGAAGCGTTTTCTAAAATCCCGCAATGCCCATGGTCGGTGTATTCACAAAAACACAAATCCGCTATAACGATTAAATTCTTAAATCGTTTTTTAACCTCTTTGGTGGCTTTTGCAACAATATGACCCTTATTTAGCGCATGGCTTCCTGTAGCATCCTTATGTTTAGGAATGCCAAACAATAAAACGGCTTTGATGCCTAAACCCACTAATTCTTCGCATTCTTTTAAAAGAGACTCGATACTCATTTGATACACGCCAGGCATGGAACTGATTTCATTTTTAATATAACTACCGCTTTCTATGACAAATAAGGGAGCGATGAAATCATCAATGTTTAGATGCGTTTCTTTTAGCATCGCTCTTAAGTTTTCGCTGCTTCGTAATCTTCTCAATCGTTTGAACATGTTCTCTCTTTATTGTTTTTCTTTAACCCCACAATTGGCTTTTTTTATTCCCTTCATCCCGCTCATCTCTCTCAAATTTTCGGGGGGGGGGGGGTAGCTCTTCATTATCCTCTTCTAAATCGTAAAAACTATTAAAAACGCAATCATGGATAGTGAAACAAATTCTCCCGTTGATATAATGATAGCTCAAATTAAATCCCATAGCCTCTAAAGCGTTTTTAATGATATACATGCCTAACCCAAAACCATGGGCTTGGCTGGGGTTAGAAGATTTAAAGTAGGGTTGCAAATATTTTTCAAAATCTTCTTTTAAAGGTTTGCTTTTATTGGACACCACTAAATTATTTCCTATGAAATCCAAAAACACCTGTTTGTCATCGCTGTATTTAATCGCATTATCTACCATGTTTTTTAACGCTATGGAAAACAATTCAAAATCCGCTTCAATAATGTAATTTGAAGAGGATACATGGATAGGGCTTTTTTTATCCTCATCAATTAAAAGCATTTTTTCAATCTTATCTATCAAATCGCTCATTAAAAATTTTTCTTTATTGCTCCCGTAATTTTTGGAAGCGAGTTGCTCAATGCGGGCAAATTGCTCAATCAGCGTGTTCAAGTGATCAAATATAGATGTAAAGCGTTTGTAAGACAGCTCTTCTTTGAGCATAGAGATTAGTATCTTGCCCTTAGTGATAGGGGTGCGTAATTCATGCATGATGGAGCGCAAAAATAAAACCCGAGATTCATTCATCGCATTGATTTTAAGAATGCAATTGTCAAATTCGTTAGCCAGATCCCCTATTTCATCTTTTTGCTTGCTTTTACAACTCACGCTTTTATCCCCTTGAGCGAAGCACTTCACTTGAGATCTCAACTCTCTTAAGGGCAATAAACTCTGTAAAACAAACAAAAAGAGGAATAAAATCAACAATAAACCCACCGTAATGGCTAAGAAATAATTCCTGTAAGAAACCGAATGCAAATCTTTATAAAGCACAAAATGCTCATCCTTTTTTAAAAGGATAAAAACCATATCGCTGAATTTAAACACTTCAGCATACCCAATATTTCTGTGGTGCAACTGGTGGCGTCTTTTGGCTAAAACCTTTTCTAAATTTTCTATTGTGGTTTCTCTAAAACCAATTTTATAGAGGTAATCTTCTATGGCTCTATAATCAGAGTAGTTATTTAAAATTTCATTGATAGTGGTAACAAACTGATAATGGCGCATTTCGTTTTGATAGTTTTCGTGATTGATTTGAGAAGACACGAAATAGTAAGCGAACGCTCCAAAACTAAAGAGCGTTATCATAAACAAAGCGACAACTTTAAAAAAGATAGAGAAACGCAAAACCCCTTAACTCCTTATTAGAATCAGTATTCTAATTTGTAACCAATCCCTCTAACAGAGATGATGTATTGCGGTTGTTTAGGATTTTTTTCAATCTTAGATCGCAAACGGCCAATAATCACATCAATGCTTTTATTAGAGCTTTCAGGGTTGATGCTCTCGCTCTCAATCGCAATGCTTTCACGGCTAAACACATAACCTTTTTTGCTAATGAGAAGCGAAAGGATTTCATATTCAGCCCTAGTTAAGTCTAGCTTTTTTTCATGCATATACACTTCTCGGCTATCCTTATCCACCCTAAAGATATTCGCATCGCTTGGCTCACTCACTTCTTCTTTTTTATGAGAACGCCTGAGCAAGGATTGGATACGAGCTAACAATTCCTTAGGATCATAGGGTTTAGGGAGGTAATCATCAGCCCCATAATCTAGCGCTTTAATCTTATCTTCCACATCGCTTCTTGCTGAAGAAATAATAATAGGGATATGTTTTTGTTTGGAGATGCGCCTACACACTTCAAGCCCGTCTAAATTAGGCAAAGTTAAATCCAACAACAACAAATCATAATTTTGTGTGTTAGCCGCACTAATGCCGGTATATGGCTCATCGTAATTGGTTACATGAATGCCATGTTGGAGCAAAAACTCGCTCAAAAACTCGGCTAATTCTATATCATCTTCTATCATTAAAACTTCTATCATACTTCAATTAACTCCTTCAATGATTTCTACAACTTTAAAAACGATTAACTTTGTTAATGTTTTAGGGAACTAATTCTAGCATTTTATTATTAAAGATACCTTGAAGATGTCTTAAAAATAAAAATTCAAAACATTATCATAGTTATTAATGGAATTAAGGCTTTGTTTTCATAAAATATTGAAAATGAAAGTCTTATTTTTTAATGTTTTTAAAAAATTCCTTTGCTCATTTTTCACTCTGTGTTTTCTCGCTCCAAAGATTCTAATCGTTTTTCAAGCACGCTCAATTGGTATTGCAAGAAACGCGCCACTAAATCCAAACGCTTCATGGCTTCTTTTTCTTCTAAAGCCTGCATGCCTTTAAATAACACTAAGGTTCTCTCTAGTAAATTTTTTAAAAAAACCCGCTCGTTTGAAATTAACACTTGCGTGGGGGTTTTTGGCGTGATTTCTTCTGTAATGATTTCTTTTGTCTCTTCTTCTTTTTCTTCTGTATTTTCTTCTGTGATTTTTTCTTGCGTTTCTATTTTAGCAGCGTTTTTTGACTCTAAAGGGGTGTTAGCATTTTTAGGGTTTGGGGTGTTTTGCAAATTGGGGGGCGTTTTGAAAAAAGAGGGCGTTTTTTGCGCCGTATTAAAACCATCATCAATGGTTTTAGCCATTTTTTCAATTTCATTAAGGGTTTCTGAAATAATATTTTTCAATTCCATTCTACCAGCCATTTTTCTAAATTCTCAACGCTCAAATAATCCCCTTTGATAAAATTTAAATAGTGCCGCTCTAACAATGCATCGTGCTTGAAAGGAGCGAGATTTTTTTGGATTTTTTCCAAACGCTTCATTTGCTTTAACGCCTCTGCATGGTCAGGGGTTTTTTTTAAAATATTAGTATAAATTTGCAACGCTTCTTCAAAAAACCCTTGTTCTTCGTAAATATGAGCGAGCGTGATAGTTTCTAAGGGCATGCGTTTCTCTTAATCATTTGTAATACCTAATCTCTAAACGCCATTTTTAGACTCTGACTTGGGTGCGCAAAAAACTAAAAGCCGGTAAAGGTGCGGGCAGTCGCACTAAATTCACATTCCCGCTATGGATAGTTTCTAACTCGGTGTTATTTTCTAAAAGGATTTTATACAGCACTAAATAAGAGCGTTTTTCAAAGGTATAAATTTTGCCAATTTCATTAACTATGGGCGTGATAGCCGCATTTTTGGGAGCGATGATTTCATAAGCTATGTTAGTGGTGGTGGTGAATTTGCATGCAAAAAAACGCCCGTCTTCTGTTATTTCACCATTGACTTGAAAATCCCCTTCGCTAATGGCTGTCTGGTGGTTTTGAGTGTCTAGCCTTTCAAAAGGCCTTCGCATCAAATAACCGTCCGTAAAACCCCTGTTTTTAAGCGTGTTCAATTCGCTAGCATAAAAACTCGGCTTTAAGGTGTTATGGTAAAAATCATCAACCGCTAAACGATAGATGCGCGTGGTTTGCGCGGCGTAGTAACTGGACTTGGTGCGCCCTTCAATCTTAAGCGCGCTAATGGCGTTGGAACTTAAAATTTCAGCGATATGACTAGAGAGATTCAAATCTTTAGCGTTAAAAATGTGCGTGCCTACGCCCTCTTCTTCAACCAACCTCATCATCACGCCGTTATCAGGGTTTTTCACGTAATATTCATAATCAAACCGGCAATCATTCGCGCAACTCCCTCTATTAGGCACACGCCCCTTTTGTAAAGCCGAAATCAAGCAACGCCCTGAAAAGGCAAAGCACATGCTCCCATGCACAAAGATTTCTAATTCTAAATCGGGCAAGGCTTTTTTAATCTCAATCGCATCATTCAGGCTCAATTCCCTAGCGCACACAATGCGTTTAACCCCTAAATCATAAAACACTTGCGCATCGAGCAAATTTAAGACATTCGCTTGCGTGGATAAATGGACAGGAACATGTGGGGCGATTTTTAAAGCGAGTTTCACCACACCAGGCGCAGCGATAATGAAAGCGTCTGGTTTTAGCTCTGCCATTTTATCAATATGTTCTTCTAAAAGTTTGAGCTGTGAATTGAAAGGGAAACCATTGATCGTGGCATAGACTTTTTTATTCAAGGCATGGGCGTAGTCAATCCCTTCTTTAAAGGTCTCTAGAGTGAATTCCTTACTTGCACGATTGCGTAAAGAAAAATGGCTCACCCCCCCATAAACCGCATCAGCCCCATAGTTGAGAGCGATTTTAAGTTTTTTTAAATTACCAGCTGGAGAGAGTAATTCAACTTGGTTCAAAACTACTTGGCTCCAAAAGAAGCGATCAAGGCTTCAATATCATCAGCACTGGCTAAATCTTTATCGTCATCGCCGGTGATAAAAGTCGCTGAACTCACGCGCTTAGAATCATCAATTTTGCCTTCAAAAAGTGAATTCATGTATTGGCTGAGCGCTCGCATGACATTGACCACTCGTTCAATTTTTTGGCGGTGAATATCTTGAAACTGCATAATATCCATCGCTTGCATGGAGCTATCAGAGCAATTAGCGGCTTCTTCTTCAATGCTTTTAAGGGCGTTTAGGATTTCTTGTTGCTCATTGAGTGCGGTTTTAAAAGATTCCACATGGGGGAAATGTGCATGCAAATTGTCAAAAATTTCTTGGTGTTTTTGCAAAG
Organism: Helicobacter pylori; assembly: GCF_030323545.1. Classification (NCBI taxonomy): domain Bacteria; kingdom Pseudomonadati; phylum Campylobacterota; class Epsilonproteobacteria; order Campylobacterales; family Helicobacteraceae; genus Helicobacter; species Helicobacter pylori. The sequence goes on along the minus strand of NZ_CP122954.1, from coordinate 1,359,799 downwards.
GTTCTTGGATCTTTTTAACCATTTTAGCGATTTTTTCAGCGCTAGCTCCGATCAAATCCAATTGATCAAAAATTTGCGTGGCTTTCACTTCAGAATCTCTTGTAACATCGTCTAATTGATGCACGACCTTATGCTCTTCAGTGGGGGGAGGGGGAGGCCATTCATTAGGGCTAATCTTGCCGTATTTTTCAGCGTCTTCTTTTTTGACGGTCATTTTTTGGCTAGAGCTTTCTTTGGATTCTTTAAACTCTTCTTTCTCTTTAGCTTCCTCTTTAGCCTCTTCTTTAGTCTCTTCTTTAGCCTCTAAGGCTTCCAAATTTTCTAAATCGCCACCATTCATCAAAGCGTCTAATTCTTCTTGTGTCATTGTTGTTCCTTGCCAATTGGTTTTAAAAAGCGTTTTTAACCATAATTCCTAGCTGTCATTTTAGCGCACTTAAGCTTTAGCAATCAAAACGCCCTCTAAAATCGCATCAATATCGCCGTCTAGTATCGCTTCCACATTGCTATAAGCAATATTGGAGCGCGCGTCTTTGACTTGCTGGTAGGGGGCTAGGACATAGCTTCTTATTTGATGCCCCCAACCGATCTCGCTTTTTTCTTCATTTTTGGTGTTGCTTTGTTGCTTTTCTAATTCCAATTCATAAAGCTTGGATTTAAGCATTTTTAACGCACTCGCTTTGTTTTTATGCTGGCTCCTGTCGTTTTGGCATTGCACCACAATACCGGTAGGGAAATGCGTGATTCTAACCGCGCTTTCTGTTTTATTGACATGCTGACCGCCTGCCCCACTGGCTCTGTAATAATCATAACGGACATCTTTTTCATCAATTTCTATATCAATATCATCGTCTAATTCAGGGCTAATTTGCACGCTCGCAAAACTCGTGTGCCGTTTGGCGTTCGCATCAAAGGGCGAAATCCTTACAAGCCTATGCACCCCGTTTTCATTTTTCAAATAGCCATAAGCGTTTTCGCCCTTAATGATAAAGGCGACTCCTTTAATACCCGCTTCTTCGCCATCTTGATAGTCTAAAATCTCGCTTTTAAAGCCTCTTCTTTCCGCCCACCTCAAATACATGCGATACAAAATACTCGCCCAATCCTGGCTTTCAGTCCCCCCCGCTCCAGGCTGAATGGTAATAATAGCGTTTGAGGCGTCATTTTCACCGCTTAACATGATTTCAATTTCCACTTTTTGTACGCTGTACTCTAAAACAGGGGCCTCTTCATAGAGCAAGGATAAAGTAGTCTCATCGTTATCGTTTTGAGCGAGTTCAAACAATTCCACGCTTTCATCTAAAGAATTTTTGGTTTTTTGATAGGTTTCTAGCAAGCGGTTCAGGCGCACTTTTTCTTTATTGGTGTCTCTAGCTTTTAAGACATCTTGCCAAAAATTAGGGTCTTCTTGCTCTTTTTCAATGCGTTCTAATTCTTGCTTGATCTTTTCAGGCTTGATGATTAAAGCGATATTATCGCATTTGTTTTGCAAGCTTTTTAACAATTCGCTATAGGTGTAGTTATCCACAAACAGAACCTTTATGAGTGGGGTTTTAAACTTGTCATTATAGCATTGTTAAAAGCCATTTTAATTTTCAAACCTTAAAATTTCAATTTCGCCCTGAACCAATCCCACTCCTTCATCAATTAAAGCGATAGAATCCACTCGCGCAAGGGCTTGAATCGCTCCTGAGTCATAGCGGTTGTTGTTGTAAGGAATGAATTGGTTGTTTAAATAGTTGCCTAAAATTAAATGCGTTCGTTCGCCTTTAAGCTTTAAAGGGGCATTGATTTGAGCCTTAAAGGGCTTTAGTTTAAAATCTTTATTTAAAGATAAGTGCTCCAATAAGGGTAGAATCAAAACCCGTAAAACGACTAAGCAACTTAAAGGATTACCCGGCAAACCTATAATAATACTTTGATCGAGTTGGGCTAAAGTTACCGGTTTTCCAGGTTTGAGATTGACTTTTTCATAATAAAAAAGGGCGTTTTTTTCTTTCAAGGCGTCTTTAAAAAAGTCTTTATCCCCCACGCTCACCCCCGCACTTGAAAGGATGACATCATAGTCTTGCAATTCAAATATTTTAAGCTGTAAATTTTTATCATCTTTTAAAACCCTAGAAAATGCGTGTTGTAGTTTTTAAGCATGTTAAAAACACCCACTGAATTCACATCATAAACCTGGCATTCTAGGGCGTTCTGCCCTAAAGGCACTAATTCATCGCCGCTGCTAAAGAGAGCGATTTTTAATTTCCTAAACGCTTTGATTTCTTTTAACCCTTGAGAGGCAATGAGCGCGATATGTCCGTAATTCAAACGGGTATTTTTAGGGACTAACACGCTGTTTAAAGAAGCGTTTTCGCCCTTTTGACGGATATTGGCGTTTATTTTAAAATCTTTGGGAGCTAGGGCGGAATTTTTATGGCTTTCTAGCATGCACTCTATAGGGACAATCGTTTCTATTCCTTTTGGTACCATCGCTCCAGTCATGATTTTAACGCATTCATTTTCTCTAACTTCTAAAGCGCTCACATCATCTCCGGCAAAAATGTGTTGGATGACTTGAGTTTTTTGGCCTAAATCTTACATTTTAAACCCATAGCCATCCATTGCGCTTTGATTGAATTTAGGCAAGGCGTGAATGCAAACAATATTCTCTGCTAGAATACGCCCTATGCTTTCAAACAAAGAGACAACCTCTATTTCTAAGGGTTTTAAGGGAATGCTAGAATGGATTTTTAGAGCTTCTTTAAAACTAATCATGTTTATCCTTTAAAAGATTTTACTAATGGCGCTAAAGGCCAGGCTGATTTCTTCTTTAAAACGCCCCATGATAGCCGAAGCGATTAAAATAATGCCCACAAACCCGATCGCAATTTTAACCGGAAACCCGATAGCGAGCAGGTTGAATTGAGGGTGGGTTTTCATGATCATGCCAAAAATAATATCGCTCAATAACACCAAGCATAAAATAGGGAACGCCATAGAAAACCCTATGACAAACAAATGCGAAAAGGCTTTGACAATGTTTTTAGCTAACGCTGGCTCAAAGACAAATTGCCCTAAAGGGACGGCTTTTAAGCTGTGATCCACAAACAAAATGATTTGATGGTGGAATGATAAATCCAATAAAATTAAAATCGCTAACAATAAAAGGGCTTGCCCCACAATGGGTTTTTGCGATCCTGAAATGGGATCATACGCACTCGCCATCGTAAGCCCCATAGAAAAGCTGATGCTATCGGTTGCAAACACTAAGCTTGCAAAGACGATTTGTAAAAAGATAGATGCACACACCCCTAAAAACAGCTCGCATAAACATGCAATAATAAAACCCTCTGGCGTGTAAGCGGCGTTTGAAAACTCTAAAGTGGGGTAAAAAATCGCGCTCACATACAAGCTTAAAGCCCCACGCACCGATAAAGGCACTAAATGGTTTTCAAAAAAAGGGAAAAAAGACAGCACGCCGCTAACCCTTAAAAACAACAAGAAAAAATCCCTAACATGGGGGGTGCTAAGCTCTTGAATAAAATCTAGCATTCTTTTTCTTTAAGGATAAAAAAGTAGTGCGCTAGCATTAGGGTTTGCAATAAGGTGGCAAAAAAATTAAAAAAAGGGATTAAGGAAAAAAGATAGCAAAAAAACGAAAAACGATAATGTTTTAACCGGTGCTGTTTGAGTAAATTTTGATAGCTTTGGTGATTAAAAATCATGCTGGCTATATCCAAACTCATGGTGTTTTTGAAAAAAAGAAAATGAGGAATTATAGAAAAAAAGACCCCAAAGACCCCCATAAAGGGAATGAAATAAAAGGGCGTTAAAACCGCTAGTAATAAAAGCATAAGAATGAGCGATTTTAAAAAATATTTAATAGAAAAAAGGATAGAGCCAAATTCTTCTAAAACGACATGGGGATAATACTTTTGGTGTAAATAAGAGACTACTAAAGGGGTGTAAAAAACAGACGCAAAAATATTGATGACTAAACTCAAAAGAATCACGATCCAAACAATAAGAAAATACACTAACGCTTTAAAAACCCATGCGAACATGCTAGCAAAAAAGCCTTGAGAATGAGAGTAATCGCTTAAAGATTGCGGTAATAAAGTTTGGCAATAACCCACAATACTTTCGCCATTGTAGTAAAAAACAGCTCCAAAAAACGCCAGACTCAAAAGGATAGGGCCAAGATTGATTAAAAGCATTCTAGCGCTTAAAAAATCATTAAAGCTTTTTTTAAGGATAGATAAAGACAAAACCATAATTTGCAATCCTTCTTGACTCACTTTGTTGGGGTATTTAAGCGCAAAGTCCCTTAATCTTACATAGTAAGCGTATAAAGATGAGATTGACTAAAAGAGTAGAGTATAGAAGTTATTTAAGATGGAATAACATGCAATAGTAAATACATTATGGGGTAAAACAATATTATCAGTATCCAAGGACACAAAACGATTATAACAACAATGGCAAATACAATATTCATTATTGTCTTATGAAATTTTGGATCTTCTTTAACATCCTTTTTCTTTCCAAAAAAATATAACTAACACCAATAAATACAATAAATATTATTACAATATCTGCGACGAACATTTTTACCCGCTTTTATTTAATGGTAATGAATAACTTTAAGCGTTTCTTACTTTTTAATGTGAATTTTCTAAATCATGGTAGCTGATTTTGTTTTAATTTTGCTATAATGTAAATTTAATGATGAAAATTAGTTTAGAGTGGAGAACACACAATGAAAAAAAATATCTTAAATTTAGCGTTAGTGGGCGCGTTGAGCGCATCGTTTTTGATGGCCAAGCCGGCTCATAACGCAAATAACGCTACGCATAACACGAAAAAAACGACTGATTCTTCAGCAGGCGTGTTAGCTACAGTGGATGGCAGACCTATCACTAAAAGCGATTTTGACATGATCAAACAGCGCAACCCTAATTTTGATTTTGACAAGCTTAAAGAGAAAGAAAAAGAAGCCTTGATTGATCAAGCTATCCGCACCGCCCTTGTAGAAAATGAAGCTAAAACCGAGAAATTGGACAGCACTCCAGAATTTAAAGCGATGATGGAAGCGGTTAAAAAACAGGCTTTAGTGGAATTTTGGGCTAAAAAACAGGCTGAAGAAGTGAAAAAAGTCCAAATCCCAGAAAAAGAAATGCAAGATTTTTACGACGCTAATAAAGATCAGCTTTTTGTCAAGCAAGAAGCCCATGCTAGGCATATTTTAGTGAAAACTGAAGATGAAGCTAAACGGATTATTTCTGAGATTGACAAACAGCCAAAGACTAAAAAAGAAGCCAAATTCATTGAGTTGGCCAATCGTGATACGATTGATCCTAACAGCAAGAACGCGCAAAATGGCGGTGATTTAGGGAAATTCCAAAAAAACCAAATGGCTCCGGATTTTTCTAAAGCCGCTTTCGCTTTAACTCCTGGGAATTACACTAAAACCCCTGTTAAAACAGAGTTTGGTTATCATATTATCTATTTGATTTCTAAAGATAGCCCTGTAACTTATACTTATGAGCAAGCTAAACCTACCATTAAGGGGATGTTACAAGAAAAGCTTTTCCAAGAACGCATGAATCAACGCATTGAGGAACTAAGAAAGCACGCTAAAATTGTTATCAACAAGTAATTGATGAGGTGTTATCATGTTAGTTAAAGGCAATGAAATTTTGTTGAAAGCCCATAAAGAAGGTTATGGGGTAGGGGCGTTTAATTTCGTGAATTTTGAAATGCTAAACGCTATCTTTGAAGCAGGAAATGAGGAAAATTCCCCGCTTTTCATTCAAGCGAGTGAAGGAGCGATCAAATACATGGGGATTGATATGGCGGTGGGCATGGTGAAAACCATGTGCGAACGCTACCCGCACATTCCTGTAGCCTTACACCTAGATCATGGCACGACTTTTGAAAGTTGCGAAAAAGCCGTGAAAGCGGGTTTCACTTCTGTGATGATTGATGCGTCTCATCATGCTTTTGAAGAAAATTTGGAATTGACTTCTAAAGTGGTCAAAATGGCGCATAACGCTGGAGTGAGCGTGGAAGCGGAGTTGGGGCGTTTAATGGGGATTGAAGACAATATTTCAGTGGATGAAAAAGATGCGGTGTTGGTGAATCCTAAAGAAGCGGAGCAGTTTGTCAAAGAATCTCAAGTGGATTACTTAGCCCCAGCCATTGGGACAAGCCATGGAGCGTTTAAGTTTAAGGGCGAGCCCAAATTGGATTTTGAACGCTTGCAAGAAGTCAAAAGGCTCACTAATATCCCTTTAGTCTTGCATGGAGCGAGCGCGATACCAGATGATGTGAGGAAGTCTTATTTGGACGCTGGAGGCGATTTGAAAGGATCTAAGGGCGTGCCTTTTGAATTTTTACAAGAATCCGTGAAAGGGGGGATCAATAAGGTCAATACCGACACGGATTTAAGGATCGCTTTCATCGCGGAAGTGCGCAAGGTGGCTAACGAAGATAAGAGCCAATTTGATTTGAGGAAGTTTTTTTCTCCGGCCCAATTAGCGCTTAAAAATGTGGTCAAAGAACGCATGAAACTTTTGGGCAGTGCTAATAAAATTTAACCAGCAAGGAAAGAGTGTAACATGGCAATTGGGATGAGCGAGCTCAAAAAGGGCTTGAAAATTGAATTGGGTGGTGTGCCTTATAGGATTGTGGAATACCAGCATGTCAAGCCCGGTAAGGGTGCGGCTTTTGTGCGCGCGAAAATCAAGTCGTTTTTAGATGGTAAGGTGATTGAGAAGACTTTCCATGCGGGAGATAAGTGCGAAGAGCCTAATCTGGTTGAAAAAACGATGCAATACCTTTATCACGATGGCGATACATACCAATTCATGGATATAGAGAGCTATGAGCAAATCGCTTTGAACGACTCTCAAGTGGGTGAGGCTTCTAAATGGATGCTAGACGGCATGCAAGTGCAGGTTTTATTGCATAATGACAAGGCGATTTCAGTGGATGTGCCGCAAGTTGTGGCTTTAAAGATTGTAGAAACAGCCCCTAATTTTAAGGGCGATACTTCCAGCGCGAGCAAAAAACCAGCGACTTTAGAAACCGGTGCGGTCGTGCAAGTGCCTTTCCATGTTTTAGAGGGTGAGGTGATTAAGGTCAATACGGAAACAGAAGAGTATCTTGAAAAGGTGAAATGAGATTATTTTTATTGATCTAGTGCTTTAGACACAGCCTTTTTGTCATAAGGGGTATTATCAGCCCCCTTATTTGAGCTTTTTCTAAAATGCGTGTGAAATCTGTGGTTAAAAATTATTTAGAATGGATTGACTTTTTTCATTGAGTGTTAATAAAAATATTCAAAGGCATTGTTTAAGATTAAATATAAGATCTTGATTTAACCAAGCAAATAATCTCTTAAAAAGCAGTTTTTATGGGTTAGGGGGATAAAAGAGAGAGTTTTACCCCATTTGAAAGAGCGTGAGTTTAGGTATAAGAAGAACTTGCACCAAGTTTTATTGAAAGGGATACGAAAAAATACGCTTGATTTATCGTGAGCTTTTTTAGTTGCAATCACTTTTAAAGCAGAAGATGGCTTGTGGGTAAAATGAAACAAGGGATAAATGATCAAACAGGCTTTACAACGCTACCAATGGTATTAAGAACTTGAATGAACCAATGTAATTGCATGGATTTATTTAGTGGGGCTGGCGGTTTGTCGTTGGGTTTTGCGGATACAAATAGATTTAATATTTTAGCCCACATTGAGTGGGAAAAACCTATGGCTACTACACTGAGAAACGCTTTAATCAAACGCTTCAAGATTAGTGAAAAAGAAACAAAAAAAAGAGTTATCGCATTTGATATTCAAAAAACTGATGAATTGATAAATGGCTCTTGGAATAATGAAACTCTTAAAATTTATGATGGGAGCAACCACAACCGCCAATGTCAATCTAACTAACATGATGGCTTTAAATATTGTCGGCGCACAACATTTGGCTAGAGCTTCTTCTTGGCTTACATTTTCTTTTGGTATTTTTACTTTTTTCGTATGTCTTGCCGTGTTCTTAGGGTACTTGGGCTATTTTTTGGTTTTTGCTATCTGTGGTGTTTGTTTGATTTTAAGTTTTGTAGTTCTTTCTCCTATTAAAATTCAAACAGATGCCAAAAAAGCAAGAGATTAGTTTTTTTGGCAATCCCACCATTTATCAATTGTAGGGCGTGATAACCCCAATTCCTTGTCAAAACATGGCATTCAATTTCTAACAACGGATTTTTAACTCTCTGTCTGTTTTCTCACTTCAGTAATGCTCTTCCCACCTAACCCATAGTTATCAGTGTCTATTTCATCAATAATAACAACTGTAGAAGCCTTGTTTTTATTAAGCACTTTTGATAAAAGCTCTGTAATTCCCGCAATAAGTTCTTTCTTCTGTTCAGTGGTAGGGCAACCTTGTTCTTTTGTGATACGAACATTAACAAATGGCATAAACACTCCTTAACTTTAATTCTATCTCGCTCGCATTACCTTGTATTATTATAATCTTGGCAGTCCTCCTTGTCAAGCTTATTCTCTTGCGGGTAGAGTCTTGTTTGAATCTTTTGGGGAACTCATCAAAGATCAGATCCAAGACATGCTTAATGATGCGGTCATCATATTCTTACAGCAGGTCGCTAATAGAATCAATAAGATAAAAATGCTATAAAAATTTTCTACCATCTTTCTGTAAGAAAGGGGAAGTTTTTCTTGGAAGTCATTTTCCTTTGAGAAGTTTTTTAGAAAAAATTCTTTTTCTATTAGCTTATTTGTTTTGGAGATCATCTTTTTTCTAATTTGTCTTTTTTTCTCATGAGTTTGTTGCGCCATTGGAATAAGAAAGACAAATGATTCAATAGCTTCAAGTCCTGTAAGGGCTGTATGTTATCATAGATGACTTGTGCTTCTACAATGAATTAGCGCACCTTATTATTTGCCGCTCGCCTTTCTTTCAAAATGGCAGCGTATCGCTCAATCTTTTCTAGTTCTATTTTTTGGCAGTTCTTAATGATGCCAACTAGAGCGTTAGCGTCTTGTTCCCTCATAGCATGCATGTATTCGCTTCTAGCGCTTACTTCAATCACAAAGGGCGTTAAATTAGCTTTTATGGTTTGGTAGAACATCAAGGCTCTTCCTGTGCGGCCATTGCTATCACTAAAAGGGTGGATCTCTTCAAATTCTATGTGGAGTTCTGCTATCTTTTTTATTTTTTCTTCACCGCTCAAATTCAATAGCGTTTCATCTTGTATTTTCAAACACAGATCATTGATTCTAGGTTGCACCATTATTGGACTTGCAGTCGGTTTTTTAGTCCCTATGATCTCATTGTAAGTGGTTTTGAATTTTCCAAAATCAGGCAGGATATTACGCATCAAAACAGAATGGAAATGGCCAATCAAATGTTCATCTATGATCTTATCTCTCTCTAAAAACTCTAAAATAAGGGGAACAAAATTGCGATAATTTTCTATCTCATGCACTTCATCCAAGCTCACCGACTTGATAGGGGTCTTTCTGTCTATTAAGATACTCATTGTATCGCCCAAAGTCAGGTTGTTGCCCTCCATAGCGGAGTTGTGGTGTGCCATGCGAATGGTCAGGTCCATAGCGTAATCATCAAATTCTAACAATTCTTTATAGTCCATTACTTTGTTCCTGGTGTCTAAAGCTAGTGGATTTTAACATCGTCAAACCCGTTTTTAACAAGTTTTTTAAAATCTTTTTTGTAAAGGATATAGTGCTTAATTTTCAGCATTCACTTCCTTTTTGATTTCATTTGCCCATGCAGAAAAGTCTTCAATAGCTTCTAAGTTTTTGCCACTTAACGCATCTCTCATGGCTTGTTGCGTTTCAAGGTTTGGGGTCTCATGCCCAAAACAGCAATCATTAGCCCTCTTTTGATCAAAAACAAGGTTAAGTTCTTGCAAGACTTTATTCAATTTTTCTAATTTAGAATTAAAACTCTTATTGTTCTTTTCTAGTTTCTTGTCTAGTTCTTTAGTGAGTTTTTCTTGGAAAGATATTTTTTCTTTTTGTATCTTTTTGATCTTTTCTTTGGTGCTTAACATCAAATTGAAGATCTGCCTCTCGCTCAATTGAGAATAATCTTTTTGCGTGGTGGTATTTGGCATTATTTTATCCTTTAATGAGAATTATTTTTTATTATAGCGTGTTTTATTGGGGTTTAAGGGGCTTGCCCCTTAATACAAGGGGACTTGTCGCCTTGTATTTACTGGGTTTGTTCAATTCAATTTTACACCTTACACCGACTAAAAAGCAAGTAATTTTCTTGAATGATTGAAGTTTCGGTTTCGCTAATTTTCCAAAAATCAGCGGTTTTGATTCTATCCCACAGCTTGATGACCACTTCTGATAAGCGCTCATTAGAAATATCTATGTTTAGCATGTGTTTCAAATCTTGCGGTTCAAAACGAATGAGAGTATTCCCTTGATCTTTGAGTCTTTGAAAAATAGCGAATAAAAGATTGGCTTCCCTTTCGCTCAATTTCCCTAGATTAACCTTATTAGCGTTGTTGTGGTAGGTGATATAGGTTTTATCTTTAGGGGTTGTAACCACTAAATCTTTGCATGGTGTGGGGGTGGTTTGTGGCTCTTTTGTTGGTGTGGGTTCTTCTTTTAGAGTGGGTTTTAGTTCTTCTTTTTTGATTTCATGCTTTGATAGTAATTCTTTAATTGTTTGTGGGAGTGCATCTAATATTTTTAACGCTTTTTGTAAATCTAATTGATCAAATTCCACTATATACTCCTTACTTTTGGTGTATAATAAGTGCTCGTATTAGTATGTTTATAAGGGTCTAACCCCCTAGACAAGGGATTAGACCACGAATAAGCCTAATATAGCAATTGTGCGAGAATTACTAATACTAGCACTAATACGACAAATACTTTCATAATTGATACCTCCTAACGAGGTGTCGCCCTCTCTATCCTCCAACCCACTAACCAAACAAAGTCAAGCTAGTTACTCCAAATTTTGTCGCACATAGGAAATACCGCACTTGTGAAACTATTAGCACGCTGTTATTATCCCACTAGCACGAAAAAATCCGTCCTTTAGGGCGGAGATGTAAGCGCTTAACCGTTAGGGTATTTGAGTATCGTTTTACATTATCTATCCACGCTTATAGGGTTAAATCAAAGCAGAGTCTAGAAGCCTGTAAAAAATTTTTTGAAAATTTGTGATTTTTTGAAAATTTCAAAAAATTTGTTTGAAGAAAAATTAGATGCTAAACTAGTGGTATTTTCCAACAACGCAAAGAAAAAAACCGACCATTGATACACCTAAACGCTAAAAAACGCTCAAAACGCAAAATACGAAAGTGCACAAGCAAAAAAGCGGTTTCACTCAGAAAAGAAATAGCTAACCATTTCATTGAAATTATCTTGACTTTGCAAAATGGTGTCTTTCAAATAACCTTTTGTATTGTCATATTCTCTAATGCCCCTATAGTAAAGGGATACAATAATTGTTATCAAAAGCCACAACAATAGGGACAATCTCTTGCATGCACAATCCTTAAATCTTTAAATTGAACCCGCTTTTTGTAAAAAAAGGGGGAGATTTGTGATTTTATCGTTTTTTTTTTTTTCTACAATGAGCGAGCAACTTGCGAGTTTGTTTTATGGCATAATATCAGACTTCAATAAAAAGGTGTTTGATAAAAGGGTGCTTAATCAAAAAGTTTGGCTAGGGCTTTTAGCTTTGAATGGGGTTTTCCTCAACGCTTTTGAGTATCAAATCAGTGCGAGAGTGGGATCGTTTTCGCGCATCGCTTTCAATCAGTCAGTTATCAATTCCAAAAAAGGGATTTACCCTACAGGGAGTTATGTAACCACTACCGGGGCTTTACAAGTTGATTCTAGTTTGCTCCCTAAAGGGATTGAAGATCACAAACTGGGTTTTGGGGTGGGGGGCGAAATAGGAGCGTTAGCGTATGATTCCACGAAGTTTTTGATTGATGAAGCCAACCCTAAGGCAGGGTTTCAGCCAGCGAACTGGTATTACATGGGGCGATGGGAGGGCTATTTGATGCAACACAGCCAAAATTGGACCAGAGAGCAAAAGGCTCAAAACGCCAGGCCTTATGTGTTATATAATTTGTATTTAGATTATCAATATAAGGATATTTTTGGGATTAAATTAGGGCGTTACCCTTCTAAAGCTTTGTTTTTGAGCGGGTTTAATCAAGGGTTTGAGCTTTTTTACCGGTGGAAAAAGTTTAAGATAGTGTGGTTTAGCACCTTTGGAAGGGCTTTAGCCAATGAGCAATACATTAGAGATTTTTACGCTCCTGTCAATTATAAGCAAAAAATCAACTACGGCATGCACAATTTCAATCTCATTTACGAAAATAAATACATTAGGGTCGCGCCTTTTATTTGGTTTTACCCTAAGAATTTTAACGCTCCTGGATTTGAAATCACCCATGACACAAAGTCTTATTGGAAATCTGGTTGGCGCATCCAAACGACTTTTTACGCATGGTTCCCCCTTTATAGCGATTATTTGTCTAAAGATTATTACAGAGCCGCTTTAGTGGGTAAAAAAGCAGCGAGTTTGTTTGTGTTTCAAAGAATCAATTTCCGCTCTTATCGTTTTGGCTGGAGCGTGTATAAGAATTTTGGGAACGCGAGCGTTCAATTAGGCTGGAACGGCTCACCCATTGATCCTTTTTATGACACGAAAGATAACACCCCTTATGAAGACGCTTATTCCAATTTTTACAACGCTAATTCCATAACGATTAACGCTTTTGTAGGGAAGAGCATTAAGAATCTTTTGGTGCAATTGTATGGGAAATTGACCTATTCCCCAAGGGCTGATGCGCAAAGCTTAGGGGTTACTTTTAAATATAACTTTAAAAAACATATCTATTTCATGCTAATGGTTAATGGCTATCAAATCACGATGCATAAAGGTTATAAGGTAGGGTTTTTTACAAGCGGTTACAACCCCAATTTCGCTCAAACCATTCAAAACAGAAGCTATTTGATGAGTTCTATGAGTTATCGTTTTTAAAAAATTAAACATTCTTTCATGTTATTTTTTAAGCCGTAGCATACCCCTTTTAAGCGCGCTTTTATTGTATAATCTTAAAAATTTTATTAAAGGAAAAGATCAATGTCTAATCAAGAATACACCTTTCAAACTGAAATCAACCAGCTTTTGGATTTGATGATCCACTCTTTGTATTCCAATAAAGAGATTTTTTTAAGAGAGTTGGTTTCTAATGCGAGCGACGCTTTGGATAAGCTGAATTATTTAATGCTGACCGATGAAAAATTAAAAGGGCTGAATATTACGCCTAGCGTTCATTTGAGTTTTGATAGCCAGAAAAAAACCTTAACGATTAAAGATAATGGTATAGGCATGGATAAAAACGATCTCATTGAGCATCTAGGCACGATCGCTAAATCAGGCACGAAGAGTTTTTTAAGCGCTTTGAGTGGGGATAAGAAAAAAGACAGCGCCTTGATTGGCCAATTTGGCGTGGGCTTTTATTCAGCGTTTATGGTAGCGAGTAAAATTGTCGTTCAAACCAAGAAGGTTACTAATCATCAAGCTTATGCATGGGTGAGCGATGGTAAGGGCAAGTTTGAAATCAGTGAATGCGTTAAAGAGGAGCAAGGCACAGAAATCACCCTCTTTTTAAAAGATGAAGATTCTCATTTTGCGAGCCGTTGGGAGATTGATAGCGTTGTTAAAAAGTATTCTGAGCATATCCCTTTCCCTATTTTTCTAACTTACACCGATACGAAATTTGAGGGCGAAGGGGATAATAAAAAAGAAGTTAAAGAAGAAAAATGCGAGCAAATCAATCAAGCGAGTGCTTTATGGAAAATGAATAAGAGCGAATTGAAAGAAAAGGATTACAAAGACTTTTACCAATCGTTTGCGCATGATAACAGCGAGCCTTTGAGCTATATCCATAATAAAGTGGAAGGCTCTTTAGAATACACCACGCTTTTTTATATTCCTAGCAAAGCGCCCTTTGACATGTTTAGGGTGGATTATAAAAGCGGGGTTAAACTTTATGTTAAAAGAGTGTTTATCACTGATGATGACAAAGAATTGTTGCCGTCTTATTTGAGGTTTGTTAAAGGCGTGATTGACAGCGAAGATTTACCCTTGAACGTGAGCCGTGAAATCTTACAGCAGAATAAGATTTTAGCCAATATCCGTTCGGCTTCAGTGAAAAAGATTTTAAGCGAGATTGAACGCTTGAGCAAGGATGAAAAAAATTACCATAAATTCTATGAGCCTTTCGGGAAAGTGTTAAAAGAAGGCTTGTATGGGGATTTTGAAAACAAAGAAAAACTTTTAGAATTGTTAAGATTCTATTCTAAAGACAAAGAAAAATTGATTTCTTTAAAAGAATACAAAGAAAATTTAAAAGAAAATCAAAAAAGCATTTATTACCTTTTAGGCGAAAATTTAGACTTATTAAAAGCGTCCCCCATTTTGGAAAAATACGCTCAAAAAGGCTATGATGTTTTGTTATTGAGCGATGAAATTGATGCGTTTGTGATGCCAGGCGTGAATGAATACGATAAAACGCCCTTTAGAGACGCTAGCCATAGCGAGAGTTTGAAAGAGCTTGGTTTGGAAGAAATCCATGATGAGGTAAAAGATCAGTTTAAAGATTTGATGAAAGCGTTTGAAGAAAATCTTAAAGATGAGATTAAAGGCGTAGAGCTTTCCAGTCATCTCACTTCAGCGGTGGCTTTAATAGGCGATGAACAAAATGCGATGATGGCTAATTGGATGCGTCAAATGGGTCAAAGCGTGCCTGAAAGCAAGAAAACTTTAGAATTAAACCCTAACCATGCGATTTTGCAAAAACTCTTAAAATGCGAAGATAAAGAGCAGTTGAGCGCTTTTATCTGGTTGCTTTATGATGGGGCGAAGCTTTTAGAAAAAGGGGCTTTAAAAGACGCTAAAAGCTTTAATGAGCGCTTAAATAGCGTGCTGTTGAAAGCACTGTAAGGGGGTAAAACCCTTTTTAAGGGTTTGAATAAATTTGCTTTAAACCCTTCAAACGCCAATCTAAAAACGGCAATGAATGGGTGCGATAAAAGCCTTATATTGTGATTAAGAGATTAGTTTGCATGGTTTATGCTTTCATTAAGATATTAAAAAGCGTAAAAGCCAGCTAAACGCTGTGTTTAGCCTAACTTCATTAAGGTTCTATTTTCAATTCCTTAAGAGCGTCGCATGCTTCTTTAACGCCTGATTTGCAACCTTTTTTAAAGTTTTCTACCGCTTGCTTCTCGTCCTTTGCTGTGCCTTGTCCATTATATTGCATAACCCCTAAATTATAACACCCCCTACCATCGTTCAACTCGCATGCTTTAGAATAACGAGCGATAGTTTCCTTAAAATTCTTTGTTATACTATATATGTATCCTGCATTAATACACCCTGGGCTATCTTTTAAATCGCAAGCTTTTTCATACAAATCAAGAGCCTTTCTTAAGTCCTTAGGCGTGCCTACGCCATGATGGTGTAAGCTTCCTAATACCATACACCCTTCAGCATGGTTTAGATCGCAAGCTTTAGAGTAGTATTGTGAGGCTTTTTTAACGTCTTTAGACACGCCTTGTCCGTTATAGTATAAATTGCCTAGCAGGCGGCACCCATAACCATCATTCAATTCGCAACCTTTAGTGTAAAATTGGATGGCTTTTTTCAAGTCTTTTCCCACTCCTTTCCCTTCTTCATAGAACGCCCCTAAAAAAACACACCCAAAGCCATTTTTTAACTCACAAGCTTTTTCAAAATGCGTTTTAGCTTGAGCGAAATCTTGCTTATTTGCGCTCTCTATACCTAAATGAACAAGCTCTTTAGCGTCTGGTTCTGCCATTAACCCTCTCAAACACAACGCACCCAAACACAAGACCCCAAAAAGGGTTTTTTTAACGCTTCCTAGCATGATATACCTCCTATAAAAAAATGTAATCCTTTATAATTGTAATCAAATATTGATAAGCCTTACTTAATGTTTGTTTATTTTATGCCTCGCTCAAATCCTCTAAAACCCCTAAAAACACTTTTTCTAAAAGCTCTAATTCTTTCAAGCTCACCCTTTCATCAATGGCATGGATCCTGTCATTAATAACGCCAAACTCCACCACTTCTATACCATAAGTGCTAAAAAATCGCGCATCGCTCGTGCCACCTTTGGTGTTTAAAAGGGGGGTGGTGCGGCATGTCTTTAAAATATTTTCTTTTAAAACGCTGGTAAGCTTTGAATGAGAAGCCGTGATGAAAGGCGAACTGCTTGACTCTAATTCTAAAGTGTGAGACAAATCTTTTAAAACTTTTTCTAAATATTCTTTCAAGCTCTCTTTGGTGGTTTTTAAAGAATGGCGCGCATTAAAGATCATTTCTACGCTTGCTGGGGTAACATTATTCGCCCCTAACCCTGCATGCAAGTTGGTGACAACCAATTTTGAAGGGTCAAAATATTCATCGCCATTGTCTAAATGGACTCCTGAAATCAAGGGCAAAACAGAAGCGAGCGCATCAATAGGGTTTTGGCATTTTTGCGGGTAAGCCACATGCCCTTGAACGCCTTTTAAAATGAGTTTGCCATTAATGGAACCTCTTCGGCCAATTTTGATGCTATCGCCTAAGACTTTTTCGCAAGTGGGTTCAGCCACAATCGCCATATGGGGCAATAAATCTTTTTCTTTGAGTTTTTCTAGCATGAGTTTTGTGCCAAAAATCCCTGGCCCTTCTTCATCGCTCGTGAGTAAAATAGAAAGCAAAAAAGGGGTTTTAGGGTTAAAATTTAAACTCGCGCTCAAAAACGCCCCCACGCCCCCTTTCATGTCTTGCGCCCCACGGCCGTATAAAAACCCCTCTTTAATAACGGGTTTAAAGGGATCGCTTTGCCAATTATCTCCAGGAGGTACGACATCAATATGCCCTGCAAAAGAAAAATGCAAGGGCTTAACATTTTCTTTTATATGCTTTTCTTTTGCATGTTCTTTTTTTGCATGCTCTTTGGGGGGGTTAAAAATGCGGTATAAAAAAAGGTTTTTCACGCCATTTTCTCCACACTCTAGTGTTTTAAAAGCAGGAAAAAGCGATTTAATGTATTCAAAAATACCGCATTCTTTAGGCGTAATGGTGGGGTAGCTGATGAGCTTTTGGGTGATTTCTAAAGCGTTCATTAAAAATCCTTTAAGAGTTTTTCCGCAAATGGATGTATAAATGCAAAACGTCTAAATTCGCTGGGGTGATCCCGCTGATTTCTGAGGCTTCAAAAAGGCTTTTGGGGCGGAATTTTTCTAATTTTTCTACCGCTTCTAAGCTTAAGCCTGGAATGCCTTTAAACACAAAATTTTTAGGGATAGAAACTTTGAGCATGCTATCCATTTTAGCGATATTTTCGTGTTGCTTTTCAATATAAATATTATATTTGCATTCAATTTTAATCTGCTCTAAAACCCGATCGTTCAAGGGCGTTAAAAAGCTGAAAAAGGAGCGCATTTTTTCTATATTAAAACTATCGCGCGCTAACAAACTAACGCCATCAACCTTGTCATTGATAGGGTTTTCATCTAATTCGTTTAGGCGTTTTAACACTTCTTTGCTAGGGGTAAGGACGCATTCTTTAAGGCGTTTCAAGTTTTCTTGTATTGCTTGTTGGTCTTTTTTCAATTCCTTATAAAAATCCTCTTCCATAAGCCCTAAACGATAGGCATGTTCGCCCAACCTAAAAAGCGTGTTGTCTTCTCTTAAAAGCAAGCGGTATTCGGCTCGGCTAGTAAACATCCTGTAAGGCTCATTCGTGCCTTTAGTGACCAAATCATCAATCAAAACGCCGATATAGGCTTCATTGCGCTTTAAAATAAAGGGGGCTTGATTCTTTAAGGCTAATACCGCATTAATCCCAGCCATAAGCCCTTGAGCCGCCGCTTCTTCATAGCCGGTAGTCCCATTGATTTGCCCGGCCAAATAAAGCCCTTTGATTTTTTTGGTTTCTAAAGTGTGGGTCAATTCTGTGGGTTGGATAAAATCATACTCTATCGCATAGCCATAGCGCGTGATGAGGGCGTTTTCTAAACCTTTGATAGAATGAATGACCTTTTCTTGCACATCTAGGGGTAAAGAGGTGCTTAAGCCGTTGATATAATATTCGCTTTTGTGAATGGTTTGAGGCTCTAAAAACAGCTGGTGGCGTTCTTTCTCGCTAAAGCGGTTGATTTTATCTTCAATGCTAGGGCAATACCTTGGGCCTATGCCTTCAATTTGACCGCTAAAAAGGGGGGCTCGGTGGAAATTATCCCTAATGATTTGGTGGGTAATGGGGTTAGTGTAAGTGATAAAGCATGAGAGTTGGGTGGGGTTAAAATCTTTGGTTTTATAGCTGAAATAGGGAGGGTTTGTATCCCCAAAATGCTCTTCTAATCCTTCAAAATCAATGCTATTGCCCGCCACTCTTGGGCAAGTGCCGGTTTTTAACCTCTCCACCTTAAAGCCAAGCTCCCTTAAATTCAAGGCTAAAGAATTGGAAGCGTTTTCCCCAAAGCGCCCGTTTTGGTTTTGGTGCTCGCCAATATGCACCACCCCTTTTAAAAAAGTGCCTGTGGTGATGATCACTTTTTTAGCTTTATAAGTGTTATTAATGTTCGTGGTTACGCCCACTACCTCATCGTTTTCAAGGATTAAACTTTCGGTCATTTCTTGAGAGACGCTCAAATTAGGGGTGTTTAAAACAAGATTTCTTGCAAAAATGCGGTAAGTATCCATATCAATTTGCGCTCTAGTCCCTCTAACTGCCGGCCCTTTAGAAGCGTTTAACACACGATATTGCAAACCGCTATTATCCGTAATAATCCCCATAGCCCCCCCTAAAACATCCACTTCTTTAGTCAAATGCCCTTTACCCAAGCCTCCAATCGCCGGATTACAGCTCGCTAAACCGATCGTGTCTATGAGCATGGTGATTAAATGCACTCTAGCCCCCATTTTGGCTGCAATCAAGCTTGCTTCAATGCCTGCATGCCCCCCACCAACCACTAAAATATCACTTTCTTTTACCACTCTTTTTCCTATTTTGATATGATTTTTCTAAAATCTTAGTTTTGAAAAAGTTTTATTGTAGCATGTAGGTTAGTAATTTTAAAGGGTAAAATAAAATGGAAAATCATTCGCATGCCAATACGCATACCGATACGCGCGCCGATGATAAAAGCACTAAGATCGTGCGCTTGTTGGGTCTCATAGGGGGAGCGTTAATCGCGCTTATTATCTATTATGCACTCAATTCTCAACTGCCTCATATTGCAGAAGAAATCCCCAAGCTCAGTTCCTTAAATTATAAGGCGATGCCTGTTGTGGCTGGGGTGGCTGTTTTAATGGGGATATGGTGGATGACTGAAGCCATTGACTTGCCCGCAACCGCGCTTTTACCTTTGGTGCTTTTTAGCGTCTTTAGCGTGGATCAATTCTCTAGCGTCAGCTCTTCTTACGCATCGCCGATTATCTTTCTTTTTATGGGAGGGTTTATTTTAGCTTTAAGCATGCAAAAATGGAACTTGCACACGCGCATCGCTTTAAGCATTATTTTATTAGTAGGCACAAGCCCTAGGAGGTTGATTTTAGGTTTCATGATAGCTACGGGCTTTCTGTCTATGTGGGTGAGCAATACCGCAACGGCGGTGATGATGCTCCCTGTTGGCATGAGCGTTTTGCAATTAGTCGCTAAACTGGTTGGCAAAGAAAACGCCTCTAATTCATGGTATCAAAAAGAAGAAATCACCAAAGCGCATGGGGGTATTATGAGTAATATCGTGCATAAGGGCAAAGACATTACCCAAGTCATTCAAGAAAAGACTACTATCTATCGCACGAATTTCAGTATTTGCTTGATGCTTGGCATCGCTTATGCGGCTTCTATTGGCTCTTTAGGCACTCTTATTGGCACGCCGCCTAACGCTTTATTGGCCGGCTATATGAAAACCGCTTTCAATATTGAAATTGATTTCGCTCAGTGGATGGTGTTTGGGACGCCGTTAGCCTTTATCATGCTCATTTTAGCGTGGCTCTTGCTCACTTATGTGATTTTCCCTTTAAAGATTAAAGAAATCCCAGGGGGTAAGGAAGTCGTTAGGTTAGAGTTAAACAAACTAGGCCGTTTGAGTCAGGCGGAAATCTCTGTGGGGATTATTTTTATCCTGGCATCTTTAGGGTGGATTTTTTTAGGCGTGATGTTAAAAGCTTGGGGCGTTAAAATAGACAGGATTGATTCGGTGATCGCAATAGGGGTTTCTGCACTTTTATTCATTTTGCCCGCTAACCATCAGGGCGATAGGCTCATTGATTGGGACACCACCAAAAAACTCCCTTGGGATGTGTTGCTTTTGTTTGGCGGTGGGTTAGCCTTGAGCGTGCAATTTTCTAAAACCGGGTTGAGTTTGTGGATCGGGCATTTAGTCTCTGGATTTTCGCATTTACCGATTTTATTCATCATTGTCATGGTAACTTTAATGGTCATTTTCTTAACCGAAATCACTTCTAACACCGCCACTGCTGCGGCGTTTTTACCGGTGATTGGAGGGGTTGCAGTAGGCATGGGTTATGGGAATAGCGAAAGCTTGTTATTGACCATTCCTGTAGCCTTGAGCGCGACTTGCGCGTTCATGCTCCCTGTAGCCACCCCACCCAATGCGATAGCTTATGGCTCTGGGTATGTTAAAATAACGGATATGATTAAAGCCGGTTTGTGGCTTAATTTAGTGGGAGTTGTTTTGATTAGCGCGTTCAGCTATTTTTTAGTTCCGCTGGTATTTAATTGATTAAGGAAAAAAGTGAAAGAAGAGTTATTTAAAGAAAAATCTCGTTACATTACAGGGTTTGTTTTAATCATTGTGGCAGGCTTGATTTTGTATGCGGACAATTTGTTGTTGTTTTGGGCGGTTTTAGGGGGGGTTTATGTGGTAGGGTTTTCTGAAGCGTTAAGACTATTTCAAGTTAAAGCGAGCTTTAGTTTGTATCTCATTTTAGTGTTGTCATGGGTAGCGGCGTATTTTAACGGGCACCCTATAGAATGCGCTCTTATTAGCGCGATGGTCATGGCTAGTATTATCGCTTATCGAAAAGCGCACCATAGCGAAGCCATTTTACCCTTTTTATACCCGGGCGTTGGGTTTTTTGCACTTTTTGGGGTTTATAAGGATTTTGGTGCAGTAGCGATCATTTGGCTTTTAGTCGTGGTGGTTGCAAGCGATGTGGGGGCGTTTTTTGGAGGCAAGCTTTTAGGCAAAACCCCTTTCACGCCCACTTCACCAAATAAAACCTTAGAGGGCGCATTGATTGGCGTGGCTTTGGCGAGCGTTTTAGGATCGTTTGTGGGCATGGGGAAATTGAGCGGGGGCTTTTTTATGGCGCTTTTATTCAGCTTTTTAATCGCTCTTGTGGCGGTGTTTGGGGATTTGTATGAAAGTTATTTGAAAAGAAAGGTCGGGATCAAAGATAGCGGTAAGATTTTACCCGGGCATGGGGGCGTTTTAGACCGATTGGATTCCATGCTTTTTGGGGCTTTAGGCTTGCATGCGTTGTTGTATTTTTTAGAAATTTGGAAAGAGACGGCGGTGTTTTTGGGGGATTGAATGGTTGTTTTAGGAAGCACTGGCTCTATTGGGAAAAACGCCCTAAAAATCGCCAAAAAATTCAAGGTAGAAATAGAAGCCTTGAGCTGTGGGAAAAATATCGCTTTAATCAATGAGCAAATCAAAGTTTTCAAACCCAAGAAAGTGGCGGTTTTAGATCCTAATGATTTGAATGCTTTAGAGCCTTTGGGCGCGGAAGTGTTTGTAGGGCTAGACGGCATTGATGCGATGATAGAAGAGTGCGTTTCACATTTAGTCATTAACGCCATTGTGGGCGTGGCAGGATTAAAGGCGAGCTTTAAAAGCTTGCAAACTAACAAAAAACTAGCCCTAGCGAATAAAGAGAGTTTAGTGAGTGCGGGGCATTTATTAGACATTTCACAAATCACGCCCATTGATAGCGAGCATTTTGGTTTGTGGGCGTTGTTGCAAAACAAGGCTTTAAAGCCTAAGTCTTTAATCATTAGCGCGAGTGGGGGGGCTTTCAGGGACACGCCTTTAGAATTTATTCCTATGCAAAACGCGCAAAACGCGCTCAAACACCCTAATTGGAGCATGGGATCTAAAATCACCATTGATTCAGCGAGCATGGTCAATAAGCTTTTTGAAATCCTAGAAACTTATTGGCTTTTTGGCGCGTCTTTAAAGATTGATGCGCTGATTGAAAGAAGCTCTATCGTGCATGCTTTGGTGGAGTTTGAAGACAACTCTGTCATCGCACATTTAGCGAGCGCGGACA
Organism: Helicobacter pylori; assembly: GCF_030323545.1. Lineage (NCBI taxonomy): Bacteria > Pseudomonadati > Campylobacterota > Epsilonproteobacteria > Campylobacterales > Helicobacteraceae > Helicobacter > Helicobacter pylori. Next base: position 1,337,405 of record NZ_CP122954.1, on the reverse strand, counting down.
TGCAATTACCCATAAGCTATGCGATCGATCCGAAGTTAGCCTCTTTAAATGCGTCTATCAAGCCACTAGATCTATACGCTTTAAGCACGATTAAATTTGAACCCATTAGCATGGAGCGCTACACTTTGTGGCGTTATAAAGACTTGTTGTTGGAAAATCCAAAGCTTGGCGTGGTGCTGAATGCGAGCAATGAAGTGGCGATGGAGAAGTTTTTAAATCAAGAAATCGCTTTTGGTGGCCTGATTAAAACCATTTCTCAAGCCTTAGAATCATACGCTAAAATGCCTTTCAAGCTCTCTAGTTTAGATGAAGTGCTGGCGTTAGATAGGGAAGTTAGGGAGCGTTTTAAAAATTATAGGTAGCGTTGAATGAATAGTTTGATAAGGAGTTGATGCGTGTTTAAATCAGCTTTTGGTGCTTTTAGCTCTAATTTCTAGCGTTATAATCCATCTCGTTAGGGTTGCATAAAACCCCACTTTTTAAAAAAATGAAAGAATATTAAGGTTAAACAAGTTCATTGAGCTAAACCTACAAGCTTATAGCCTATTTCCTCACAAACCGCTTGTATAGAAATTCCTTTCTCCCTATGGCGATGATATGCCCACGCATTTTGTCATGCAAATCGCCTAAGAAAAAAGGGGCTTTTAAGGCGAGTTTAGGAATGTCTAGGGCATACACTTGGATTAAGTAATGGTGATCGCTATTAGGGGGCATGGGGCCGATATAAACGCTGTTATTGAGATTGGAGCGTTGTTTTTCGCTTTCATTAAGAGAAGAACGGATAAAGCCTTGAGTGAGCGAATTGACCCCTTGAGTAATCCTTTTATCCATCATGGAAGCGTTTTCTTCTAAAACATTATGAGAGATATTGCCTACGACCCAATGGACAAACGGCATGCCGCACACTTTTTGAGCGTCATGATCGATGAGTTCTAACGCATAGCTTTGAGCGCCTTCCACTTTTTGCCATGAGATTTTAGGCGAATAAGTGGGTAAGCCGTTTGGATTGAGAAACGCTTTAGGAGCGTTACCGCCAAATTTAGCGTCCAAATACCCTTCTGAATCGGTTTGAATCATTACTTCAAAAGTTTTCATTTTAAGCCCTTTTTCTTTGAAATCGTTTTGCGTTTTTTATTGTAGCATGATCCTAAAAATACATCTTAATTTGGAGCATGGTATTAGAATAATCATTTTTAATGATTAAATAGTTATTTATTTTTGGTGGTTAGTATTGAACGCATGGAAAGTAAAATAAATCGTTTGAGCACCAAGATAGACGCACTATTGGAACAGCAAAAAAGAGTGATTTCTTTACTAGAAACTTATTTGAGCGTTTATCCCGCCCAAGAGGCTTCAAATAAGTTTTTTAAAGGCGTTAGTCAAGGGATGGAGTTAGCCCCAGAAATCGTGCAAGAAGCTGAAGAAAAACGCCTTTACGTGTTGCAATATTTAAGCCATGTGGATATTACCAAAAACAAACAAGACTCCCAGATCAAAAAAGATTGTTTGGAATTTATCCAAAGGTTTAATGTCCCAAAACCCATTATAGTTACCGCTCTTTATAACCTTAGGGGCATTAAGCCCACTAAAAAAGAAGTAGCGAAACAATTGCAAAAACTCTATGTGTGGGAGAAGCGTTACCAACAAGGGGGGATAGACGCTTTAAAAGACAGGCGTGGGAGACCCCCTAAAAAACCTTAAGCGACTTGGTAGCAGCTGTTGTTGGTTTTTGATAGGAGGATGTTCGCATTTCTCAAAATGTTTTCAAAAATTCATCTTATTTTAAGTTAAAATTAAGAAAATATCTTGTATTTAATCATAATTTAGACTTAGATAAGAAAATCTATGTAAAATTTTAAGGAGAATATTAACCTTGTTACAACGAATTTATTTAGACAATAACGCTACAACGAGAATTGACCCTAAAGTCAAAGAGATCATGGATCCTTTTTTAAGGGATCATTATGGGAATCCTAGCTCGTTGCACCAGTTTGGCACAGAAACCCACCCAGCCATTGCAGAAGCGCTAGACAAGCTTTATAAGGGCATTAACGCTAGGGATATAGATGATGTGATCATCACTTCTTGCGCGACAGAAAGCAATAATTGGGTTTTAAAGGGCGTGTATTTTGATGAATGCTTGAAAAAAGGCAAAAACCATATTATAACCACGGTTGCAGAGCATCCGGCGGTGCGATCCACTTGTAATTTTTTAGAAAGCTTGGGGGTGGAGGTTACTTACTTGCCCATTAATGAGCATGGGAGTATCACCGCAGAGCAAGTCAAAGAAGCGATCACAGAAAAAACCGCTTTAGTGAGCGTGATGTGGGCGAATAATGAAACCGGTCTCATTTTCCCTATTGAAGAAATTGGGGCTATCTGTAAAGAAAAGGGCGTGTTGTTCCATACCGATGCGGTGCAAGCGATTGGTAAAATCCCTGTAGATGTGTTGAAAGCGAATGCGGATTTTCTTTCTTTTAGCGCACACAAGTTTCATGGGCCTAAAGGCATTGGGGGGTTGTATATTAGAAGTGGGGTGGGATTGACCCCTCTTTTTCATGGAGGGGAGCATATGAATGGTAGGCGCAGCGGGACTTTGAATGTGCCTTATATTGTGGGTATGGGCGAAGCGATGAGATTAGCCGTAGAGCATTTAGACTATGAAAAAGAAGTGGTGGGGAAATTGCGCGACAAATTAGAAGAAGCGCTTTTGAAAATCCCTGATGTGATGGTGGTAGGGGATCGAATCCATCGTGTGCCTAACACGACTTTAGTCAGCGTGAGAGGGATTGAAGGAGAGGCCATGCTGTGGGATTTGAATCGCTCCAATATCGCCGCTTCCACAGGGAGCGCGTGCGCGAGTGAGGATTTAGAGGCTAATCCTGTCATGGTAGCGATTGGAGCGAGTAAGGAATTAGCTCATACCGCTATCAGGCTTTCATTGAGCCGTTTTAACACGGAAGCTGAAATTGATAAAACGATTGAAGTTTTCTCTCAAGCGGCTGTAAGATTGAGAAATATTTCAAGCTCTTATTAAAAAGAATATAAAGGAATCAAAATGGCAAAACATGATTTAGTGGGTTCGGTTCTCTGGGATGCGTATTCTAAAGAAGTTCAAAGGCGCATGGATAACCCTACGCATTTAGGGGTCATCACCGAAGAGCAGGCTAAAGCTAAAAACGCTAAGCTCATTGTAGCGGATTATGGTGCAGAAGCATGCGGTGATGCGGTGAGATTGTATTGGCTTGTAGATGAAAGCACGGATAAGATTGTTGATGCGAAGTTTAAAAGCTTTGGTTGCGGAACAGCGATCGCAAGCTCAGACATGATGGTGGAATTGTGTTTGAATAAAAGAGTCCAAGATGCGGTAAAAATCACGAATTTAGATGTGGAAAGAGGCTTAAGAGACGATCCGGACACGCCGGCTGTCCCTGGGCAAAAAATGCACTGCTCGGTGATGGCGTATGATGTGATCAAAAAAGCTGCCGGCATGTATTTAGGGAAAAACGCTGAAGATTTTGAAGAAGAAATCATCGTGTGCGAGTGCGCTAGGGTGAGTTTAGGCACGATTAAAGAAGTGATTAGGCTTAATGATTTAAAAAGCGTTGAAGAAATCACTAACTACACCAAAGCCGGCGCTTTTTGTAAAAGCTGTGTGAGGCCTGGAGGGCATGAAAAAAGGGATTATTACCTGGTGGATATTCTTAAAGAAGTGCGCGAAGAAATGGAAGCTGAAAAACTTAAAGCCGCCGCTAATAAATCTCAAAATGGGGAATTGGCTTTCAGGGAAATGACGATGGTTCAAAAGATTAAAGCCGTGGATAAAGTCATTGAAGAAAATATCCGCCCGATGCTTATGATGGATGGGGGGGATTTAGAGATTTTAGACATTAAAGAAAGCGATGATTACATTGATGTGTATATCCGCTACATGGGGGCATGCGATGGGTGCATGAGCGCGACTACCGGGACTTTATTTGCCATTGAAAACGCCTTACAGGAATTATTGGATCGCAGTATTAGGGTGTTACCGATTTGATTTGATATTTTTAGGGGGTGAAGGCCTTTTTTGAGCGAGTGCTAATAAACTTAAGATAAGGAATGATTAGCGCTTGCAACATTATTCATTATACGCTACTTTTATGCTAGCATGCTATTTTGAAGCGATTTGCGATGATGATTGAAGGAACTTGATGGAAAAGACAGAAAACACAGATGAAACTCGCTTAAGGGGCACTAAAAATAAACTAGGGCGCAAACCAAAAGCAGACGCTAATAAAAAAACTCGTGCTGTAAGCTTGTATTTTTCTGATGAGCAATACCAAAAACTAGAGAAAATGGCTAACGAAGAAGAAGAAAGCGTGGGATCTTATATCAAACGCTATATTTTGAAGGCTTTAAGAAAAATAGAGCAAAATGGCGCTTGATAATTTTTTAACTTGTTTTTAGTGTAGCTTTACGAGTTTTGCTAGAAAACAAAACCAAAACTCCGTTTTTATCTGGTCTTTAGCTGTGTGATTTTAAAAAAGAGTGGTATTTTGGCTAAAAAAACTTCTTTATTTGAATGTCAGCATTGCGGTTTTACAAGCCTTAAGTGGCTGGGCAAGTGCGTTCAATGCAACGCATGGGAGAGTTTTATAGAATTGAATCAAACCCAAAAGGAAGTTTTAAACACGCTTAAAAACCCGATCTCAAAAGCGCAAAAAAGCGTTTCTATCGCTGCAATTGAGCATGAAGAAGTCATTAAGTTTTCTTCTACTCAAAGCGAATTGGATATTGTTTTGGGTGGGGGGATCGCTAAAGGAGGGTTGTATTTAGTGGGGGGGAGTCCTGGGGTGGGGAAATCCACTCTGCTTTTAAAAGTGGCTTCTGGCTTAGCCAAAAACCAGCAAAAGGTTTTGTATGTGAGCGGAGAAGAGAGCTTGAGCCAGATTAAAATGCGCGCCACTAGATTAGATTGCATAGAAAAAGAATTGTATCTGCTCAATGAAATCAATTGGCCTGTGATTAAGGCTAATATGGAGAGCGAAAATTATTTTGCTTGCGTGATTGATTCTATCCAAACGCTTTATTCGCCAGAGATTTCTTCAGCACCCGGCTCTATTTCGCAAGTGCGAGAGATCACTTTTGAACTCATGCGTTTAGCCAAAACAAGAGATATTGCTATTTTTATCATCGGCCATATCACTAAAGAAGGGAGCATCGCAGGGCCTAGAGTGCTAGAGCATATGGTAGATAGCGTGCTGTATTTTGAGGGCGATCCCAGTAGGGAATTAAGGATTTTAAGGAGTTTTAAAAACCGCTTTGGCCCTACGAGTGAAATCGGCTTGTTTGAGATGAAAGAGCAGGGTTTGGTGGGCGCTAAAGAAGCTTCAAGCTTGTTTTTTTCTAAAGAAGAGCCTATGGAGGGGAGCGCGATTACCATCACTTTAGAAGGCTCAAGGGCGTTGATTTTAGAGATTCAGGCGTTGGTGAGCGAGTGCAGTTTTGGAGCGCCCAAACGATTAGCGAACGGGTTTGACACTAACCGCCTTAACATGCTTATTGCTTTATTGGAAAAAAAGCTAGAAATCCCCTTAAACCGCCATGATGTGTTCATTAATGTGAGCGGAGGCATTAAGATTAGCGAGCCGGCTTGCGATTTAGCGGTCATTGCCAGTATCCTTTCAAGCTTTAAAAACAGAAAAATTGACAATAAAACGGCGTTTTTGGGCGAAGTGAGTTTGAATGGCAGGATTTTAGAAGCCCCTAATTTGAACGCTAGATTGAAAGAAATGGAAAATTACGGCTTTTTAAAAGCCATTTTGCCCAAAAAACCCAATCAAAAAACCTCTATCAAATGCTATGAAGCCAATGTGGTGGGTAAGATTGTTGAATGGATGTGATGAACTTTTGTTACCTAGTAGAACAAAGCCTTATTGAAATTTAAACTCAATTTAAAGAGCAATTACCATCTTTTTTAGTTATAATGGCAGACACCATTAAAATTAAAACAAAGGTTATTCAATGAAAGTATTATCTTACTTGAAACATTTTTATCTTTTTCTACTAATAGGAGCGTTTATGCAAGCGAATGAAAACATGGGGGCTAAACACCAAAAAACCGATGAAAGAGTGATTTACTTGGCTGGGGGGTGCTTTTGGGGGCTAGAGGCGTATATGGAGAGGATTTATGGCGTCATAGATGCAAGCTCTGGTTACGCTAACGGCAAGACTTCAAGCACGAATTATGAAAAGTTGCATGAGAGCGATCATGCTGAAAGCGTGAAAGTGGTTTATGATCCTAAAAAAATCAGTTTGGACAAATTGTTGCGTTACTATTTTAAGGTGATTGATCCGGTGAGCGTGAATAAGCAAGGTAATGATGTGGGCAGGCAGTATCGCACAGGGATTTATTATGTCAATAGTGCGGATAAAGAAGTGATAGACCACGCCTTAAAAGCGTTACAAAAAGAAGTGAAAGGCAAAATCGCTATTGAGGTGGAGCCTTTAAAAAATTATGTGAGGGCTGAAGAATACCACCAGGATTATTTGAAAAAACACCCCGGTGGTTATTGCCATATTGATTTGAAAAAGGCGGATGAAGTGATTGTGGATGATGATAAATACACCAAACCAAGCGATGAAGTTTTAAAGAAAAAACTCACCAAACTCCAGTATGAGGTGACTCAAAACAAACACACTGAGAAACCCTTTGAAAATGAGTATTACAACAAAGAAGAAGAGGGCATTTATGTGGATATTACCACAGGCGAGCCGTTATTTTCTTCAGCGGATAAATACGACTCTGGTTGCGGGTGGCCAAGCTTTTCTAAGCCTATCAATAAAGATGTGGTGAAATACGAAGACGATGAGAGCCTTAATAGGAAACGCATTGAAGTGTTGAGCCGTATTGGTAAGGCGCATTTAGGGCATGTGTTTAACGATGGGCCCAAAGAATTAGGGGGCTTAAGGTATTGCATCAACAGCGCGGCTTTAAGGTTTATCCCCTTAAAAGACATGGAAAAAGAGGGTTATGGCGAGTTTATCCCTTATATCAAAAGGGGTGAATTGAAAAAATACATCCAGGATAAAAAAACGCATTAAGGGGTAATGACTAAGCTCTCTTAAGGGGGGGTTAAAATAGGGGGTTTAAGCGTTTGGGTTGTTCTTATGGGTTATCTTAAAAACGCTAAAAATCACCTTAACTGATTGTTTTTTAACTATTCTTATTCAAAAAAAACAACCCCTATAAAATATTTTATTTCTTAAAAGAAGTCATTTAAAAAATGTATTTTTTGACTCTGTTCTCATCAAATAAAGATAACTAAAACTTTTTATTTTTTTAAAAATGGGATTTTTAATTTTATTTTTTGTTTCAAACTTATTTTTTAAGGGGGTAGGGGGTTATCCCATTACAACCCCCAAACTAAACCCCCCTAACCCTAAAGAAGCGCTTTTTTAGAGGTTATCGCTTGCTCTTAGAAAGCTTTTTGATATTAATTTTAAAAATGCCCTTGATTTATTTTTAAATTTTTAACCCATAATGAGCTTGTGTAAAGTCGCTAAAATGCTTAAAGCATAAATGAGGAGCAACAGGATTTTATGCACCTTTTCATTAGCCAAAGCAATGAGCTTGATGCCAATGCCCACCCCTAAAAACGCTCCAATACCGGTAATCACCCCCGCTTGAACGCTTATATCATCAAGAACCTTCCCGTTATAAAGAGAAATGACCCCGGATAAAGAAGCGAACACCACAAAAAATAGCCCCAAAGGCACGATTTTTTTAGAATCGTATTTCAAAAAATAGCCCAAAAACGGCACCATTAAAATCCCTCCACCCATGCCTAGCGGGATAGAAAAAATGCCGGTAACAAAACCGGCGAGCATCAAAACCCCATGCGTTCTATCCATAGACACAAAGGGGATTGGGCGCTTTTTTTCGGGCGTTTTGTTATTCGCATGCAAATCAAAATGCATTTCTTCAAAATGCTCTGGTTTCTTGTTGCTAGAAAAAGCGTATTTGATAAAGGTGTAGCACACCACCACCACAAATATAGTCATTAAAATTTTATCGTTAATGATCTTTAAAATAAAGCTCCCTAAAATCGCCCCCATTAGCCCTCCAAGCGCGGCAAATGAGCCTTCTCTCAAATCCAATAAGCCCTTTTTGTAATTGATGATAGAGCCGACCACTGAAGAAAAAAGCATTTGCATGAGCGAAATACCCACCGCTTGGCTATAGCTAAAATGGGCAAAAATCGCACTAGGGACGACAATCTCCCCCCCACCAATACCAAAAAACCCGGCGGTAATGCCAGTGAATAGCCCCACAAGAGCCAAAATAAACGCTGTTGATTCTTCCATAAAAAACTCCCTAAATTTTAAATGATTACTTTATCAAAAAAGAGTGACAATCTTTAAAAAATTTTCTTTAATGATTGCAAAAATAGGGTTTTGATTACTTTAATTTTATCGCTTGAGAGCGGTTGCAAGAGATTATCTAGGCTCTTTACTGCTTAATTTAAAAAGGCTTTCAAGCGTTTTTAAACAAACCCCTTTTTTAAAGAGGGTTTTTAATAAGCAAACACATAATTGAGAAAAAGGCTATACATCCTTCTGTATTCTAGTTTGGCGCCCATGAAAGAATAATAGTTGGTGTTGATCGTAGGGATTTTAAAACCTAGTTCAATGCCATGCTGAGCGGCATGATCGCTGTCTTTTTTCTTAGGCCTAGCGAGGTTCATTCTCAAGCCTAGATTGAATAAAAATTGGAAATTAGCCACATTCATCTTAGCGCTATAGATATTGCCCACCATGTTCAAATTCACGAATTCAGAATTAAGCCACGAAGTCCCGGCTAGCGCAAAGCCACCAAAAAGCCCCACAGAGAGTTTGTTATTTTTGCCTAAAAAGTTGGTGTTTTTATCGTTAATGAAGTTATAAAGAGCGTCCATACCCACCCCATAAGTCCACACATCAGAAGCCGAGTTAAAAAAATTAGATTTGATATAAGCATGGTTATAATCAAAGAAACCATAATACCTTAACCCCCAATTCCTTTTTTTGCCAAAGAATTGCTTATAGCCCACTTGCACGCCGATCCCGTTCATTGCGCCGTTATTGTTTTGATAGTCAATCACGCCGATGCGCCTAAAGGGGTTTTTGCCTAATTCTTGCGTGATGGTTTGGAGCTGGTTGTATTTGTTGGTATCCAAAGAATAAGTGAGCAGACCTTCTGGGGAATTAGGGTTTTGAGTGGAATGCGTCATGTTTTGAAGAGACTTAGCATTAGGCAAGTGAGAGATACCATTATTAATCGCTGTAGAGTCTTTATTCAGGGTGTTAAGGGCTTCTTTAAAATTCAAAATGGTTTGAGCCAAAGCTTTCTCTTGATTGACCTGATTGCCATAATAAGCGGTGTGTTGCTCCAAAGAGTTTAAAGTTTCCTTCACAAACGCGCAGCCTGAACCCCAAGTGTTATTGGTGATCACACCAGCCGATCCTGCTTTACATTCTTCCAAATCCCCTTGGATAGGCCCTTGGATGCTGTGGAAATTATTCGCAACTTGTTGGGCTAAATTTAAAATCTCTGCTTGAGCGTTCGCTCTGTTGAGCATTTCTTGAGCGAAGATTTTGTCTTTGGAAGTGTAGGGGTTGAAATTGTCTGGTTGTGTGATTTGGGTATTTTCATTAGCGTTAAGCTGTTTGGTTTTTTCTAAAACGGCTTGAGCGTTTTTAATCATCTCGTTAATAGCGTTAAAAGAAGGGCCAAAAATATCCATCACATTCCCAGGCGTAGAACTCAACCCCCATGCTTTACCGCCATTGCTCGTTTGCACATGCGGGTTTTGAGTGGTGAGGACTTGCATGATAGTAGCGGCTTGTTGCAATAAGGTTTCAGCGTCATTGTTGTATTTCAATTGTATCGTAGGCGAGAATGCTGATCCGCCTGAATAAGAGGTTGGGATCTCTTTCCCATTCTCTGTATAATAATGCTCTATGATATTGTTTTGTGTAGTGGTCCTATAATTGGTTTGTTGTATGTTGACTACCCCTGTTTTGGTGGTGTCATTCAAGGCAGGCATTCCGCCTCCTTGGTTTTGGTTTAAAGCGGTTTGGATAATTTGATAAGCTTGGTTGAGTTTTTGGTATTCGTCAATGGATAGAATGCCATTGGGACCTGTCCCATACGCTTGATTACAAGTGGTGGTTGTCCCCTTAAGGGCTGGTGTGTTACCAAACGATTGGTAGCTTTGATTGTTGGTAGGGCCAGGGCCACAGCCAATAAAAAGGGCTATGACTTGCCACATGCCCACAGCGGCATTGAGCGCTAAAGCCACAGCTTGATAGGCCGGAGAAGTGGTGGTAGCGCTAGTGAGATTGATTGCGCTTGAGCTTAGATTGTCAATCGCACCGGTAATCGCACTCGGTGTGCTGGCTAGATTGACTAAGGAATTTAAGTAATTGTATTGGTTTAAAAGGTTGTTTAAGTTATCGTATCTGTCCGCAAGATTTTGTAGTGCTCCTGTGTTTTTCACTTTTTGAACCGCTTCACCGATCTGATAGCCCACGCTCATGTAAAATCCGTCATCTTCAGCCATTGATAGTGAAGCCATGAGAGAAAGAGAGAGAAAGAGGGATTTTTTCATGTTTTACTCCTTTTGATAGATTTTTGTTAGTTTCACATTCCCATGATAGCCATGTTTATGAAATTTCGCCATTTTACCATAAAATGCTTATTTTTAGCTTAAAATTTATATTTTGAAAAAAAAAAAAACAATTTTAAGTATTTTTTACAATAAAATATCATAGAGCTTGATTTAAGAAAAGGGATTTTATCTGGTTTGAAATTGGTTTTTAAATCTTATAATCAAGCCATTCTAATGAGAAAGAAAGGCATGTTTGAAAAGATACAAAAAGAATGGTTGAGCAACATTCAAAAAGATTTGTTGTCTGGTTTTGTGGTGGGGCTTTCTGTGATCCCAGAGACGGCCGGCTTTGCGATCATGGTGGGTTTAGATGTGGGCGTGGCGTTTTATACGACCTTTTACATGGCTTTTGTGTTGTCTCTTTTTGGGGCTAGAAAGGCGATGATTAGCGCAGCGGCCGGCTCAGTGGCGCTCATTTTAGTGGGTGTGGTTAAAAATTATGGGCTTGAATACGCGGGCGTGGCGACTCTTATGGCAGGGGTGTTGCAAATTCTTTTAGGTTATTTGAAAGTAGGGAATCTTTTGAGGTTTATCCCCCAATCAGTGATGTATGGCTTTGTGAACGCGCTAGGCATTTTGCTTTTAATGGAGCAATTCAAATTCCTTCAAAACCAAAATTTAGGGGTGTTTGTCTTACTCGCTATTGGGATATTGATCATTTACCTCTTCCCCTTAATCACTAAAAAAATCCCCTCTAATCTGATTTGTATCCTTGCAGTGAGCGCGATCGCTTTAATTTTTGATATGCATGCGCCGAATTTGGGGAGCATTGAGCAAGGGGTTTCAGGCTTTCATTTCATCATTATCCCAAAAAATTTGGATTTTAAAATTTTGATAGAGTTGTTGCCTTACGCTCTTTCTTTAGCGCTAGTAGGCGCGATAGAAAGTTTATTGACCGCTAAAACTTTAGATGTGATTTTAAAAGACGGCGTGAGCGATAAAAATAAAGAAACTAAAGCGCAAGGCTTGGGGAATATCATCTCAGGGCTTTTGGGGGGAATGACAGGGTGCGCTTTGGTGGGGCAGTCTATCATCAACGCAAAATCCGGGGCTAAAACAAGGCTTTCTACTTTTTTTGCCGGCTTTTCTTTAATGGTGCTGATATTAGTGTTTAATGAATATGTGGTTAAGATCCCCATTGTGGCGGTTGTGGCGGTGATGGTGATGATTTCTTTCACCACTTTTAATTTCCAATCCATTATTAACATTAAAAAAATCAAGCTCTATGACACGCTCAACATGCTCTTAGTCGTGGCGGTGGTTTTATACACGCATAATTTAGCGATAGGGGTTGTGGTGGGGGTTTTAGTCAATGTGTTATGGATCAAATCTGAAGGGATTGCGTGAATTTTGCTATAAAAAAAGATGAGTTAAAAGTATGGCTCCAGATGTAGGATTCGAACCTACGACCAAGCGGTTAACAGCCGCCTACTCTACCGCTGAGCTAATCTGGAATTTCGCTCAAAAAATACAGAGAAATTTTAGTGTGTTTTTTGTAAAAAGTCAAGTAAAATGGTGCCGTTATTCATTGAAAGCCAAAAAGAGAGCCAAAAAATTGGCTTTGTCCTCAGTAATGAGAACCGATTCAATATCAATAAGCCAAAACATAATTGAAATACACGCTATAAAGTCTTCGGTATGCTAATTTAGCGCCCATGAAAGAATAGTAATTCGTGTTGATGGTGGGGATTTTCACTCCTAATTCAACGCCATGGTGAATCCCTTGAAGCCTTAAACCGGTATTGAATAAGAATTGGAAATTGGTGTTGTTGATTTTAGCGTTGTAGATGCTAGTGGTGGTTTTTAAATTCACAAATTGCGAATTAAGCCATGTCGTGCCTGCCAGAGCGATGCCTCCAAAAATGCCAAAAGAAATTTTGCGGTTTTTATCGGATCCGCCATTGATGAAATTCAATAAAAGATCGCTGCCTGCACCATAAGTGAAAACATTAGAAGCGGAGTTGAAAAAGTTGGATTTGATATAGGCATGGTTGTAATCAAAAAAGGCGTAATACCGGATCCCAAAAAATTTATTTTTCCCAAAGAATTGCTTATAGCCTAATTGCACGCCCACGCCATTCATCGCTCCGTTATTGCTTTGAGAATTGATTAAACCCACGCTTCTAAAGGGGTTATGGCCAAACTCTTTGGTGGTGGTTTGGAATTGGGAATATTTAGTTTCGTTGAGGGAATAACTATAGCTAGACCGGCTCACCAAACCTTGAAACCCTTTAGAACCGGGCGTTTTTTGAAGGGTGTTATAGATGGTTTCTAAATTGTCCCCTTTGAGGTAAGAGATAGTGTCATTAATAACGCTTGATACTTGATTAAGGTTTTTAGTGAAATCAGCGTTGTTGAATGCGTTTTGCTGGTTTGGATTTTCTGGATTAGTTCTTCGGGATTGAGCGGCGGCTTCTTTAGCGCTAGCAATCATGTTGTTTATGGCGCTAAAGGTGTTGCCAAAAATATTGCATGCGTTCCCGCTTGCATTAATGCCCCATGGTTTGCCATTGCCTCCGTCTATCCCTGGGCATTGGCTTTGAAGGGTGCTAATAATGGTGCTAGCTTGAGTTAAAGATATTCGTAGTCATTTCCAATCGTGAGTTTATTGTTTTTATTTAAGGTGTTTTGGAGCAATTGAGAAATCGCATTGATTTGGTTGTATTTATCAGTGGGTAGCGTGCCACTGGCTAAATTAGAGGCTATCACTTGCCACATACCCACCGCAGAGCTGAGCGCTGAGGACACGGCTTGATTAGCGCTATTAGGGGTCGTTTTTAATCGGCTAGCACTCTCTTTTAGATTATCAATCGCTTGAGTGGTGCTTGAATCAGTGCTAGAGGCCGTTTGTTTGAGTTCGTTATAGCGGGTTAAAAGATTGTTTAAATTTTCGTAAGCGTTGGAGACTTTTTGGATTTCACCGGTGTTTTTCACCATTTGAGCGGCTTCGCCGATTTGATAGCCCACGCTCATAAAAACGCCGTCATCTTCAGCAAGGAGCGATGACGCCATAAGAGAAAGTAAAATCGTTTTTTTCATAAAATGTTCCTTAAAGCAATGTTTTATTTGTAAAATCGTATCAAATTGAAACTTTATTTACAATGCGTTTAAATTGTGCCATAAATTTATTGAATTTTTAATAAAATTGAGCAAAAATTAAGAAATTTTGCTTTTTTTTGGATTTAAAAAGAGGTTTTTGATGGTGGAAAATGCTTTGAGCGCTTTTTAAAATTTATCGCTCAAGGAGATTGGGGCTAAAAATTTTCAAAGCGTTTTCTAAATCCTCTTTGGTGTCAATGCCTACGCTTTGGCTTTGAACGATTTTCACTGCAATCTTTTTTTGATAATACAAAGCCCTTAATTGCTCTAATTTTTCCAGTTCCTCTAAAACGCAAGGTTTTAAAGCGCACAATTCCTCTAATATTTCTTTATTGTGGAAGCCATAAATACCGATATGCCCTAAAAGGGGGGTTTGGCGTTTCGCACTAGCATCTCGTAAAAAAGGGATAAGGGAGCGCGAAAAATACAAGGCGTTATTTTGATTGTCTAAAACCACTTTGACTAAATTGGGGCTTTTGGCTCGCTCTTCATCAATGACTTTAGCGCAAGTCGCCATGAAAGGGGTGTTTTTGGTGGCTTCTAATAAGGCTAAAATGACTTCTTTTTCTAAAAAAGGCTCATCGCCTTGCAAGTTTAAAACCCTTTCATCGCTTTTTAACCCTAAAATTCGCGCCGCTTCCAAACAGCGTTCTGTGCCGCTATTGTGGTGTTTGGAGGTTAGCACCGCTTTAATGCGGAATTTTTGGCATGTTTGCATGATGCTTTCATCGTCGCAAGCGACTACGCATTCATCTACAAGATTCGCATTTTTAGCGCAACGCACTACCATAGGCAAGCCAAAAATATCTTTTAGCGCTTTATTTTCAAAACGACTGGATTTTAATCTAGCAGGAATGATAATCATCTTTAAACCTTTTTAAGCCTTATGAAAATAGGGGATTTTTATGGTATTATACCCATTAAAAGCTTATTCCTTTTATTGTAAGGGTTAGGCTATTGAACTTTAGGAGTTTTAATGATATTAAGAGCGAGTGTGTTGAGCGCGTTACTTCTTGTAGGCTTAGGGGCAGCCCCTAAACATTCAGTTTCAGCTAATGACAAACGGATGCAAGATAATTTAGTGAGCGTGATTGAAAAACAAACCAATAAAAAGGTGCGTATTTTAGAAATCAAACCTTTAAAATCCAGCCAGGATTTAAAAATGGTCGTTATTGAAGATCCGGACACTAAATACAATATTCCGCTTGTAGTGAGTAAGGATGGTAATTTAGTCATAGGGCTTAGCAATATCTTTTTTAGTAATAAAAGCGAAGATGTGCAGTTAGTCGCAGAAACCAATCAAAAAGTCCAAGCCCTTAACGCTACCCAGCAAAACAGCGCGAAATTGAACGCTATTTTTAATGAAATACCGGCTGATTATGCGATAGAGTTGCCCTCTACTAACGCTAAAAATAAGGATAAAATCCTTTATATTGTTTCTGATCCCATGTGCCCGCATTGCCAAAAAGAGCTCACTAAACTCAGGGATCACTTAAAAGAAAACACCGTGAGAATGGTTGTAGTGGGGTGGCTTGGAGTCAATTCAGCTAAAAAAGCGGCTTTGATCCAAGAAGAAATGGCGAAAGCTAGGGCTAGGGGAGCGAGCGTGGAAGATAAAATCTCTATTCTTGAAAAGATTTATTCCACCCAATACGATATTAACGCTCAAAAAGAGCCTGAAGATTTGCGCACTAAAGTGGAAAATACCACTAAAGAGATTTTTGAATCTGGCGTGATTAAGGGTGTGCCTTTCTTATACCATTATAAGGCATGATATAAGGTTACTCTCATGAAAAAACCCTACAGAAAGATTTCTGATTATGCGATCGTGGGTGGTTTGAGTGCGTTAGTGATGGTGAGCATTGTGGGGTGTAAGAGCAATGCCGATGACAAACCAAAAGAGCAAAGCTCTCTAAGTCAAAGTGTTCAAAAAGGCGCGTTTGTGATTTTAGAAGAACAAAAGGATAAATCTTACAAGGTTGTTGAAGAATACCCTAGCTCAAGAACCCACATTATAGTGCGCGATTTGCAAGGTAATGAACGCGTGCTAAGCAACGAAGAGATTCAAAAGCTCATCAAAGAAGAAGAAGCCAAAATTGATAACGGCACGAGCAAGCTTGTCCAGCCTAATAATGGAGGGAGTGGAGGGAGTAATGAAAGCTCAGGCTTTGGCTTGGGGAGTGCGATTTTAGGGAGTGCGGCGGGGGCGATTTTAGGGAGTTATATTGGCAATAAGCTTTTCAATAACCCTAATTATCAGCAAAACGCCCAACGGACCTACAAATCCCCACAAGCTTACCAACGCTCTCAAAATTCCTTTTCTAAAAGCGCACCTAGCGCTTCAAGCATGGGCACAGCGAGTAAGGGACAGAGCGGGTTTTTTGGCTCTAGTAGACCTACCAGTTCGCCTGCGGTAAGCTCTGGGACAAGGGGCTTTAACTCATAATTTAATCTATTCAAGGCTAAAAAATGCAAGTGATTCCTTTAAAACCTTTAGACAATAAGACCTTAGAAGAAATCGGCTTAGATTGGCACACTAATGACGACATGTCATCTTATATCGCTGATGAAATGGTGGTTGTTTCTCAAAAAGAAGCGGACGCTTATTATGACGCTTGTAATGAGCTTTATGACATGTTTGTGGAGACGGCTGAAGAAGCTATTAAAAACGATCGCTTTTTTGAATTGGATATTCCTAACGCGCTCATTCCTATGATCAAACAGAGTTTTGAAGAGGAAGTGCATTGGCATATTTATGGGCGTTTTGATTTAGCTGGGGGGCTTGATGGTAAACCCATTAAATTACTGGAATTTAACGCTGATACCCCTACCATGCTCTATGAAACTGCGGTGATTCAATGGGCGTTACTCAAAGCGAATGGCTATGATGAAAACAAGCAATTCAATAACCTTTATGAAGCGCTTGGCGAGAATTTCAAACGCATGGTAACTTTAGGCGAAGACACGAGCCGTTTTGAGGAAATGTATGAGGGGTGGAAAATCCTTTTTTCAAGCGTTAGGGGGAATATTGAAGAAGAGCGCACCATGCGTTTTTTACAAGACGCTGCTCAGAGCGTGGGGTTTGAAACGGATTTTTCTTACATTGATGAGGTAGAATTTAATGCAGAAGAGGGCGTGTTTAAAAACGGCTTGAATTATGAGTTTTTATTCAAGTTAATCCCATGGGAAAACATCGCTATTGATGAGCCAGAATTAGCCCTTTTGATGCAAGGCATGATGGAAAATAAAAACACGATTTTTTTAAATCCGGCTTACACGATCCTTTTCCAATCCAAGCGTTTTTTAAAACTTTTATGGGACAGATACCCCAACCACCCCTTATTGTTAGAAGCGAGCTATGAACCTTTGGCCAATAAAAAGCAAATCAAAAAAGTGGCTTTTGGTAGGGAAGGAGCGAATAGTGAAATCTTTGAAGCTTCCATGCAATCGCTTTTGAAAACGGACGGCGTTTATTCTAACCACAAACCCGTTTATCAGGAGTTTTACGAGCTCAATTCGCATAACGGGTTGTATTATCAGCCTAATGTGTTTTTTGCTTATGAATCTTGTGCGCTAGGGTTTAGAAAAGGGGGGTTGATCTTGGATAATTTTTCTAAATTCGTGAGCCACATGTTGCAATAATGAGTGCAATGATGCGTTATTTCCACATTTATGCGACCACTTTTTTCTTCCCTTTGGCGCTTCTTTTTGCGATTAGCGGGTTTTCATTGCTCCTTGGGGTGCGCCAAGACACTGGCGCTAAGATCAAAGAGTGGGTTTTAGAAAAACCCTTAAAAAAAGAAGAACGATTGGATTTTTTAAAAGACTTTCTAAAAGAAAACCATATCGCTATGCCTAAAAAGATAGAGCCTAGAGAGTATAGGGGAGCGTTGGTTATTGGCACGGCTTTGTATGAAATCAACCTTGAAACTCAAGGCGCTCAAACAAAAATCAAAACCATTGAAAGGGGTTTTTTAGGCGCGCTCATCATGCTGCATAAGGCTAAGGTGGGCGTTGTGTTTAAGGCGCTTTTGGGGATTTTTTGCGTGTTTTTATTGTTGTTTTATTTGAGCGCGTTTTTAATGGTGGCTTTTAAGGACACTAAACGCATGTTTATAAGCGTTTTAATAGGGTTTTTGGTGTTCTTTGGAGCGATCTATTGGTCTTTGTAGGGTTTTAAAACAAAAGGTATTTTTTATAACTTAAAATAAAAGAGCTAAGCGAGTGATAGCTCTAGCGTTCTTATGGGGTTAGGGGGAGTTTGGAGGTTGTAGGGGAATGATTTCAAAATACCCCTTATCCTTTTATGAGTTTTAAAAATCCCATTTTTTAAAAAATTAAAGAACAATTAAACCAACACAAAAAACCCCTAAAACTCTATCTTTAAACTAAAAGCGTTTTTATCTGTCTCATCTGACAACAATTTTTAAAAGAACGCTTGAAATTTAACTATTTTTCGTTATTTTTATCAAGTCTTTTTATAGCACATGCATACCGCTCTATTATCGTGTGATTCGTGTTTGTAGCGTGCTTATAATAATAACACGCAAAGCCATAAATTAAAACCATTGAAAAACACAACCAAACGCATATCTATCCATAGTAGTGCAAAAATACGCTAAAACATTTTTATTTTATAGGACTTTTAAACCTAAAACCCACTTCAAGCTAACCTAACAAAAATTTATACTATAAAAACACGCCAACAAACACAATCAAACAACCGCAAAAAACATTCAAAAAGTTTTCTTTTTGAAAATAGACAAATCCCTAAAAACACTAAAGATTAAAAAATTAATAGGGTGGGTTTCTACTTTAGCTCTTAAAACAGAGCCAAATCTTTGAAAAGTTTTGAGTCAAACACGATGATTTAGGGGATTGATTAAAATTTTTCAATACCCCTGAAGTTTAGTGAGGTTTTCGCATGCTTGTTTCATGCCTAGCTTACAGCCCTTGTCATAAATCATTATGGCGTTTTCTTTATCTTTCATGTTGTAATACATGCCCGCTAGAGCGAAGCAACCCACTTCATCGCCCATATCGCAACCCCTTTCATAATTATCAAGGGCTTTCCTCAAGTCTTTTGGAACAGCGTCCCCTTGGGAATACATAAAGCCCATCCTAGAGCAACTCACTGCGCTCCCCATATCGCATGCTTTTTTGAAAAAATTAAAAGCCTTTTGGGGATCTTTTTTGACATACCTGCCTAACATATACATAGAGCCTAAACTCGCGCAACCACCAGAATTGTTTAAAGCACAAGCTTTTTGCAAATAATCAAACGCCACTTCAAAATCTTCATCAAGCCCTGCATCGCCATTTTCAAACAAACTCCCTAACGCGCGGCAAGCCTGCCCATCATCCAATCGGCACGCTTTCAAATAATAAATGACGGCTTTATGGTTGCTTTGTTTGACTTCTAAAAAGCCTTTTTCATAAGCCACGCCCAAAACATAACACCCCTTAGCCATATCAAAATTACAGCTTTTTTGATAGTAGGTAACCGCTTGAGCGGCATTGCCTTTGATTTTTCGGTCATAAATAATGCCTAAATTGTAGCAGCTCTCAGGGTGTTTTAAAACGCACGCATTAGCATAAGCGTCAATGGCCTCTTGATAATTTTGAGTCGTGCCTAACCCCTCATCATAAAGCCCCCCTAAACCAAAACACCCTTCCCTATCATCAGCCTGGCATGCGGTTTTATAATATTCTAGGGCTTTTTTATAATCTATTCTAGTGCCTTGCCCGTTTTCATAAATGATCCCTAATTGCGTGCAACCCTCACTCACCCCATCGTTGCATGCTTTTTTAAAATAAGATGCCGCTTTAGAATAATTCCCGCTTTTATAGGCTCTTTCAGCAATCCCCAAAAAACTATTGTCTTGTTTCCCCCATAAATGGGCGTTTAAGCCCCAAAAAAATAACCCACAAACTAATATTTTTAAAATTTTGACGCTCATTCCTACCTTCTTTTAAATTCTGATTTTTAGAACCCTCTTTAATCAAAACAAAAAATGCAACGCACCATTTTAACATAAATCAAGCGCTTTGCTTAAGGCTTAAGAGAATCCTTACGCTCTTCTTTAGGCTCTAAAGAGGTGATGTAAAGGTAAATCGCTTGGATTTCTTCTAAGTTGAGATTGTATTTAGGCATCATGCCTTTGCCTAAACTCAGGGCGTCTTTAAAGGTTTTAAAATCTAAATGGTTGATTTTAGGGGCGTAGAGGATTTTTTTCTCGCCTTTTTCGTAATAAAAGGTGATTTCTTGCTTTTCGCCTTTAATGCCATGGCATTTCGCGCACGCAACACCCCTAGGGTTTTTATAAAGAGCCATCCCGTATTCTAAATCAGAAATGAAATCCGCTTCTTTAGCGTTCAAACTTAACCACCACCAAAACAAAACTAGCGCGATAAACAAACGCATTAAAACAACTGCGCCTTTTCTAAAATCTCTTTAGCCCCGCTTTGCAAAAATTCTTCTAAAAGCTCTTGAACTAAATCAAACGCTTTAGTTTTATCCCCTCGCTTTTCTTTAGTGATGGCTTCTTTCCCGTTAGGCAAGCCTAAAACCGCCTGGATTTTAACCCTATCGCCCATTAAACTCGCATGCACGCCTATAGGGATCTGACACCCCCCATTAAGCCCCTTGATAAACTCCCTTTCTAAACGGCAGCAAAACGCACTTTTCTCGTCGTTGAGTTTTTGAAGCGTGGCAAAATGCTTGTGGTTTTTGAGCATTTCTACCCCTAAAGCCCCCTGACCCATGCTAGGAATCATTTCTTCCACGCTAAAAGCCTTGCGGTATTTCGCTCCTTGAATTTCTAGGCGGCACAACCCAGCTTCAGCCAAAATGATAGCGTCAAATTCTCCGCATTCAAGCTTTTTCAAACGGGTTTGGACATTCCCCCTTAAGCTTTCTGTGTCTAAATCCTGGCGTTTCATTTTGAGTTGCATGGAGCGCCTTAAAGAAGTCGTGCCAACCTTTGCCCCTTTAGGCAAGCTCATCAAATTAGGGAATTTCACGCTTAAAAAAGTGTCTCTCACATCAGCCCTTTTGGTGATGCATGCCAAGTCTAACCCCTTTTCAAACACGACCGGCACATCTTTTAAAGAATGCACCGCCAAATCAATTTCGCCTTTTAAAAGCAATTCTTCTAATTCCTTAGTGAATAGCCCCTTACCGCCAATCTTATTTAAAGGGGTGTCTAAGATTTTATCGCCCTTAGTCTTAACGATTTGAATCTTGCTTTCTATAGAGCATTCTTTTTTCAGGCGTTCTTTAATGTGATTCGCTTGCCATAAGGCTAATTCGCTCCCCCTAGAGCCAATCACTAAATTTCCCACTCACTCCCCCTTATTCGCTCGCTAACATTTCTAAAATTTTTTCTTCTAATTCGGTGTCTTTGATCGTTTGTTTTTCCAAATTAGCGCGTTTGATGCACTCAAACTCTTTACTCTCTAAAGTTTGCTTCCCAATAATGAGCGCCAATCGTTCCCCAATCAATTCAAAATCCCTCATCTTTGCCCCAAAACGCGCGTCTCTGTCATCTAGCAGCGCATCAACGCCCTTTTGAAGCAGCCTTTCATACACTTCAAAAGCGAGTTTTTTTTGCGCTTCATCTTTCCAATTAGAAACCACGATCACCACATCAAAAGGAGCGGTATTTTTCGTCCACACACAGCCTAGATCATCGCTTTTTTGCTCTAAAATCGCACTGAGCAATCGGCTAATACCTATCCCATAGCACCCCATTTCAAAAAACCGCTCCTTACCATTCTTATCCAAGAAACTAGCCTTCAAGCTTTTAGCATAGCCTTGCCCGAGTTTGAAAATATGCCCCACTTCCAAACTCTTATGGTATTTCAACGCCCCTTGACAATTAGAGCAATGATCGCTCTCTTTAACCTGGACAATATCCGCATAAACAAGGTTTTCAAACCCTTTTAAATCCACGCCCACCGCATGAAAATCCTTTTCATTAGCCCCAACGATCAAGCAATCGCCCTCTTTTAAATCTTCATCAAAAATGATGTAAGAAACATGCTTTTTCAAGCCATAAGGCCCTATAAAGCCCGCTATTAACCCTGCGTGGTTTAAATCTTCTTCATTGGCCTCTCTTAATTCTAAAGCGTTCGCTCCTATAATGTTCAAAGCGTTCAGGGCTTTAGTCTCTTCTAAATTGTCATCGCCTCTAACAAAAAAGCACGCTAGAGTTTCTTTATCTTTATGGATCACTTTTTTAACAAGCGCTTTTAAGACAAAATAAGGCTCTGTTTTAAAAAATTCCGCCACGCTTTGAGCGCTGGTGGTATTAGGGGTAGGGAATTTCGCTAATTGCGCTTTGGGGACATTTAAAAGCTCAGGCCTTTTAGAGCGTTTAGCGATTTCAATATTGGCGGCATAATCGCAATTTTGACACACCACGATCGTGTCTTCCCCGCATTCTGTTAAAACGACAAATTCCCTGCTTTTACTCCCTCCAATCGCCCCGCTATCCGCTTCCACAATGCGAAAATCCAAACCCAAATCGCTTAAAATCTCTTTATAAGCACTCTGCGTGTTTAAAAATTCCTCATCCAAGCTTTCAGCGTCTTCATGAAAGCTGTAACCATCTTTCATGATAAATTCTCTCGCTCTCACCAACCCGAATCGAGGGCGGATCTCATCACGGAATTTCGTGTGGATTTGATAGAGATGGATGGGTAATTGCTTGTAGCTTTTAATGAAATTAGCGGCAATTTCGGTGATATTTTCTTCTAAAGTGGGGCTTAAAACAAAATCATTGTCTTTTCGGTCTTTAAAAACCAATAATTCCTTGCCGTATTTATCCAAACGGCCTGATTTTTCCCACAAACTCGCCAAAACCACAAAGCTCATTAAAATATTTTGCGCCCCATGCTCTTGCATGCGTTTGTGCGTGATGTTTTCTATTTTGTCTAGCACTTTTTTAGCTAAAGGCAAAAAATTATAAATCCCGCTGCCTACTTGATAAATGTATCCTGCTTGAGCTAAGTGTTTATGGCTTTTTAACACGGCATCTTTAGGGGGTTCTTTGAGGGTGGGGGCAAAGAGTTTTGAAAATAGCATGCATTATTCCTCGTAATATTCGCATTTATAGAGATTCAAATTCTGAGCATGGTTAGCGTTAGATTTGTCCAAATTAAACAGGTTTTTAATCGCGCCCACAAGCACATCGGATTCTTCTTTTTGAGCGTTCTTTTTTAAGGCGATGGTAGGGTGGTGTAAAAAAGTATTGAAAGCGTTGTGTAAGATCTTTTCAATGTTGCTTTCGTATTCTTTAGGCACATAGCGTTTTTTAAGTGCTTTTTGCAATTCTTTTTGGGCTGAAATCCTAGCCAATTCCCTTAAATCCTTAATTACAGGCTCTACTTCTAAACTTTGGATCCATTGGTAAAATTCCATTGTGGCAAGCCCTACAATCTCATAAGCTTTCGTCCTGCTCTCTTGCCTGTTTTCCACATTTCCTCTTACCATAGGCTCTAAATCATCCACGCTGTATAAGAAAATATTATTGAATACCGGCTTTTCAATATTTCGTGGCACGGCTAAATCAAACCAAAAACGCCTGAAAATCGTTTCTTTTAACATGCGATTTTGCACGATAAAATGCGGCGAAGAAGTGGCGCAAAAAAGCAGTTCGTATTCATTGATATAAGCGTTTAAATTTTCTATATTTTGAAAGCTCACTTTTTTAGGCTCTTCTAATTCTTTGATGAAATCTTCAAATTTAGCCGCATCACGCCCTAAGACAAGCGTTTCAAATTGCTTGTTTAAAAGGTGCTTGATGACTAATTGAGCCATCTCGCCAAGCCCTATCACAAGGGCTTTTTTATCCTTAATCCTTTCTTTTTCAAAAATATTAAGCGCTTCTTTGACCGCCACTGAAGAGATGGAAACCCCTTGTTTTGAAATGCCGGTTAGATTGCGCACTTTAGCGGCGCATTTGAAAGCAAAATGGAGCAATCGGGTTAAATCTTTGGAGCAAAATTTCTCTTCAAAAGCGAATTTATAGGCGTTCTTCATCTGCCCTGTGATTTGAGTTTCCCCCACTACTAGGCTATCCAAACTGCTGCACACGCTAAAGACATGATGGACTGCACTTTCATCAACGCTCATTAAAGCGCATTTTTCTAAATCAGACACGCTCATTTTTTTATTTTGAGCCAAAATCTTTAATAGTGCGCTTTTTTGTTCATTAGTATTAGCGCCGTGTTTCAGGCTCGCATAGATTTCAAAGCGATTGCATGTGGATAACACCATGCACTCTTTGATGTTAGGGCAGTGGGTTTTAATGGTTTGTAAAAATTCTTTAAGCGTTGCGTTCGAATTGATAGCGAGTTTTTCTCGCATTTCTAAGCTCATGCTTTTATGCGTAAAGGCTAGGGTGAAATATTTTGACAAATGAGTTTCTAACTCCATTAAAAAGTCCTATAAATGACATCTTGCGCTAGTTTTTCTAAAATCAAATTGTTTTCCCCTTTAATGGCTTCAAGGGCCTTTTTAGAATAAACTTGAGCGATTTTAAGGGTTTCTTCTATGATACCATATTGCTTGAATTTTTCCTTAGTCCATTCTATGATTTCATGGCTATCTTGTTTAAAATAAGAAATTAAAAGCCCTTGTTCATGTTGATTTAATTTTTCATATAAAAGCAAGTAGGGTAAAGTGGTTTTGCCTTCTTTAAAATCGCTAAAATTGGGCTTACCTAGAGTTTTGGCGTCTTGAGTGATGTCTAATAAATCGTCAATGATTTGAAACGCCATGCCAAAATTTAATCCAAAATCCGCATACATTTTGGCGTCTTTATTTAAAAGAATCGCCATGCTCTTTAAGCTCGCTTCTATGAAATGAGCGGTCTTGTCTTCTAAAATGCGCCAGTATTTTTGTTTGTCGCTATTGAAACATTCCCCCACAAACACATCTTCAATCTCACCCCTAGAGAGCCTTAAAACCGCATTAGAGAGGGCTTGAGCGATGGATTCACCCATTTTAGACAATTCAAAAAAGGCTTTAGAATAAAACACATCTCCAAGCATCACAGCGTTAAAATTACCAAAAAGAGCGTTAATGCTAGGGAGTTTTCGGCGCATGGTCGCTTTGTCAATCACA
This sequence comes from Helicobacter pylori, assembly GCF_030323545.1. Classification (NCBI taxonomy): domain Bacteria; kingdom Pseudomonadati; phylum Campylobacterota; class Epsilonproteobacteria; order Campylobacterales; family Helicobacteraceae; genus Helicobacter; species Helicobacter pylori. The sequence continues at coordinate 1,312,481 of NZ_CP122954.1, read as the reverse complement.
TCATCATGCAATAAAGAAGCGGTCTGTATCATTTCTACAATCGCGCACAAATTGAGTGCTTTATCTAATAAAGTAGCGTTTGTTTTTTCATTCAATAAAGCGAGCATGAGTTTGGAGCGCAACATTTTTGAAGGGCCGATCTTAGAAAACAATTCGTCTATAAAGCCGCTTTCTATTTCTTTGATCCAAGAAGCGATCTTATTTTGAATGGTTTTAAGTTGTTTTTCTTGCATGCAAATTCCTTAAGGCTCTTTAGGAGAAAAAACAAGGGGCATAAGGGCCAAAAGCCTTAAAGCGGCTTTATCTTCTTTAAAATCTTTAAACACAAGCGACAGAGTGCTGTTAGAAGAAAATTTTTCTTCAAAAACTTTGAGGTTATAGGTGTTTCTCGCATGATCGGTGTATAAAATAAACTGGTAAGGGAAATGGTTAAAACGCATGTTGATGACTAAACCTTTATTTGCATATAGCGTCCAATAGAGTGTGATTTCTTTGGTTTGTTCGTTTGAAGTGTCTTTGATAACGGTTCTAAACACTTCATCTTTTTTTAATTCTAGCGTTTTATCTATCCCATAATCAAGCCCAAACGCCTTTAAAAAAAAGAGGAATATCAAGCCATAGCGGATAAGCTCATTCATTCCCGCTGAGAATATTCGCCATGGATTGGATCACAATGTCTGTTTTTCTGCTTTCTATTTTTTGTTGCAACTCTTCATCTATTCTTAAAGCTTTAGCGAAAGATTCAAACTTTTCTTCCAAGTCTTCTTTTTCTATAAAAGTTTCCAAAAGAGCCAGAAGCTCTAAAAGCCTTTCTAGCTCTTTTTTAGAAAGCTTTTTACTCGCATGAAAAATAATGTCATTCCACTTGTCTAAGGGGTTTCCCTCAAAAATTTCAAGCTCGCTGTAATCTCTCATGCTGGGCTTCTTTTTGATAGCTTAAGCCAAATGGGCTTGCAACATCCAAATGGATTTTTGCAACTTGACCAATTGATCGTCCGCATAAGTTACGGTGACTTTATCGCCTTCTTTTTCAGCGGTGTTAGAGAGCTCTTTAAATTCTTTTTCTAGGTGTTTGTAGTCCTCTAGAATTTCTTTAAAGATGTCTTTAGAGTGGAAGCTCGTTTTAGTTTCTTCTTTAACACGAGTGAGTTTGAGCGCTTCGGTTAAAGTGACTAGAGGGTGGTGTCCTAATTGAACGATCCTTTCAGCGAGATCATCAAACATGTCCGCAAACTCTTCATAAATTTCTTCAGTGGCTTTATGCACATTGAAAAAATCGGTGCCTTTCACGTTCCAATGGAAGTTATGCACTTTCATAAACAACACGATCGCATCCGCTTGCAAATGTTTTAAAATTTCAAATGTTTTCATCAAAAGTCCTTTTTTTTAAAATTGTTTTAGGCTTTTATTTTCATAAAAACCTTGATCGCTATCCTACACCAAAAGAGTTAATAAAAAATTTTTTTGATCTTATTTTTGTCAAATATTGATAAACCCTATTCAATTTAATATTATTTAATATTTTTAAAATTTTGTTTTATAGTAAAACTCATTTTTGTAAAACTCATTTTTTAAGGGGGGATAATTATCAAAATTAAGAAGCGTTAAGAATTTTAATTTCAAAGGTTTTTTCTTGATTTTCTAATAGCACGATGCTCCCTTCATGGGCTTTAACCACTTGTAAAGACAGGGCTAACCCTAAGCCGTTACCCTTCAATTTAGTGGTTTCAAAAGGCTCAAATAAAGCGCTTTTGTTTTCCACTTCCTTGCCATTATCAATAACGGTGAAGACGATAAATTCATTTTGAATGAACGCTTCAATCTTCACTTGACCCTGTTCGCTCTCTTCTAAGGCTTCAATCGCATCAATGGCGTTATACAAGAAATTTTGCAGCACAATCCCCATTAAATCAAAGTCAAAAAACCCTTCTTCATCGCTAAAATTAAAAAGAAAATCAATGTCTTTAGAGTAAGTGTAGCAATTTAGGGCTTCTTTGAGATCGCTCTCTAGCGTTTTTAAACTTTGCTTGGTGCGGTTGGCTTGAATGCCTTTAGAAAAAAGCAAGGTGGCTTTAATGATTCTTTCCACGCGCCATAAAGCTTTTTGCAATTCTACAACAATGGGCTTAGTCTTTTCGTTCGCATGCTTTAATAACACCGAAGCTAAAAGAGAGATAGAGCCTACAGGGTTTCTGATCTCATGGGCTAAATGCGCTGAGATTTTCCCCATAGAAGCGAGCCGCTCTTGGCGTTTTTGAGCGCTAATATCGGTTGCGGTGATGATTTGCTTGCCTTGAATGCTGTTTTGCTGGACTAAATAGCTTTTATTTTCATGTTCAATTTCGGTGTTAAAATTTTCTAATTTAGCCTTATTGAACACCTCATGGCTTTGATTGGCTAGAGAATTTTTATAAAAAAAGCTCCCGTTTTCATTCATCACCCAAATGGCTTGCGGTAAAATCTCTATGACCCACTCATAAAGGGCTTTATAATCCTTAAATTCCTTTTCTACCTTGTAGCTTTGTAAAATAAATTGGTTTAAAAGCCCCAGCAATTCTTGCATGTCTTTTTTGTTGGAAAAATTTTCTAATAGATCTTCGCTCTCTTTGGGTTTAAAATTTTCTAATGAAATCACATTATTTTCGTTTTCCAACAACCCCTTGAAAGAAGAAGCCTTATCAGAGCGTTTCAAAGGGGAGTTTTTTAAATAAGGGCGTTTCAAGCGCTTGGATTTTTTCATGGTTTTTGTTTTTCTTGCTCTTTTAAGAAATTAAACAGCATTTCGCTATAACCAAAATTCCCGCTCAATTCTTTAGAAAGCGTGTCCTTATACATGGACGCATAAATTTCATCGCCTGGGGCTTTAGGATACAAAGGGTTATCCATTTTCATAGTGCTATCTAGCATGAATTTTAAAAGCAACGCTTCAAAAGAATCGGTTTGTTCTTTGAGGAGCTTGTCGTTTTTAGTTTGAGCCAGCGCTTTTAATTTCTCTTCGCTCGCTAATTTAGAAACGTTGTATTGCTCTAACATGGCTTTATTGTTGTTTATCATAGTATCTCCATTTCAGCGCTAATCGCGCCGCTTTTTTTTAGGGCTTGCAAGATGGAAACCATCCCCTTAGCGCTCACGCCGATTTTTTGTAAGGCTTTTACCACCCCGGCAATGGTGATGTTTTTCCCGTTAGAACTCAGCGTGTTATGAGCGGTGTCTAAGGACATGTTGTTGTCTAAATCTTGCGTGTTTTTAGAGTCATTTAAAGGCTCTTTAGTGATTTTAAGCGTGATGTCTTGGCTTGTAACCACTATAGGATGCACTATTATATCCACTCCTGAAACGATCGTGCCTGATTTTTCATCTACAATGATCTTATTTTTCGCGCTGTAATTAATGGGGATTTCTTGCACTAAGGCTAAAAACTCCACCATAGAAAGACGCTCTGGGCGAGTGATTTGAATGGTTTTGGGATCTAGTGCTATGGCTACTTTATTGCCAAACACCTTATTTAAAGTGTTTTGCACTTGGATAGCGTTTTTAAAATTGGGGTTTTTCAGGCTTAAAGTCATGGCGTTTTTATGGAACAAATCATACGAAACTTCCCTTTCAATAGTCGCTCCGTTGATGATATTGGCTGAGAGCAAGTTACTAGAATTGCCCGAAACGATAGCCCCTTGAGCGAGGGCGTAAATATTCCCATCTACCGCATTTAAAGGGGTCATCACCAAAGTCCCTCCTTGAATGGATTTTGCATCCCCAATAGAAGAAATTTGAACATCAATTTTATCGCCCTGTCTTGCAAAGGGGGGTAAGGAGGCTGTAATCATCACTGCAGCGACATTTTTAGATTTAATATCATCTGCAGAGATTTTGACATTCACGCTCTCTAGCATGTTAGAAATGGATTGCATGGTGAATTTTGAGCCGGACTTATCCCCTGTGCCATTTAAGCCAATCACAAGCCCATAACCAATCAGCTGGTTATCCCTTACGCCCACCACGCTCGCTATATCGCCTATTTTTTCGGCCAAAAGCTTGTGAAAGGCTAATACAAAAATAAGCCATAAAAACACCCGTTTCAATCAAACCCTTTCTTATTCCCTAAATTCTAATTATTTTAGCATAAGCCTTTTATAAAAACTTTAAACCTAATTGAGCGCATTTTTATGCTATACTCAAAAATCTTATAAACTTTAAATCAAAGATTTTAATTTTAGCCTTTTATTAGCTTTTTATAAAGTTTCAAATTAAATTGAGGTATGAATCTCCCATGGAATTTAATCAACCACCACTCCCTACAGAAATTGATGATGACGCTTATCATAAGCCTAGTTTTAATGATTTGGGCTTGAAAGAATCGGTTTTAAAATCCGTTTATGAAGCCGGTTTCACTTCCCCAAGCCCCATTCAAGAAAAGGCCATTCCGGCTGTTTTGCAAGGCCGAGATGTCATCGCACAAGCCCAAACAGGCACAGGAAAAACCGCCGCTTTCGCTCTGCCCATTATCAACAACCTTAAAAACAACCACACCATAGAGGCCTTAGTGATCACGCCCACCAGAGAATTAGCCATGCAAATTAGCGATGAGATTTTCAAATTGGGCAAACACAATAGAACTAAAACCGTGTGCGTGTATGGAGGCCAGAGCGTTAAAAAACAATGCGAATTCATTAAGAAAAACCCCCAAGTGATGATCGCTACACCAGGAAGATTGCTCGATCACTTAAAAAACGAACGCATCCATAAATTTGTGCCTAAAGTGGTCGTTTTAGATGAAAGCGATGAAATGCTGGATATGGGGTTTTTAGACGATATTGAAGAGATTTTTGACTACCTCCCTAGCGAAGCGCAGATTTTGCTTTTTTCAGCCACGATGCCAGAGCCGATTAAAAGACTAGCGGATAAGATTTTAGAAAACCCTATTAAAATCCATATCGCCCCTTCTAATATCACTAACACTGACATCACCCAACGCTTTTATGTGATCAATGAGCATGAGAGGGCTGAAGCGATCATGCGCCTTTTAGACACTCAAGCACCTGAAAAGAGTATCGTTTTCATGCGCACTAAAAAAGAAGCCGATGAATTGCACCAATTCCTTGCTTCTAAAAATTACAAAAGCACCGCCTTGCATGGGGATATGGATCAAAGGGATCGCCGCTCTTCTATCATGGCGTTTAAAAAAAATGACGCTGATGTGTTGGTGGCTACAGATGTGGCGAGCCGTGGGCTAGATATTAGCGGTGTAAGCCATGTGTTTAATTACCACTTGCCCCTAAACACCGAGAGCTATATCCATCGCATTGGGAGAACCGGGCGAGCGGGCAAAAAAGGCATGGCGATCACTTTAGTAACCCCCTTAGAATACAAAGAACTTTTACGCATGCAAAAAGAAATTGATTCAGAGATTGAACTTTTTGAAATCCCCACCATCAACGAAAATCAGATCATCAAAACCTTGCATGACGCTAAAGTGTCTGAAGGGATCATCAGCCTTTATGAACAGCTTACCGAAATTTTTGAGCCGTCTCAATTGGTTTTAAAACTTTTGAGTTTGCAGTTTGAAACCAGCAAAATTGGTTTAAACCAACAAGAAATTGATGCGATTCAAAACCCTAAAGAAAAAACGCCAAAAACCCCTAACAAAAAAACGCACCCGCATGAACAAGCGCGTTCTTTCAAAAAGGGTCAGCACAGGGACAGACACCCTAAAACAAACCACCATTCTAAAAAACCCAAACGCCGTTAAAATATTTAAAAAGGAAATTCATGCCCATTGATTTGAACGAACATTTAAAAAAGAAAAATCCTCAAAGAGAAAACCCAACGCCCAACACGCCTAATAATGGGGGGCGTTTCATTCCGCCGTCTAACTCTTTTAATTCTAAAAAACTATCGGTTTTAATCGTCATTGTCCTTTTAGGCGTTATCGCTTTTTTGGCCAAGCCTTTTGAAGTGATTAGCTCAGGAGAAATTGGCATTAAGATCACCGCCGGGAAATACGAACCCACCCCCTTACAGCCAGGAATCCACTTTTTTGTGCCTATCATTCAAGACATTCTCATTGTAGATACAAGGATCAGGAATATCAATTTTTCACGCACCGAAGACATGGGCGTGGCGGGTAAAAACCAAGGGATTTTTAGAAACGACGCTATTAATGTGATGGATAGTAGGGGTTTGACCGTTTCTATTGAACTCACCGTGCAATACCGCCTAAACCCTCAAACCACCCCCCAAACGATCGCTACTTATGGCTTATCTTGGGAGCAAAAAATCATCAACCCTGTGGTGCGCGATGTGGTGCGATCTGTCGTGGGGCGCTATCCGGCTGAAGATTTACCCATTAAGCGCAATGAAATCGCCGCTCTTATTAATAGCGGTATCAATAAAGAAGTTTCTAAGCTCCCCAACACCCCTGTGGAATTAAGCTCTATCCAATTGAGAGAAATCGTCTTACCCGCTAAGATTAAAGAGCAAATTGAAAAAGTCCAAATCGCGCGCCAAGAATCAGAAAGGGTGAAATACGAGGTGGAGCGCTCCAAGCAAGAAGCTCAAAAACAAGCCGCTTTGGCTAAAGGGGAAGCGGACGCCAACAGGATTAAGGCTCAAGGCGTGGCGGATGCGATCGTGATTGAGGCTAAGGCAAAATCTCAAGCCAATTTAAGCATTTCGCAAAGCCTGAGCGACAAGCTTTTAAGGCTACGCCAAATTGAAGTTCAAGGCCAGTTTAATGAAGCGTTAAAAACGAACAACAACGCTCAAATCATGCTCACTCCAGGTGGGGCTGTGCCTAATATTTGGATTGACACTAAAAGCAAGGTTAAATCTAGTATTGCCGAGACTAAAGAGCCTTAAAAACGCATGGCATCTCTTGCCTTTATCCAAGCTTTTTTAGAGTCTTTTAAGGGATTTTTAAGCCAAGCGACTTTAATTAGCGTTTTAATAGCGAGCGTTTTAATCCTTTTTTGCGCGGTTTTGCTCCTTTTGGCTCTGCTTTTGAGAAACCGCTGGGTTAGTTATATAGCAACAGCAGCTTTTTTGGGCGCGTTTTTAAGCATGCCTTTTGTTTTGAAGGTTTTACTCACTCAAGCGATTTACCCCATAGAAACACGCATCTTACACGCTAACCCTTTAAGTTATAGCAATGCTTTTTCTTTGCAAGTGGGAGTCAAAAACAATTCCAAATTTACTTTAAACAAATGCGTTTTACGCCTAGAAGTGCTTAAAAACCCTCACAATTTTGTAGAAGAGCATGCGTTTAAATGGTTTGTCAAAAAAAGCTATGAAAAAACCTTTAAAGAAAGGATTTTGCCTGAAGAATCCAAGGTCTTTTCATTCTTCATTGACAACTACCCTTATTTAAAAACAGCCCCCTATCAAGTTTCCTTGTTTTGTTCATAGAAAAAAGCGATTAAAAACGCTTAAAGGCATGAATTTTTTTAAAGCCTGGATTCCAACAAACGCTTCGTATAAGCGTGTTTAGGGTTGTCAAACACTTCTTTAATAGCACCCATTTCTACGACTTTCCCCTCACTTATCACTAACACCTTATCGCAAAACGCTTTGATCACATCTAAATCATGGCTGATAAACAAATAGCTCAGATCCTGCTTTTCTTGTAAATCCAACAACAATTCCAACACGCTTTTTTGAATGCTTTTATCTAAAGCAGAGGTGGGCTCATCTAAAAGAATGATTTTAGGCTTTAAAGCAATCGCTCTAGCGATCGCCACTCTTTGGCGCTCCCCACCGCTGAGTTCATAAGCGTAAAAGTTAAGCAATTCAGGGTTTAAGCACACTTCTTCTAAGCAAAGTTTTGCGAGATGGTGCCATTCTTTTTTGGAAGCTTTAGGGTAAGCAAAGCGCAAAGCTTCTGTTAAAATGCTTTGAATGCTTAAGCGAGGGTTTAACGATGCGTAAGGGTCTTGAAACACCATTTGCAAAATCTTGCGGTAGGGTTTGAACGCCTTAGAATTTAAAAGCCCCACGCTTTGGCCTAAAATCTTTTCTTCCCCGCTATTTAAAGCGAGCTTTAAAAGCCCCAACGCTAAAGAGCTTTTCCCGCTCCCGCTTTCGCCAATGATGCCGATGTTTTCTTTAGCTTTGAGGGAAAAATTGACTGATGCGATAAGGGGCTTTTTTAAAGAAGACCTAAAAAAGCGTTTTTGCAAGTAATAAACGCTAAAATCTTTCACCTCTAAAAGCGTCTCGTCTAGCGCTTTTAAATTTTTAGCGGGCAAGTTTGAAGCTTGAATCAAGAGTTTTGAATATTCGTGCTTAGGGTCATTAAAAAGCTCTTCAGTCAAATTGGTTTCTACTATCTCGCCTTTTTTTAGCACATAAACCCTATCAGCCAAGCGTTTGACTGCTTTCAAATCATGGCTAATGAATAAAAGGGCGATGTTTTTTTCTGCGCTCAATTGCTTGAGCAAGTCTAAAATCTGGTTTTGGATTTGCGCATCTAGCGCGGTGGTAGGCTCATCGCAAATGAGCAGTTTGGGCGCATTAATAATGCCCATAGCGATACACACCCTTTGGTGCTGCCCTCCGCTCAACTCATAAGGGTAACGATCCAAAAATTTTTCATCTAATTGGACTTGTTTCATGGCGTTTGAAACTTTTTCTTTAAGGAGCGTTTGAGAAGCGTTTTTGTGGTGTAAAAAATAGGCTTCACTCATTTGCTTGCCGATTTTATGCAAGGGGTTTAGGCTGGATAGGGGGTCTTGAGCGATGTAAGCGATCGCATTCCCCCTTAAATGCTGCATAAATTCTTCGCTTTCTTTTAAAAGGTTGGTTGTTTCAAACAGCACTTCGCCATTATGGGGCTTGAATCTGGGGTTTAAACGCATGATAATATTAGCGATAGAGCTTTTCCCGCTCCCGCTCTCGCCCACGATCGCCACCCTTTCGCTAGGATTTAACGAAATATTGATGTTTTGGAGCGAAAAATGCGCGTTTAAAACGCAATTCAAGTTTTTGATTTCTAGCATGTAACCCCCTTATTTGAGCATGTTAGCGTTGAAAGCATCGCGCACCCCTTCGCCAATGAACACCAAAACAGAAAGCAACAAGCTAATGGCTACAAACGCAACGATGGCTAAATGGGGCGTGGTGAGATTATCCTTGCCTTGATTGACTAATTCGCCCAAACTCGCACTCCCTATAGGCATGCCAAAACCTAAGAAATCCAAAGACACTAAAGTAGAAATACTAGCCGCCATTAAAAACGGCACATAAGTGATTGTTGCCACTAAAGCGTTGGGTAAAACATGGTAGAAAATGATTTTTAAATCATTCACCCCAAGCGCTCTAGCGGCTTTGGTGTAGTCCATGTTCCTTGCTTTTAAAAACTCCGTGCGCACGACTTGAGAAAGCCCCATCCAACTAAAGAGCAAGACTAAAAATAAAATGATCCAGAAATTAGAATTAAATGCACTAGAAATCACAATGAGTAAAAAAAGCATAGGGATCGCACTCCAAATCTCGCTCAACCTTTGCCCCACTAAATCAATTAAGCCTCCATAATACCCCTGAAACGCTCCCAAACTCACGCCAATAAGAACGCTAAAAAGGGTGAGTAAAATCCCAAACACTAACGAAACACGATAGCCATAAACCAGTCTGGCTAACACATCTCTGGCTTGATCATCTGTGCCTAAAAGGTGCTTGAAGCTTGGGGGGGTGGGGGCAGGCGAGTCTAAATCCATAATGATCGTATCGTAGTTATAAGGGATGAGCGCATGGATGATGAAAGCGTCTTTTAAAAGCGTGTTTTGCACATAAGGATCGTTATAGTCCGTAGGGGTGAAAAAATCGCCTCCAAACTCCACTTCCGCATAGTTTTTAAACATAGGGAAATACGCCTTATTATCTTTATAGATGAATAAGGGGCGATCATTGACCCATAAGGGGGCTAAAAGAGAAAGCGCTAATAAAGCGATAAAAAGATAGAGTGAAAACACCGCCCGCTTATTCTTTTTAAAACTAAGAATGCGCATTTTAAACAAACTGCTCACGCTCAAACTCCCTTGATGAAAAACAATTCCTAAGATTATAATTAATTATGGGTAATACTAGCAAGAAAATGGGTTTGATCCATAAAGAAAGAGGATAAGCGTAATAATAATGGTGGAGTGTAGGGGGTTCGAACCCCTGACCTCAACGCTGCCAGCGTTGTGCTCTCCCAACTGAGCTAACACCCCAATAAAATTAAGCGATCATTATAACATTTTGCTTAAAAGATGTCAATTTGATGCTTTTTTGAAACGCTTAATAGCAAATTAAGAATGATTATCTTAAAATTAGAAAGTTTCTTTTATGGATTAAGTAAAATCACTTATCAAAGCCAAAGCAAAAAGGATATTTTTGAAAAACCACTCCTTTAAAAAAACGATCGCTCTTTCCTTACTAGCGAGCATGTCTTTGTGTAACGCTGAAGAAGATGGGGCGTTTTTTGTCATAGATTATCAAACGAGTTTGGCCAGACAGGAATTGAAAAATCCAGGCTTCACTCAAGCGCAAGAATTAAAGCAGTTGATTAGAGATGGGGCTGTGAGGTTGCAAACTTCTGCCATTCCCTTATCCTACTACTTGGATATTTTAGGGAATAAAACAAAAACTCTTTTGAGTGAAAGCATGAAAGGCAATGCGCAAGCATCACAGCAAAACGCACAACCAAACCAAGCCTTAGTCAATTTAGAGCAATCTCTAGGGATTTTAGGAAAACTATTAGATCTATCCCAACAATACGCTAATCAGGGTGTCATTAAGCCTTTGGTGGTGGATGTAGGGAAAGAGCAAATCGGTATCACTGATAGCATGCTCTCAGTGGCTCAAAACATCGTTTTAGCTTTAGGGCAAGTGGATTTGAGCAAAATCCAACAAAACAATAACAGACAGCTATACGAAAACATTGTGAAAGTCATGCTTTTAGGCGCGGACGGGACTAATGGAGCGTATAATGGCGTGAGTGTGGGCGATATTGCCACAGGCATGCAAAATTTTTCTTCGCAAACGGGCTTGATAGGGGCTAATTCTACGGTTGGCGAACTCAACGCTTTGATCAAGAGCGGGATTTCTTTAGATCGTGAGACTTTGGGGTTAGGGAGTTTTATTGAAAAAAATATTTGTAGCAGTGCATCGCCTTGTTTTACTGGGAGTCAGCTTATCTATAAGAAAGGGCTAGACAGAGTCATAGGCATCATCAATACGAGCTTGAATCAGTTTGAATATTCGGCTAGTTCTCTTTATAAGATTTCTTATATCCCTAACCTCTTTTCGCTCAAAGATTACCAGTCAGCGAGCATGAACGGCTTTGGGGCTAAGATGGGTTATAAACAATTTTTCACCCATAAGAAAAATATTGGCTTAAGGTATTACGGGTTTTTAGATTACGGCTATGCGAATTTTGGCGATACGAATTTAAAAGTGGGAGCGAATCTTGTTACTTATGGGGTAGGAACGGATTTTTTATACAATTTCTTTGAACGCTCCAGAAGAAGGGAAAGGACTGCGATCGGTCTTTTCTTTGGTGCTCAAATTGCAGGGCAAACTTGGAGTACTAATGTAACGAACTTGTTGAGCGGGCAAAGGCCTGATGTCAAGTCCAGTTCGTTCCAATTCTTGTTTGATTTGGGCTTGCGCACCAACTTTGCAAAAACCCATTTCAATAAGCACAAGCTAGACCAAGGGATAGAATTTGGGGTGAAAATCCCTGTTATCGCTCATAAATATTTTGCAACCCAAGGCTCAAGCGCGAGCTATATGAGGAATTTTAGCTTCTATGTGGGCTATTCAGTCGGTTTTTAAGGAAGGCTCTTGATGAAAAACACCAATACAAAAGAGATAAAGAATACAAGAATGGAAAAAGGTTATAGTCAATACCACGCGCTTAAAAAGGGGCTTTTAAAAACCGCTCTGCTTTTTAGCCTTCCTTTAAGCATGGCGTTAGCTGAAGACGATGGCTTTTACATGGGAGTGGGCTATCAAATCGGCGGCGCGCAACAAAATATCAATAACAAAGGCAGCACCTTAAGGAATAATGTCATTGATGATTTCCGCCAAGTGGGCGTGGGTATGGCAGGGGGTAATGGGCTTTTAACCTTAGCGACAAACACGACCATGGACGCTCTTTTAGGGATAGGCAATCAAATTGTCAATACTAATACAACTGTTGGCAACAACAACGCAGAGTTAACCCAGTTTAAAAAAATACTCCCCCAAATTGAGCAACGCTTTGAAACGAATAAAAACGCTTATAGCGTTCAAGCCTTGCAAGTGTATTTGAGTAATGTGCTTTATAACTTGGTTAATAACAATAATAATAACGGCAGTAATAATGGAGTCGTTCCTGAATATGTAGGGATTATAAAAGTTCTCTATAATTCTCAAAGTGAATTCAGTCTCTTAGCCACGGAGAGTGTGGCGCTTTTAAACGCGCTTACAAGAGTGAATCTAGATAGTAATTCGGTGTTTTTAAAAGAACTCTTAGCCCAAATGCAGCTTTTTAATGACACTTCTTCAGCAAAACTAGGCCAGATCGCAGAAAGCTTGAATAAGAGCGGTGGTGCAGGATCGATGCTTCAATCAATGCTCCAAAAGGATGTGAAAACCATCTCGGATCGAATCGCTACTTACCAAGAGAATCTAAAACAGCTAGGAGGAATGCTAAATAATTACGATGAGCCATACCTACCCCAATTTGGGCCAGGCACAAGCTCTCAGCATGGGGTTATTAATGGCTTTGGCATTCAAATGGGCTATAAGCAATTTTTTGGGAGAAAGAGGAATATAGGCTTACGGTATTACGCTTTCTTTGATTATGGCTTTACGCAATTGGGCAGTCTTAGCAGCGCTGTTAAAGCGAATATCTTTACTTATGGCGCTGGCACAGACTTTTTATGGAATATCTTTAGAAGGGTTTTTAGCGATCAGTCCTTGAATGTGGGGGTGTTTGGAGGCATTCAAATAGCGGGTAACACTTGGGATAGCTCTTTAAGGAATCAAATTGAAAACTCGTTTAAAGAATACCCCACTCCCACGAATTTCCAATTTTTGTTTAATTTGGGCTTAAGGGCTCATTTTGCCAGCACCATGCACCGCCGGTTTTTGAGCGCGTCTCAAAGCATTCAGCATGGGATGGAATTTGGCGTGAAAATCCCGGCTATCAATCAAAGGTATTTGAAAGCGAATGGGGCTGATGTGGATTACAGGCGTTTGTATGCGTTCTATATCAATTACACGATAGGTTTTTAAGCTCTTTTTAGGGCTTATAAAGAGGCTTTTTACTTTTTTTTGGTATTCTAACAAGCTTTTAAACAATCCAATCTACTTTGTTTTAAGGATAATATTTTATGGCAGATGTCGTTGTGGGGATCCAGTGGGGAGATGAGGGGAAGGGAAAAATTGTTGATAGGATCGCTAAAGATTATGACTTTGTGGTGCGCTATCAAGGCGGGCATAATGCCGGGCATACCATTGTGCATAAGGGGGTTAAGCATTCTTTGCATTTAATGCCCTCAGGGGTTTTATACCCCAAATGCAAGAACATCATTTCTAGCGCGGTGGTCGTGAGCGTTAAGGATTTGTGCGAAGAAATCAGCGCGTTTGAGGATTTAGAAAATCGTTTGTTTATCAGCGACAGAGCCCATGTGATCTTGCCCTATCATGCCAAAAAAGACGCTTTTAAAGAAAAATCTCAAAACATCGGCACGACTAAAAAAGGCATAGGCCCTTGTTATGAGGATAAAATGGCCAGAAGCGGGATAAGAATGGGGGATTTATTAGACGATAAAATCTTAGAAGAAAAGCTAAACGCTCATTTCAAAGCTATTGAGCCTTTTAAAGAAGCGTATGATTTGGGCGAGGATTACGAAAAAGATTTGAGGGAATATTTTAAGACTTATGTTCCCAAAATTTGCCCCTTTATCAAAGACACGACAAGCATGCTGATAGAAGCGAACCAAAAGGGTGAAAAAATCCTATTAGAAGGGGCGCAAGGCACGCTTTTAGACATTGATTTAGGGACTTACCCTTTTGTAACAAGCTCTAACACCACGAGTGCTAGCGCATGCGTGAGCACCGGCTTAAACCCTAAAGCGATCAATGAAGTCATAGGCATCACAAAAGCCTACTCCACTCGTGTGGGTAATGGGCCTTTCCCTAGCGAAGATTCTACACCCATGGGCGATCATTTAAGGACTAAGGGTGCGGAGTTTGGCACGACAACCAAGCGCCCAAGGCGTTGCGGGTGGCTGGATTTGGTGGCTTTAAAATACGCTTGTGCTTTGAATGGTTGCACGCAATTAGCTTTAATGAAATTAGATGTTTTAGACGGGATTGATGCGATTAAGGTGTGCGTGGCTTATGAAAGAAAGGGCGAAAGATTAGAGGCTTTCCCTAGCGATTTGAAAGATTGCGTGCCGATTTATCAAACTTTTAAAGGCTGGGAAAAAAGCGTGGGCGTGAGAAAATTAGACGATTTAGAGCCAAACGCTAGAGAGTATGTTCGTTTCATTGAAAAAGAAGTGGGGGTGAAAATTGGCCTTATTTCTACAAGCCCTGAAAGAGAAGACACGATTTTTCTATGAAAAAATTCGCTTCTGTATTGGTGCAATTAAAAACCCTTGCGTTAGAAAAAATAGAGCAAAAGCTTGAAAGCAAGCGTTTAGAATTGCGGCAAAACGAGCGAGAAGTTTTGGACAAACAAGCCCAATTGAGCGCGTTTAAAAACCCTGAGTTGGGGGGAATGAGCCTTTTTTTACAAACCCAGCAATTAAAAAGCGCTCTAAGAATGGAGATAGAATATTGCCAACAAGAGGGCGAGAATTTAACTAAGGATTTAAAAGTTTTAGAAAAAGATTATCTTTTGGCTAACCAGGAATTAGAAAAAGCTAAAATCATTTTAGAAAATGAAAAGCGAAAAGAAAAGGAAATTTTGGAAAAAAAAGAGCAGGCTCTTTTAGACGAAAACGCCATGATTTTACACTGGCAAAAAGAGGGCTTGCATGCGTAAAATCTTGTTAATGGGTCTGATTTTACAAGCACTCTTTGGCGAAGAAGCCGCGCAAGAATTGTTGCAATGCTCTGCGATTTTTGAATCCAAAAAAGCCGAATTGAAAGACGATTTGCGCCGATTGAGCGAAAAAGAGCAGTCTTTAAGGATCTTACAAACCGAAAATGCACGCCTTTTAGACGAAAAAAACGATCTGTTAAACAAAAAAGAAAAAGAAGTGGAAGAAAAACTGAAAAAATTAGCCGCTAAAGAAGAAGCCTTTAAAACCTTACAAACGGAAGAAAAAAAACGCCTTAAAAATTTGATAGAAGAAAACGAAGGCATTTTAAGAGAAATCAAGCAGGCTAAAGACAGCAAGATTGGCGAGACTTACTCTAAAATGAAAGATTCTAAGTCCGCCTTGATTTTAGAAAATCTACCCACTCAAAACGCCTTAGAAATTTTAATGGCGCTAAAACCCCAAGAACTAGGTAAAATTTTAGCCAAAATGGATCCTAAAAAAGCGGCGGCTTTGACAGAGTTGTGGCAAAAACCCCCACGAGAAGATAAAGAAATCCCAAAAACCACAACGCCCACGCCCCCTATAGTGCCCACGCCTTCAAAAGAGCCGATGATAAAAGATCCTAACACCAAAGAGCCTGCAGGGGTATGATGTTTGTTATAGCAGTTTTAATGCTGGCGTTTTTAATCTTTGTCCATGAATTAGGGCATTTCACTATCGCTAGGATTTGTGGGGTCAAGGTAGAAGTGTTTAGCATTGGTTTTGGTAAAAAACTCTATTTTTTTAAGCTTTTTGGCACGCAATTCGCTTTGTCTTTGATCCCGCTTGGGGGCTATGTGAAATTAAAGGGCATGGATAAAGAAGAAAATGAAACGAATGAAAGCACGAATGATAGCTATGCGCAAAAAAGCCCTTTCCAAAAACTATGGATACTATTTGGGGGGGCGTTTTTTAATTTTCTTTTTGCGGTTTTAGTGTATTTTTTTCTGGCATTGGGTGGGGAAAAAGTCTTACTGCCTGTCATTGGCGATTTAGAAAAAAACGCGCTAGAAGCCGGGCTATTAAAGGGGGATAAAATCCTTTCTATCAACCACAAAAAAATAGCGAGTTTTAGAGAGATTAGAAGCGTAGTGGCGCGTTCTAGAGGCGAGTTGGTTTTAGAAATAGAGCGCAACCATCAGATTTTAGAAAAACGACTGACCCCTAAAATCGTGGCGGTGATAAGCGATTCTAACGATCCTAATGAAATGATCCGGTATAAAATCATAGGCATTAAACCGGACATGCAAAAAACAGGCATTGTTTCTTATTCCTTAATTCAGGCGTTCAAGCAGGCCTTGAGTCGGTTTAAAGAGGGCGTTGTTTTGATCGTGGATTCTTTAAAGCGTTTGATTATGGGGAGCGCTTCAGTTAAGGAATTGAGTGGGGTAATAGGCATTGTGGGGGCGTTAAGCCATGCCAATAGTTTGAGCATGCTTTTGTTGTTTGGGGCGTTTTTGTCTATCAATTTAGGGATTTTAAACTTACTACCCATTCCAGCCTTAGATGGGGCACAAATGCTAGGGGTTGTTTTTAAAAATATTTTTCATATCGCTTTGCCAACACCCATACAAAATGCGTTGTGGCTAGCGGGGGTGGGGTTTTTGGTTTTTGTCATGTTTTTAGGGCTTTTCAATGATCTCACTCGTTTGCTATAAAAGGGGGAGTTGGTGCATGTGTTGAGCGTGAGCGAAATCAATACGCAAATCAAAGCCCTTTTAGAAGTGACTTTTTTGCAAATTAGGGTTCAAGGGGAAGTGAGTAATTTGACTGTCCATAAGGTGAGCGGCCATGCGTATTTTTCGCTCAAAGACAGCCAGTCAGTTATTAAATGCGTGCTGTTTAAAGGGAACGCTAACAGGCTTAAATTCGCTTTAAAAGAAGGGCAGGAAGTGGTTGTTTTTGGGGGTGTTAGCGTGTATGTTCCAAGGGGGGATTATCAAATCAATTGCTTTGAAATAGAGCCTAAAGAGATAGGTTCATTAACCCTAGCTTTAGAGCAATTGAAAGAAAAATTACGCCTTAAAGGCTATTTTGATGAAGCCAATAAATTGCCCAAACCGCATTTTCCTAAACGAGTGGCAGTCATCACTTCTCAAAATTCAGCCGCTTGGGCGGACATGAAAAAGATCGCTTCCAAACGATGGCCGATGTGTGAATTGGTTTGCATCAATACTCTAATGCAAGGGGAGGGGTGCGTTCAAAGCGTGGTGGAGAGCATCGCTTATGCGGATAGTTTTCATGACACAAAAAACGCTTTTGATGCGATTGTAATGGCTAGGGGTGGGGGGAGCATGGAGGATTTGTATTCTTTCAATGATGAGAAAATCGCTGATGCATTGCATTTGGCTAAAACTTTCAGCATGTCAGCTATTGGGCATGAGAGCGATTTTTTATTGAGCGATTTGGTGGCGGATTTAAGGGCTTCTACGCCTTCAAATGCGATGGAGATTTTACTCCCCAATAGCGATGAATGGTTGCAAAGACTTGATGGGTTTAATGTGAAATTGCACCGCTCTTTTAAAACTTTGCTCCACCAAAAAAAGGCGCATTTAGAGCATTTAGCGGATTTTTTAAAACGATTGAGTTTTGAAAACAAGCACCATTTAAACACCTTAAAACTAGAGAAACTAAAAATCGCTTTAGAAAATAAAACCTTAGAATTTTTACGCTTTAAAAAAACGCTTTTAGAAAAAATCTCTACTCAAACATTAACAAGCCCTTTTTTACAAACTAAAACAGAGCGATTAAATAGGCTAGAGAATGCCCTTAAACTCGCTCATGCCAATTTGAAATTGCCCCAATTCGGGGTGTTGGTGAGCAAGAATAATCAAGCGATAGAATTAGAGGCATTAAAAAGGGGCGATAAAATTGAATTGAGTAATGAAAAAGCCAGAGCGAGCGCTGAAATTTTGAGCGTGGATAGGGTGTAGGGGTTTGAAAAATAATATTTAAAACGCTATTCGTTTTATCTTAAAATTTCGTATTCATGGCTTTTGATGATCTTTTCTAAACGCAACAGCATGATGTTTGAAATCGTGTTTTGATACCCCTTGTTTTTTAAAATGCTGGCAGCTTGCGGGTTATTTTTAATTTTTTCTTCTTTTTGGCACAAATAAAAAGACCAATTCAAATAATAATCCTTATTAACTTCTATAACCGCTTGCGCTGTTGTCCCACTGCCTGCAAAAAAATCTAAAATAATAGAATCTTTAGGGGTGGAGCATAGCAATAAATATTTAATCAATTCTACAGGTTTTGGTGTCTTAAAAAGCCCCTTTAATCCTAATTTTTCTAAATCTTTTGTGCCTTGTCGGCTATAAAAATCCAACACGCTCAAACAATTATCTTGCGATTCTTTTAGGTAATATTTTTCATAAGGGCGATTGTTCTTAAAAATAAGCCTGTTTTGATAATACAACTCCTTAAGCTTTTTATCGCTGCTCCACCCTCTGCTTTTTAAGGGTTCTAAAAAAAGATTGATTTCTTCTATCGCTACACTGCGTGGGTGTGAAGGCGTGGATAAATCTTTAGCGAAATAAATCTCACCTTTTTCATCCACTAAATTATAATTTTTTAAAAAATTAAAATGTTCTTTTTGAGATAACTCTTTGATTTGTTCTTTTAAGACAAGTTGGGCTTGATCTTGTCCTTTTTGTCTAAAAACATTCTTAATCGTTCGCATTAAATCTTTTAATGGTTTAGCATAAATGGGCAAAAGCGTTCGTAAGATTTTAAAACCAGGAGCGAACGCTTTATTTTTGGCGTAGCTTAAAACATATTCATGGGTAATATTGATATGTTTAGCGTTAGACCTTGTGGCTTGTTTAGTGATAAAAGTGCCTAAAAAATTGCGCGTTCCAAAAATTTCATTGGCAATGATTTTAACTTCAGCCATTTTATTATCATCTATAGAAATAAAAAGACAACCACTTTGTTTTAACACAGCCTTTGCTAAAATCAAATGTTCTTCAATCCATTTTTCATAGTCAGCATGATCGTCTTCATATTCAAAGTTAGAACTCTTGGTGTTATAAGGGGGGTCTATATAGATAGTTTGGATGCTTTCTTTTTCTATTCTTTTCAAACACTCCAAAGCCTCCATAATAAAAACTTTATGCAAGATGGTTTTCCCAAGAAAAACGACCAAACTTGAGATTAAAAAGATTGATAAGCTCTTGTTCTTTTGAATCAATGGGTTTCATTTTAGAATCAAATTCTTTGATTAATTTACTAACCCCTATCGTTTGAGTTGAACGCCTGCTCTCATTATGACACTCTTTTACTTTTTGTTCTAAATACAAGCCTATTTCGGGGTGCTTTCCATAAACAATGAATAAAAGATTAGAAATATTATTCCACACGCCCACAGCTAAAGTCGTTTTAATATCGCAAAAAACTTTGGCTTTTTCTAAAGTGGTGTCATTAAAAGTCGCACTCCAAGTCTTACTTTGAAAGGATACTTGTTTGATTTCTAAAAATTCATCGCTTGAACTTCTTTTGGCATCAAGACCATGCTTTTGAATATTGATAAGCTCATAATCTAAATATAGAGCCACCATGCTGTCTCTCAATTCATTCAAAAATGAATCGTTGTCATGTTTATTGTATTTATTTTGAATTTCTTCAATCGGCTTTAATGCCTGATAGCTTTCTGTAATGAAGTTTCTATCAATAGGTTCAAAGCACCCCTTATTAAAAAATCCTAAAGACTGATTTAAAAATTGCATATCTAGCCCTTTGATTAAACTCTGTCAATATTATTTTAGTGAAAATATATGATTCATTAGCAATACTTTTAAGCAGAATATCTA
The DNA here is from genome assembly GCF_030323545.1 of Helicobacter pylori. NCBI lineage: Bacteria > Pseudomonadati > Campylobacterota > Epsilonproteobacteria > Campylobacterales > Helicobacteraceae > Helicobacter > Helicobacter pylori. The sequence goes on along the minus strand of NZ_CP122954.1, from coordinate 1,292,614 downwards.
AAACTTGCATTTCATTTTTATCATAAGCTTGTTGAAACACCAGCCATTATCAAAAAATTTTGTATTATAATTTGATTGATTTGATTAAGGTGTTTGAATTGAGTTTGGCCGACATTATTTTAGAGCGTTTTAAAGATTTTATGAGAGAACAACCTGAACCTTACAAGTTTTTACAGGTTTTCTACACACAAGAAAAAGAGCGCTTTTTAAATGATAAAATGAACGATTATATTAAGCAAAATAAAAGCAAGGAAGAGGCTAGTATTTTGGCCAGACAAGGCTTTGTCAGCACCATAGGAAGGGTGTTAGAAAAAATCATAGAACTTTTATTAAAAGATTTTTGTATTAAAAACAATGTAAAAATGACGAACGATAAAATCTTAAGGGCTAAACGCATTAATGGCGAGCTGGATAGAGTCAAACGGGCTTTATTGGTGCATTTTGGAGAGTATAGCGTTTTACCTGATGGGGATATTATTCTTTATCAAACCAACAAGGATAATATCAAAATCCTAGCGATCTTGTCGGTAAAAAATTCGTTTAGAGAGCGTTTCACCGAAACGCCTTATTGGAAATTAAAACTCTTACAATCGCCCATAACTTCTCACATTAGAGTCTTTATGATAACGCCGGATAATGATGATGAAATCAGTTTTAAAGACAAGCCTAAAAAAGCCAGGATCGTCATGGAGCATGAATTAGATGGTCTCTATTTAGCCAAAAGCCATTTTGATCAAAGCTCTAAGATTAAGGGTATAGAAAACTTGTTAGAAGATTTAAAAAGGCTTTTATGAAACCTTATTTCAGTTTGGAAAAATTGGATTTATACCATGGCGATGCCAGCGTTTTAGAGACTTTTGAAAAAGGTTTTTATGATTTATGCATCACTTCACCGCCCTATAATTTGAGTATTGAATATCAAGGGAGTAATGATTTTAGGGCTTATGATGATTATTTGAATTGGTGTAAAAATTGGCTTAAAAATTGTTATTTTTGGGGTAAGGAACAGGCGAGATTGTGCTTGAATGTCCCTTTAGATACGAATAAACATGGCAAGCAAAGTTTGGGGGCTGATATTACTATAGTGGCTAAAGAATGCGGTTGGAAATACCAAAATACGATCATTTGGAATGAAAGCAATATTTCAAGACGCACCGCTTGGGGGAGTTGGCTGCAAGCTAGCGCACCCTATGCGATCGCTCCTGTGGAGTTGATTGTTGTTTTTTATAAAAACGAATACAAACGAAAAAAACAAACTTCTACAATGAGTAAAGAGGAATTTTTACTCTACACGAACGGGCTTTGGAATTTTAGCGGTGAATCCAAAAAGCGCTTAAAGCACCCAGCCCCATTCCCAAGGGAATTACCCAGGCGTTGCATCCAATTGTTTTCTTTTTTAGAAGACACGATTTTTGATCCTTTTAGCGGATCTGGCACGACTATTTTAGAGGCCAACGCTTTAGGGCGTTTTAGCGTGGGTTTAGAGATTGAAAAAGAATATTGCGAGTTGTCTAAAAAGCGTATTTTAGAGAGTTTGTCATTAATGTGAGCGTTTTAAAAACCTTTGAGGGTTAAAATAGTGTAAAATAGTAAAGATTTTAAAACTCAAAAAGGATTGATAATGAATTTATTTGAAAAAATGACGGACCAATTGCATGAGGCTTTAGACAGCGCACTCGCTTTAGCTTTACACCATAAAAACGCTGAAGTAACGCCCTTGCACATGCTTTTTGTCATGCTCAATAACTCCCAAGGCATCCTCATTCAAGCCTTGCAAAAAATGTCTGTGGATATTCAAGCTTTAAGGCTTAGCGTTCAAAGCGAGTTGCATAAGTTTGCTAAAGTTTCACAAATCAACAAGCAAAATATCCAATTAAACCAAGCTCTAATCCAAAGTTTGGAAAACGCTCAAGGCTTGATGGCTAAAATTGGCGATTCTTTCATCGCTACCGATGTGTATCTTTTGGCGAATATGAGCCTTTTTGAAAGCGTTTTAAAACCTTATTTAGACACTAAGGAATTGCAAAAAACTTTAGAATCTTTGAGAAAAGGCGCGACTATCCAAAATAAAAACGATGATTCCAATTTGGAAAGTTTAGAAAAATTTGGCATTGATTTGACGCAAAAAGCCCTAGAAAATAAGCTGGATCCCGTGATCGGAAGAGATGAAGAAATCATTCGCATGATGCAAATTTTGATCAGAAAAACAAAAAATAACCCTATTTTATTAGGTGAGCCTGGAGTGGGGAAAACAGCGGTTGTGGAAGGGTTAGCCCAACGCATTGTGAATAAGGAAGTGCCTAAAACGCTTTTAAACAAACGAGTTATCGCTTTAGATTTGAGCTTATTGGTGGCTGGAGCGAAATACAGAGGCGAATTTGAAGAGCGTTTGAAAAAGGTGATTGAAGAAGTTAAAAAAAGCGCGAATGTGATTTTATTCATTGATGAAATCCATACGATTGTGGGGGCTGGGGCTAGTGAGGGGGGCATGGATGCGGCTAATATTTTAAAACCCGCGCTCGCTAGGGGGGAATTGCACACGATTGGAGCGACCACTCTAAAAGAATACCGCAAGTATTTTGAAAAAGACATGGCGTTACAACGGCGTTTCCAACCCATTTTACTCAATGAGCCTAGCATCAATGAAGCTTTACAGATTTTAAGGGGGCTAAAAGAAACTTTAGAAACGCACCATAATATCACCATCAATGACTCCGCACTCATAGCGAGCGCTAAACTCTCTAGCCGTTACATTACTGATAGGTTTTTACCCGATAAAGCGATTGATTTGATTGATGAGGGAGCGGCTCAATTAAAAATGCAAATGGAATCAGAGCCGGCAAAACTCTCTAGCGTTAAACGTTCCATCCAAAGACTGGAAATGGAAAAACAAGCCCTTGAAATGGAAAAAAAAGAGAGCAATGCCAAACGCATGCAAGAAATCCTTAAAGAATTGAGCGGTTTGAAAGAAGAAAAAATCCAATTAGAAGTGCAATTTGAAAACGAAAAAGAAGTGTTTAAAGAGATTTCACGCTTGAAAATGGAAACAGAAAATTTGAAAAGAGAGGCTGAGAGGTTTAAGCGCAATGGGGATTACCAGCAAGCGGGCGAAATTGAATACTCTAAAATCCCTGAAAACAAAAAGAAAGAAGAAGAATTGCAGCATAAATGGGAAGTCATGCAACAAAACGGGGCGTTGTTGCAAAACGCTTTAAGCGAAAACAACATCGCTGAGATCGTGAGCCAATGGACGCATATCCCGGTCCAAAAAATGCTCCAGAGCGAAAAAAACAGGGTTTTAAACATTGAAAGCGAATTGCAAAAAAGAGTGGTGGGGCAAGAAAAAGCGATCAAAGCGATCGCTAAAGCGATTAAAAGGAATAAGGCCGGCCTAAGCGATAGCAACAAGCCCATAGGGAGTTTTCTCTTTTTAGGGCCAACAGGCGTGGGTAAAACTGAGAGCGCTAAAGCTTTGGCGCAATTCTTGTTTGATAGCGATAAAAATCTTATAAGAATTGACATGAGCGAGTACATGGAAAAGCATGCCATAAGCCGTCTTATTGGGGCTGCTCCTGGGTATGTGGGCTATGAAGAAGGCGGGCAATTGACCGAAGCGGTGCGCAGAAAGCCTTATAGCGTGGTGCTGTTAGATGAGGTGGAAAAAGCCCATCCGGATGTGTTTAACCTCTTGTTGCAGGTTTTAGATGAAGGGCATTTAACCGATAGTAAGGGCGTGAGAGTGGATTTCAAAAACACGATTTTGATTTTAACCAGCAATGTGGCTAGCGGCGCGCTTTTGGAAGAGAATTTGAGTGAAGCCGATAAACAACAAGCGATTAAAGAGAGTTTGAGGCAATTTTTTAAGCCGGAATTTTTAAACCGCTTAGATGAAATCATCTCCTTTAACGCCCTAGATAGCCATGCTATCGCCAATATCGTGGGGATACTTTTTGAAAACATTCAAAAAAAAGCGCTTGAAAGGGGCATTAATGTAACCCTAGACGAAGAGGCAAAAGAATTGATCGCCAAAGCGGGATTTGACAGATTTTATGGCGCTAGACCCTTAAAGCGCGCGCTCTATGAAATGGTAGAAGACAAGCTCGCTGAACTCATTTTAGAGGATAAAATTAAAGAGAATGACAGCGTGGCGTTTGTGGTAGAAAATAACGAAATTACGCCTAAGATTAAGTGAGATTTTGTTATCCTAAAAAAGACAAGAAATGGTTATTTTTAAAAAAGGATTGAATGATGTTTGATAACACGCTTATCAATTTATTTGACACAGCGCCTCTTTTAACTTCGCTTTTAGCCGGGATTTTAACTTTTTTAAGCCCTTGCGTGTTGCCCTTGATCCCGGCGTATATGTCTTATATTTCTCAAATTTCTTTAGAGGATATTAAAGATGGTAAGGCTAAAAGGGTTTCGGTTTTTTTAAAATCCTTGATGTTTGTGGTAGGGTTTTCGCTCGTGTTTTTGGGCGTGGGCATGTCTATGGCTAAGCTTATCCATAGCTTTTCGTTTTCCTGGGTGAATTATATCGCTGGGGGGATTGTGATCCTTTTTGGTTTGCATTTTTTAGGCGTGTTTCGTTTTGCATTTTTGTATAAAACTCAAAGCGTTCGTTTGGCGAGCAAATCTAATAGCATGCAGCGCTTTTACCCCTTTCTTTTGGGCATGAGTTTCGCTTTAGGCTGGACGCCATGCATCGGGCCGATATTCACTTCTATAGTGATCATGAGCGCAAGTAAGGATGCTTATGGCTTAATGCTTATGGTGGTGTTTGTAATGGGCTTGGCGATCCCTTTTTTATTGGTGGCTTTAATGCTAGAAAGAGCGCTTTTGTTTTTAAAATCCTTAAAGAAATACAACCGTGCGATTGAAATTGTTTCAGGGTTGGTGCTTATTTTAATGGGAATACTGATCATGACAAATTCTTTAGAAAGCCTGACGGATTTCTTGCAAAAATAGGAGGGTTTGATGTTGTTAAAAAACGCTTCGTTTTATGATGATGGGGTTTTAAAAAGAGCGGATATCCGCTTAAAAGATTCTCTCATTATAGAGATTAAAGATAACTTAAGCCCTACCACAAATGAAGAAGTGATTGAGTGCAAGAATTTATTCGTGCTGCCAAGCTTCATTGATTTGAGCGTTACTGCTTTGGAGGGTTATGAAAATTTAAAACAAAAGGCTTTTAAAGGGGGGGTGGGGTTGCTCAATGTTTTTGATTGCGATCAAAGCGGCATTAAAAATATTATGGCGATTAAAAACAACCAACTAGCCGACATCGCTACGCTTAAAAATAAAGGAGGGGAAATTTTAATCGCGCCATCTGACGCTTTTTTAGAACTCATCAGCCACTACGCTAAATCCTACAACTTGCCTCTTTTAATTTCTTTGGAAAATTCTTTTGAACCCCTAAATAGTGGGGCATTAGCCTATGAATTGGGGCAAAATTTTGTGGAAAATGCGTTTGAAAACACGCGCTTGGTGCGTTTTATGGAAGTTTCTAGAGCGTTACAAATCCCTATGCTTTTAGATAAAGTGAGTAGCATCGCCACACTCAAACTCATCAAAGCCTTTAATGATTTAGGAGCGCGTTTGCAAGCCCAAACGCCCTTAAGCCATTTAATCTTAGATGAGAGCGTGTATGAAGATTATGAGCCTAGATTTAAAATCGCTCCTCCTTTAAGGGATAAAGAAAGCCAAAACGCTTTAAAAGAGGCCCTAAAAAATAATGAAATCGCCATGCTCACAAGCCTTCATGTTTTTAAAAACTCTAGCGCAGAGCTTTTTGAAGAAAGCGCTTTTGGGTGTGAGAGCATAGAGGACGCTTTTAGCGTGGCTTATACTTTTTTAGTTCAAAAAAAGGTTATCAGCTTCCAACAGCTCATTAAAGTCATGGCGACTAATCAAGCGAGGTTTTTAAAACTCAATGCAGGCGAGGTTAAAGAAAACCAATTAGCCAATCTCATGATCGTAGATTTAAACGCTCAAACAAGAGTTGATAATAAAAATTCGCCCTTTTATGGTTTAGAATTATACGGCGGAGTTCAAAGAATGATTTTAAAGGGGCAAACCACATTTATTAAGGAGAATGCATGCAAGAAATCATAGGAGCGTCTTTAGTTTTTTTATGCAATGAAAAATGCGAAGTGTTAGAAGATTGTGGCGTAGTCTTTGATGAAAAGATTGTTGAAATAGGCGATTATCAAAGTTTAACGCTTAAACACCCCCACTTAAAGGTGCAGTTTTTTGAAAATTCCGTTTTATTGCCCGCTTTTATCAACGCGCACACCCATTTTGAATTTTCCAACAATAAGGCGAGTTTTGATTATGGGAGTTTTTCTGGCTGGTTAGGGAGCGTGTTAAACAATGGGGGGGCGATTTTAGAAAATTGCCAAGGGGCTATTCAAAACGCCATTAGTGCGCAATTAAAAAGCGGTGTGGGGAGCGTAGGAGCGATTTCTAACCACCTGATAGAAGTTAATTTATTAAAAGAAAGCCCCTTGAGTGCTGTCGTGTTTTTAGAGTTTTTAGGGAGTAGCTATTCTTTAGAAAAACTAAAAGCGTTTGAGGCCAAATTTAAAGAGTTAAAAGATTTAGAAGATAAAAAGCTTAAAGCCGCTCTTGCGGTGCATGCCCCTTATTCGGTTCAAAAAGACATGGCTTTAAGCGTGATCCAATTAGCCAAAGATTCACAAAGCCTGCTTTCTACGCATTTTTTAGAATCGTTTGAAGAATTAGAATGGGTAGAAAACTCTAA